>NZ_JBIWDH010000017.1:0-84079 GCF_044761885.1 Lysinibacillus sp. NPDC097231 | reverse complement strand
AGCACAAAGTGAAAACTCCTCTCGTGGTTTGTCTCAGCAACAATTACGATACGTGAGTTTTCACTTTTTTTCTATACTTCAATGTAAATTTATTGAATTTTTATATGGTCAACCCCAAGTTATGGTGAAGAGCCCAAAAATACAAAGCTAGTTTCATAAGAACACCCTAGAGCAAGTTAAACATGGCGAAGAAAGAAACAATTAGATTGCCCATGCTATGTATACCCCAGCTTGTAATTATAGAGCCATTGGATTTTTGTTCATCGATCCACCCCATTAAATAACCTGCTAATCCGGTAGACATCACAAGCAACACAACAACTCCAAAAGGAATAACAGATAAAGATAACAGCATCAATCCGTGAATACTACCAAATAGTAAGCTTTGCACAATATTTCCAATCCGAAAACCAAATGTATGCGCAAATCTTTTTAATAAAAAGCCTCTAAAAAACAGCTCCTCTGACAAGCCCGTTTGGATAATTGCATAGAGAAGTGCAGGGATCAACCCGGAAAAACCGAGTCCTGCAAAACGTTTAAATGCTAAAAGTGAGCTGTCTACAAAAAAATAGATGATCGAATAATTCGTTACGAATAAAAAAACATTTATGAGTAAAAACCATACTAAATAATTACCTTTTTTCTCTATGACAGGCTTTTTAATGCCAATCCATGTTAAAAATGATTGTTGCTTTCTCGCAGTGAATAGCCACCAAAAAAACGGAATCACTGAAAATAGAATGACTTGCATGATGGCACTTATAGCACTATTAATAATCATCATTTTTCCCCCTGCTTTTAAGTTTTTTATGAAGAGATCATGATCATGTCTTTATGTTAAGAATATAAAATAGCGGAGTGAAAATCAAGATTAATTTAATGATAATCATTAAATTATTATTCTTTATGATTAAATAGTAAATGCTAATCATAAAAATACAGCGACTAGAAACATCTTAGTCGCTGTCATTCCTTATTCGGATTTCGTTCTATAAAATCAGTAATTTCATCCTTTAAATCATAAACCAACGTGAAATATTGATGCTCGCTCATAGCACCCTTCTCTCGCCACTTTTGCATTTCTTGATAATGAAATTCCAAAAATTAACTTTCGATTTCTCGACGCTCAATGCCTTCCTTTGTTGCCATATCGACAATCGACAGTCCGTCTTTCCAGTATTGATCATACACTTCTTGCGTAATTCCAAGCACTTTACAAATAGCATCATAATCGTATTTCACATGATAAACTACTTGACCTTCCTCGCCATTGGCATGTTGTTGAATGACATTGTTGGCATACCCAACCGGGGCAAAACTCATCATAAGACTGCTAATAAGAAATATTTCTTTGAATGGTACCCTCATGTTAAACCTCCTTAATGTTTTCACTAGTGTGTGAGGTTTTAACAATCATATTCCTATGAAGATAACCGATTACAATGCCTTCCGAAAAGAATAACACCATTTGTCATAACCTAATCGTTCCTCATAAAATCGATGGGCATCGTTCCTTTGAATGCCTGACTCTAAAGCAATATAGTGTGCACCCTTTTCTTGACCCCATTGATGAATATATTCCAATAATTTCTCACCATAGCCACATGAACGGTTGGCCTCGTCTGTTACTAAATCATAGACATAAATATGACGTTCATTGTAGAAATTAATTCGCCAGCTTATACCGGTCACTGCCACTATTTGCTTGTTCTTATAGAAAGCAAACAATGTATAGCCATCTTGCATCATTTCCTCTAATAAGAGAAGGTACTTTTCCAACGTTAATTCCGTGCGAAGCTGCACCATAATGGCATAAGCTTCAACCCATTCCTCACGTGTTGATAGTTGTTTGATGGTTTCTGCCATTTTTTCGAAACTCCTTTCCATTACCAGTACTTAATATAATGAAAAACTTCGTGATCTATTTTCATCCCAAGCTTGTCATATAGTTTTTGAGCGCGTACGTTATCTGACGCTGTTTCTAAGGTAATATAACGTGCATCCTTCTGCACGCAGTATGAATAACACTGTTCCATTAAGCGCTGTGCTACACCACGTTTTCTGGCATGTTCGGCCACAAATAAATCATTTAAAATAAAGGCCTTTTTCATCGCTACAGATGAGAAAACAGGATACAGCTGGACAAACCCAACCGGCTGCTCTTCTATATAAGCTAGAAAAATAATCGATTCGTCCTTCTGTAAACGCTCCATTAGAAATTGTATAGCCTGCTCTAAGTCTGATGGTTGACCATTAAATTGGCGATATGCATTAAATAAAGGCACTACATCTTCAACTGTTGCTAATGTTACTGTACAAATTTCCATAGACTCTCTCCCCATTTCTTTTTATATGTACTTCTTGTATGATGATAAAAAACAATCTGACATTTAAAAAGAAACAGTTCTAAACATTTCAACATGTCAAGGAGGGCAAATATGGATGATTTTATTTTTTTACTCACTAACGAACAGGCAAAATATAAACAGATTTACCAGCAAATCAAAACATTAATCGAGCAAGGTAACTTAAAAACGAATGATTCTCTCCCTTCTATTCGAAGGCTGGCTGATACTTTACATGTCAGTCGCAATACTACATTGACTGCCTATGAGCAGCTCATAGCTGAGGGATACATACGTGGGGAAGGGCGAAAAGGTTATTTTGTGAATGAATTTGAGAAAGTGTTCTTACAAGAGGAGCAACGACCAAGCGATCCCAATAAGAATCAAATAATTGGAGATATCATCATTGATTTTCGCGTAGGCGCCGTCGATCAACAGCATTTTCCTTTAAAGCTTTGGCGGCAGCTTGCCAATCAAGTATTACAGATGAAAAAATGCTATGGATATGGGGAGCCTTTCGGTGAAGCTCTTTTAAAGGAGCAGCTCGTACATTATTTGCTACAAGCGCGTGGCGTTCGTGTCGATTCAGAGGACATTATTATTGGTAGCAGCACACAGCAACTATTAATGTATTTAGGTTTTTTGTTAAAGGAGGAATTTTCAAGTGTTATCTTAGAAGATCCTGGCTACAACGGTGCACGAGAAGCATTTAAACTGCATGGCTTCCAGATAGAATCATTACCGGTATTTGAAAACGGTGCACAGCTAAAGCATTTAGCGCATTTACATTCACGTTTACTATATGTCACCCCTTCCCATCATTTTCCATATGGTGTGTCAATGAGCATTCAGCAGCGACAAACTTTAATCCAATGGGCAAAAAATGTCAATGGCTATATACTGGAGGATGATTACGACAGTGAATTTCGCTATACACAACAGCCATTTCCCGCTCTCGCCTCCATCGACAAGTCACGGGTCATCTATATAGGCACATTTTCAAAATCCTTTTTACCAGCTACTCGCTTAAGCTATATGGTACTACCGAAAGCACTTATTTCCCCATATAAAGAACGCTTTGCTGATTTTGAACATAATGCTTCGTCCCTACATCAACTGACAATGGCGAAATTCATGGAACAAGGGGAATGGACGCGGCATATTAAAAGAATGCGCATCACCTATAAGCATAAAATCACGGTTCTTGTACAGGAACTTCAACAACAATTCGGAGAAAAGATTACGATATTAGGAGCGCAATCTGGTCTTTATATATTGGTGAGGGTGCATACACAGCTTTCAGAACAGCAGCTCATTGAACGTGCAGAACAATACGGCGTCAAGGTCTACCCTACGAGCCCATATTTTTTTCAATACCAAGTCGATGAACCTATCATCCGATTAGGTTTTAGTAAATTGGTGCTGGATGAAATTGTCTTAGGTGTGCAGCTGTTGAAAAAAGCTTGGATAAGGGAATGAACAAGGAGCTGTCCAAAAAGAGGGTTTTTAACCAAAAATGAATAAAAAGTGAAAGGCAGAAACGTTGATTTGACAACGTTTCTGCCTCTTCAATTTCATGTGATTTTACTCCAAAAGGGACTTATGGGACAGCCCCTTCATTCATGATCTCGATAATCATAGGTTTCATCAGGCACATCCAATGTCACGCCATTAATATTGACTGTATCATCGTCGTTCCAGTAAATGTGGGCTTCATTTTCTCGATATTGCCAATAAATCTTCTTCGATTTTTTATGTTCTTTATTGAAAACTAATTCTCCTAAGACCGTAAAAGAAGTTGTTGCACCACCATTTGAAACGTAGGCTTTCACAGTATAGGTGCCATTTGGAGAAGTAGATTCCGCAACAAGCTCCTGTTTAAACCTACTCCAATCAAAAAACAACCAATACATGCTATATCCTATAATGCCAGCAAAAAACAAGAGCCAAATAAGTAACATTAGAAGAACTTTTTTGTATACTTTTTTGCGTTCAAGCTTCTCAGCCTTCTCCACCTACATCCCCCCCAATCTGTTCATATAGAGACGATTTCACAGAAGAAGTTGTTTCCTTAATTAGGGATTTCATCGTATTGTATGGAGCCGGACGAGGTTGCCGCTGGCCTGAGCGGTTTTCTCTCTTACCTGAGCGGTTCTCCCGCCACAGGACGTAGCGTTCTTAGACTGAGTTATTCTATTTCAGCGGATGTTTGGACACCGCTGAAGGAAGTTAAAAGTAATCAATAAATGTTGGGATGCCCACCGGTAGCACTGCTTCTAGTAGCGCAATTTCAATGGTATTGCCCTGTAAACGTTCAATTTTTTCTAAATAGCTTGGGCGTTTATAGCCTAGTAGCATGGTGGCAAGTGTTTGTACCGTGAGCTGAATGGCATTTTCGGACATTGTGTCACTGACCTTTTCAACCGTAACCTTTCCACCCTGCATTGTGATGACAAATGTGCCATTATTCCATGCCACAATACGATCACTGACCGCTAGTCGAAGCTGAAAATCATTTCCCATAAATGGATAACGTAGCAAAAATTCTTTGACATCGACTATTCGTGCCATAAAATATGGGGATACCTTTTGAATGATTTCACTATCCTCTAATAAAAACGCAACTGCCTCATTACCAGTTGTTTTTCCATAAACATTGTAGATCATTGAACTATGAGCAGAAACAAAATTCCATAGGCCTTTTCGCGCCTCTTCCTGCAAATAGACAATTTCATCAATGTAATAATTTTCCTCCATAATACGATAAAACATATAGCCCTGCGGCATATCATCCTCGTCATAATACACCGCTGCCTGAAGGATTACATCACTATCAATAAATTTCTCTTCCCAAAAATCTTCCTGAAACTTCTCATTCCAGGCAATGCTATTACGTACCATCACACCATGCGTTCTTTGCGCATAGCGTGCATAAATAGCTACAACATCATTATGCTTAGGATCGACACGTCGTATTTTTCCGTTTAATCCTGCGTAGTGAGGAAGCTGCGTATCCTTAACCTGAAACTCCACAATATCACTTATAATTTCCCAACCCTTTTTGCGGTAATACGGGATAGAATATGGAAATAAATAGGAAATGCATTGTCCTTCATTTCGCATGCGTTGTAAGCATTCCATAATGAGGCTCTCCATCAGACCGTGCTTTGAATATTCAGGATATGTTCCTACTGCCGTTATGCCACCCATTTCGTAAATTCTGCCATGAACATTTACCTCAAAAGGAAGGCTTAAAATTTGAGATACAAGCTGTGAACCATCGAACCAACCAATTGCGTGTCCCTCATTAAATTGCTTACTTTTAGCATTGACAAAGCGACGATCTTTATGAATAGACATGGACATTTGAAAAACATAATTCAGTAAATCTATCGACTGTGCCATTTCATTTAATTGAATTTCTCGCATGACTAAGCCTTTTCGTTGATTCATGATTCTCTCTCCTCATCAAATAACTCTTATAAAATGGTTTCCGGTGCATTTAAAAAGCGCTTCGTAACAATGTAATGAATGGTATCCTCATAGCGAATAGACTCCATGTCTCCGTTATCAAAACTGTAGATGGTCGCATTCGGATAGCCAAGCAAAATTGGTGAGTGCGTAGCTATAATAAACTGAGCCTCATGCTCTAAATCTTTCATAATTTTCAGGAGACTAAGCTGTCTAGTTGGTGACAATGCCGCTTCAGGCTCATCCAACAAATAAATAGCCTTCCCTTTAAAGCGATGCATAAATAGCGATAAAAAGGACTCGCCATGTGATTGATGATGCAACGACCTACCACCAAAAGCAGCATACTTTTTCCTTTTGTCACGTTCTTCTAACAAATCAATATGACTCGCAAATTGATAAAACGTTTCCGAACGTAGGAAAAAACCATTCGTCACTTTTGGCATCCACGACAAACGGATATATTCCCCCAGTGAAGACTCCGCCTTATGTACTTCATATAAATTTTGACGCCCCCCCCCTGCTGTATTAAAATCACAGCGATCTGCAATTGCCTCTAGCAGGGTGGATTTACCAGAGCCATTTTCCCCGACAAAGAAAGTCACATTGGTAGGAAACTCTAGCTCCTGTAAACCTTGCAAGCTTGGAATATTAAAGGGATACACATCTTTATTTACAATGTTATCCTGTAACACCTTACATGATTTTAAATACATTTCATTTCCTCCCTAGTACTAGTATACCGCGCACTTGCTACTCTGAAACCGCCCTTTTTTCCAAATATAAGCTACAGACACCTAAAATAAACAATACACTTATCCCTATAAGGGAAATAGGTGACCAAGATAGCCTTGGATCAAACATTTGAAAGAAAAATGTGAATATTGGGACAAAGCATAAACTCATCATTACTATTAAAGTTGAACAATACTGAATTCCTACCTGCAATAAATACATCGGCAGCATGACACCCATTGCTGTGACTGCAACTATCCATAAAATATTTCCCGAGAAATAATCAAAAAATATGTCGAAAGTTGCAGAAAAAGATAATAAAATTATGCCATAATAGCGATTAGCCAAAATCATTGAGGTTGTCCAACCAGCCTCACTCAACCTCTTTGAATACATTGTACAGAGAACAGCCCCAATCCCACAGCCTACACTCGCTATTAATGCCAGAATCACTGGCAATGTTATGTCCATGTGAACAGCTGATTTCCCACTAACTACTGCTACTATTAATATAGTACAAGCAATAAATGTACCTGATGCAATTACCCATTGTGCTTTTGGAATCGATTCTTTGGCTAAAACAGCTAGTATCAAGACAAAAAGCGGCCCTATGCCCATCTCAAGCGCACTGACAATCGCTGACTCTACATATTTTAAAGCGAAATAAAAGCCCATAAATGCTAACACCGATGCGGCATTCAGCTTCACGACATGACGAATATTTCCCTTCCATACATTCTGTTGTTTATGTTTGCGCGCAAAGAAAGAAAAATAGATAGCTGTCATGAAAAAACTAATGCCCGTAAATAAAAATGTTGGCACCTCTTGCACCTGCTTGGCATAAAACACCTGGCTCATCGATGTTAGAAGAGCCGATATCACAAGAGCAATTAACCCCACTGTTGTTGCCTGTTTTTTTGTTATTTCCACCCCATTATCCCCCTTTTTCCGACACTAATCTTTATGTTTTACCGTTTTGTCGATGAAGCTAAGCTTTATATGAGCAAATTTCCTAGCGAAACGTTCCCTTTCCTCTCCTTCCATTTCCCAAAATAAAAAAACTCCGTCTCTAATAAATATAGAGACGAAGTTATCCGCGGTACCACTCTGATTAGCTAAAAAGCTCACTTTCCTATAACGGTAGTTGCCGTTTATGCTTACTTCATTCAGCATAAAAACTCCTGGACGAGTTCACAAATGGTTTGCGATGATTTTCACCAGCCATCATCTCTCTAAAGCAAACTACATTCACTACTACTTCCAATCATTGTTAAATTATTTCGATAATAATTCATTTCAACTTTTTCGTCAAGCCCACAAAGACGCTCAAGTTAAGTGAACTTTCTATAGGGCAATAGATTTCCCACATATATTTCTTACTTCATTTCCAAACACAGCTTCCTATCAAACGTTCTATATTTTTAGTCATCATCATACATTGAGGAAAACCTTTCACTCTACAAAATTGACCTATACATTTTGCCTACGTTGTTACAACAGAAAGGTAAAATCACGCTCCCCTTCACTACTGGGAGGCATTTTTAAAAATATAGTCATAAGGAGAATTGGAAAGATGTTTGTGACACATTTTTATGAAAACAAGACGTCCGTTTTAAGTCAGCTGCTCGTAAATCTACCTACTGTCGAAGAAAATATTAAAATTAAAGGTCGTAAAGCAAAAGTTGTTCAGGTTATTCAATTAGACGACCACAACTATCAGGTGAGTATAATTTTTGAAAAAGTGCCTAAAAAGCAACCAATTAAAGAACTTGGAAAGAAAAAGAGATAGCTCTTTCCTTTTCATCTATAACGCTATCGTTCAAAGATGCAATGATAGCGTTTTTTCTTGATAACTCATTGCAAATCATTCTCAATGAACATTATCTTCCTCAAGCAAAATTATTGACTTTTTAATTGATAACAATTATCATTATCAATAGATTATTTCTTTTCTCCAAATTGCTTAATTCAGAATCCCCCTCTTTTTTGAAATAAGCATGTATCAAACGGATATTCTTACATCAGACTAAGAATGTCCGTTTTTTAACTATATTTTGGCTGTTTCAGCGGAATATTTACATAAACAAAGGAGCTGTTTTACATGGATTATCGTATTGAAAAAGACACTATGGGTGAAATTAAAGTACCTGCAGATAAAATTTGGGGAGCGCAAACACAGCGCAGTAAAGAAAATTTCCAAATTGGTACCGAACAAATGCCAATTGAGTTGGTTCAGGCAATGGCTATCTTAAAGAAAAGTGCTGCTATCGCTAACAACAAACTTGGCAAACTGTCAGATATCAAGACGAACGCCATTGTGCGCGCAGCAGATGAAATATTAAATGGTCAGTGGGACGATCAATTCCCTCTTGTTGTTTGGCAAACTGGTAGTGGTACACAGTCTAATATGAACGTTAATGAGGTCATAGCACACCGTGCGAACCAAATCTTAGAAAATGCTGGTGAAGCTGAGCGCATCCATCCAAATGATGATGTCAATAAATCTCAAAGCTCCAACGATACCTTCCCAACAGCTTTGCATATTGCAGGGGTATTAAAGGTTGAGGATTATTTATTACCAAGACTTCGCTTATTAAAGGCAACATTAGATGAGAAAGCTGAGCAATTTAAGGATATTATTAAAATTGGTCGTACACATTTACAGGATGCGACGCCACTTACTTTAGGTCAAGAAATAAGCGGCTGGGCAGCCATGCTTGGGAAATCTGAGCACATGATTATCCAGAATATTAACTATATGAAGGAACTAGCAATTGGAGGTACAGCGGTTGGTACTGGTATTAACGCACATCCAGAATTCGGAGATCGTGTTGCAGCAGAAATTAGTGAATTAACAGGTAAACAGTTTACCTCTGCCGCAAATAAATTCCATGCCCTAACAAGTCATGATGAAGCAGTTGTCGCACATGGCGCATTAAAGGCTCTTGCGGCTGACTTGATGAAAATCGCCAATGATGTACGCTGGTTAGCAAGTGGCCCTCGTTCAGGTATCGGTGAAATTACGATTCCAGAAAACGAACCAGGCTCATCCATAATGCCTGGTAAAGTGAATCCAACCCAAAGTGAAGCGATGACAATGGTTGTTACACAAGTCATTGGCAATGATGCAACAATTGCCTTTGCCGCTTCACAAGGTAATTTTGAGCTGAACGTCTTC
Organism: Lysinibacillus sp. NPDC097231; assembly: GCF_044761885.1. NCBI lineage: Bacteria > Bacillati > Bacillota > Bacilli > Caryophanales > Bacillaceae > Lysinibacillus > Lysinibacillus sp. NPDC097231. The sequence goes on along the minus strand of NZ_JBIWDH010000017.1, from coordinate 74,350 downwards.
AAGCCAGTGATTATTTATAACTTCTTACAATCGACTCGCCTATTAGCAGATACAATGAAATCATTTAATGATCATTGTGCTGTAGGAATTGAGCCAAATACAGAAGTACTTGATCACAATTTACAAAATTCATTAATGCTTGTAACAGCATTAAACCCTTATATCGGCTATGAAAATGCAGCTAAAATTGCGAAGAAGGCCCATAAAGAAGGTACAACATTGAAAGAAGCAGCAATCTCAACAGGTTTACTAACAGATGAACAATTCGATGAATATGTTGATCCTGCGACGATGATTTATCCGAATGTAAAATAAAATGAATGCAAGTTGACACATAAAGCAGACCAAGCGTTGGTATATTAACGTTTTAGATAAAGAATCATTTTTTGAACCAAGCATGTTTATGTAAATTACGGCATGTTTTTGGCCGAGTGAAGCTAGATTGAGCTAAAAAAATACGGCAAGCGTGTGTACAGGAATGTGTGAGTCAAAAAGAAAGATTGAGGCTAATATGCTTCAATCTTTTTTATTTTCTAGTATGCGTTTTTACTAATGCTCTATATAATAAAATCATATTAGCTCAATTTTACAGTAATAATTAATATATCACCCGTTTACCGAATAAGGAAAAGAGTGATTTTAATGGAAATCAACTCTTTATAACCTGAATTTCATAAGAAATATCTTTTTTTGGTAGCTCAGAGTTCTTGAGAATTAATAAATCTTCTAACTCCTTTTTCAAATTTTCGCTGGATAGCTCACTGGTCTTAGCAATTGTTATTTTTAGTATTGGTTCAGGTTCAATTAAAGGAAGATAAACTTGCACATCGTTATAATTCTTTTCCTTTATATAATTAAATACAATACTTTCAACCATCGACATAAAATGCTCCGTCTCAACTTCTTGTAAACTTTTTTTTGTAATATCGATGTTGAATTGGCTCAAATCCGTTCTATTTATATGTTGCTCTAAATACCTTTTCAGTTGTTCTTCACTTTTAGTTTCATCCATTACAATTAAAATTGTTGAGTCCGGGGTCTTTTGAAAACTAAATAAGCCAAATTCATCCCACGCATTATCAAGGACAGATGCAATACGGTTCCATCGTTTCTCATTATTATTGTCATTATTAGAATAACTATCAAACTTGTTGGTATATATGTTAGTTACTAAGACGACTACAACAACTATTATTAAAACAGAAACAAACTTTTTCATGACATTTCCTCCCCTTCAGATATATTTTAACCAATCTGCTCCATTAGCTGCATATAAAAGAGCTGAGCATGCGGTCAAACTGAAATGGTTCTCTTTGTTCAGCTATGTACTTAATTTGTTATCCTTAAGAAAATCAACGATCATTTTCTTTTCATGCTCTAGCATCATATGCATGTGTCCGCACTCTTTTAGCATATGTACGGTGTTATTTGGGATGATTCTTTTTGCTCTTGGTAATACTTTTCTCGCTGGAAATAAACAATCTTTTTCTGCTGCGATAATAAGTGTTGGTGCTTTACACTTTTGCATTAATCGCTCATTCACATTGGATGGCATCCCTACTTTTGTTTTAACATGATCAAAACTATCTTTCACCATATCCAAAGTATCTTTATCAAGAATGTCTTCTTTAATAGCCATAAATAAAGCCGTTTCTTTTATATATTTTTCTATCTTTGTTAGTTTATATTTGAGTAATGGTATCATCATTTTCACAGTACTGATTGGAAAAGCATTATTAATTCCTGATGGCACAATTAATACGGATTTTTCTACTTTTTCTGGAGCAATACACATTAGTTTTGCCAAAACTCCACCACCAAACGAAACCCCTAAACAAGCTATTTTATCAAATCCAAGCCCTGTAATAACGTCATTTGCCCACTTTCCATAATCATAATTTCTAGGAGAGAGACTCACTTCATCACTTTTTCCAGGATGGCCAATAATATCAACCGCATAGATGTGAAAATCCTTAAGCAGGAATTTATAAGTTAGTAAATTATAGGCTGTCGTACTATTCCCGCCATGAAATACTAGCAATGGTTCACCCGATAGATTGCCAGTTTCAATGATATGTGTTCTTCCAAAACGACTATGAACATAAACATCCTTACATGAATAATCCAATTTCTTCAACTGAGCATCATAAAGCTTTAATGACATTTCTCTTCCAGACTGTGTTTTGTATATACTCATATAGTCCTCTCCAATATCTAAATTTGCCTACCACGTCCTGTTACGCTACCTTACTGAGTCTACCTTTTACTAGTATAATAAAAGCGCGCTCAAATTCTAGATGTGACTTCTAGATGTGAAAAATTGAGTCCCTCTTTTTCTATAAGGATTACATTATCCTTCTTAGCCAATTCATACTGCCGATGCATCTGCAATTCCCGAACCAATAATTAGATAATCGGCATATTGGTCTGTCATCAACTATCATCCTTTTGTGAATTACTCATTTCTGTTGTTTTTTTAGAGAAACTATTAAATTTTATTTGAAAAATTGTATTTGTTAGAATCCCAGCAACCAAGCCCCAGAACGCAGCCCCTATACCCAAAAAGGAGATACCTGATATTGTAACTAGAAAAGTAATTAATGCACTTTCCTTTTGAGTACCTTCCATTGCGGATGCAAGGCTTGTACTAAGTGAAGCAAATAGAGCCAAGCCAGCAATGACTGCTATAAACTCACTAGGAAGTGCTTGGAAAATTGAGGCCATTGCAGCTCCAAATATACCAAAGATTAAATAAAATAATCCACATGAAATACCTGCAATATATCTTTTATTTTTATCTTCATGAGCTTCTTTTCCAGTACAAATTGCCGCAGTAATTGCCGCTAAATTAATAGCATGAGACCCAAACGGAGCCAATAAAATAGAAAATATACCCGTTGTTGTAACTAATGGACTGATTGGTACATTATATCCATCTGCTCTTAATACCCCTATACCCGGCGCATTTTGAGACGCCATAGTCACAATACATAATGGGATGCCAATTCCAATTAAAGCATCAAACGAAAATGTAGGAGCTGTAAAAATAGGATTCACTAAAGATATATCAATACTTTCAGTCTTTAGATTTCCTGTAAAATATGTAATCAATAACCCTAAAAATAATGTAATGACAACCGTATAACGTGGTGAAAGCCTTTTAAAAATTAAGAAACACAGTATCATCGGAAAAACCAATTCAGGTAGATTTCTTAAAGATGTAAAAACTTCAACTCCAAAGTTTAAAAGAATTCCAGCAAGCATAGCAGTTGTGATCGAATATGGTATTCGATTCATTATTTTCTCAAATAATCCTGTCCATCCTAAGAATGTAATGATTACTGCAGAAAAAATGAATGCTCCAATAGCATCTGTATAGGAATAAATTGACCAACTTGAAACTAGCAAAACCACTCCTGGTGTGGACCACGCTGTTATAATTGGAGCTTTAAACCAAATACTCAATAAAATACAGGTTATCCCACTACCTATAGAGATTGCCCATATCCACGAAGATAAATGTGCATCACTTAAATGCGCTACTTGAGCAGCTTGGAAAACAATTACTAATGGCCCTGCATAAGACACCATTGTAGCTATTAATCCGACAACTACAGCTGATATTGATAAATCTTCTTTTAACATTCCTATATTAATGGAGTGTCTTGAATTCTTTAACACAAAGCAACCCTTCCCCCAGTACCCGTTTTCATTAGATTTATTTCCTTTATCACTTCACTTTTCTATGCTTTTTATACTAACACAACAAACGCTCATCAAAAACCATTTTTTTCCACATTCTAAAGGTATCGAGATATCTAATATGTGAAAGATTGGCTGTATAAAAGAAAAACCAGAATGGAGAAATCCATTCTGGTTAAAGTCTAACTTTTAGGGGTCACTTCATTGTGGAGTGGTCATATTTCTTATCTTTATAAAGTTGTACGTCTTGCTTCATTTAGTTAAACCTTAAGTCAATATGCTCTAACGGCCAACAGATGATGCTTGTTGTACCCATTATTTTTTCTTTAGCGATAAATCCTACTTCTGGATCTCTACTATCCTTACTTATACGACGATTATCACCTAATACAAAGTAATACCCTTCAGGTACAGTAGTTTCACCAAAATCTTGTTCTAACGTAAAATCGTAAGTGAGTAACCCAGAATCTGTTAATTCCTTCTTGTATTGATCTAAATAAGGTTCACTGTACTTCTCTCCGTTTATGTATAGTTGATCATCCTTATACTCGATTTTATCTCCTGGTAGACCAATGACACGTTTAATATAATTTTCTTCTTTCATTTGAATCACTACAATGTCAAATCGATCAATCGACTTAAATTTCGGACCGATTCTGTTAATAATAACACGGTCGTTTTCTTCAAGTGTCGGCATCATTGAAGCACCTTTTACGAGTACTGGCGTAAATAAAAAATGCTTGATTACAAACGCAACCAATAGAGCGAATGCAATTGCCTTTAGCCATTCAACAAACTCATTTTTTTGTTTTTCCTGTATTTGTTCTTCCAAAATATCACCTCCAAATGTTTATATTAATTAATACGTATAAATAAATAAAATGGTTTCAATTTTTCGTTAGTATATCCAAATATTCCTACACAACCAAAAAAGCACAGGCCAACATTCATCGAATACCTGCACTTTTAATAAGAATTTTAGAATTTTTTTATTTCAATGGTTGTTGCAATTGAGCTTAAAATACCTATCGTTCCTAAAACTAATAACGACTTCGATGGGCCAATAATTCCCAGTGTCAATCCTCCTACACCTACGACAGTTGTAAAATACCTACTATATTGCAGTTTCGATTTCGTTACTCTTGGTGTATTTACGTCTACACCAACCATCTTATTTACCTTAACTAAAGCGGCATCCAATTGTTTAATCATTTAATTTACCTCCGTTAGAATTAATTTATCAACATACTAATAGCCGGATTAATCAACAGCAAAAAACTGGAGGCTAAAATATATATTCCATATTTTTTCTTTCTTAAAGTACAATACAAGCCAATTATAAACACCACAAGTGCAAGTCCAATTGATATGTAGCTGAATATTCCAATTGAATTATTTTGTTGCAAGATATCTAATATTAAATTTTTCATTAGTATTCCCCCCTAAATTTTTGTTTGCGTATTGCTTATCGAGACACTATGGCTCAATTTTATTTACCAAAAAAAAGATTTGGCAAAAATTTATTTTCGAATCTAATTAGTATCATTTAGATCAGTCCTTTCATGTTGTACTTTAATTGTACGAATCGATTTTCTCTTTTTTCTTACTCATTCCTAACAAGTTTATTAATTTTAATAGACTTTTTGGGCAGTTGAAATAAAAACTCCTCAGATGATGTAAGGCAATAGAGTGATAGGACGAATATCAATTAATCCTTTTTTGATTAGAATTTTTTCGGTATGACTCTAAGTTTAGGAACCTCTACAAAGTTAACCTTCAGGAAAAGAAAAAACGAATAAGCTAGTACGTATATACTTGATTACTCGTTTTTACTGTGTTTTATTTTTTAATCGGAATTTCCTTATCAAAAAAGACGATTGATGCAATTTCCTTGTCATTGATCACATTTTCAAACGTTTTAACCGTAAAAAATTGAGTGCCATTCTCCGTCAAATGCAATCCGTTAAACAGGCTTGTCGTTTCTGATGTACCGTCCTGATACTTTATTGTGATCGGGTAGTCATCCAGGTGTTGATTTACGCCAACTTCCTTTAATGAGCCGGCAGCTTCGTTAATTTCATTCATTGAACTGCTCTCAATCTTTAACGAAATCGAAATCGGTGAGACGGAAATCGTTTTAAGTACCGCCCCATAACCAAACATAGAAATGCTTTTGTTGACCTCATAAGGAGTAGAGTACGCCTTGAAATCTAGCTTAAAATCTGTTTCCCAAGCACCTGGTATGACTGTTGTAAAGATACCTGGAAATGGATCTGCCGCTTGTAAATCTTTGAGTTGGAAATGAACGTTTTGACCGGCTATGGAATTTTTCGTCATGATACTCATAACCAAGCTAATTTTATTGTCACTCCAATTGCCATCGTCAAGCACGTCGAATCCTACACTCATATAGTCCTGATTTGTCGTTATATCGTATCCCAAAAAGCGGTATCGCGCTGCGTCTAATACCGTACCCTCCGGTGCCGTAAAATCCATTAAAATATAGGTCAAATTACTGTCGCCTATCACTTGCTTAATATTAAGTGTCCCATTGTTGTTTTTTACCTGTTTATCAACCATATAAGCCCCATTTGACAAATATGTTTCTTGTTCCTGATTTACCGGATTAAGAAATTTCATAAACGTTTCATCCAACCCTATATAGGCCGCTGCAAAAGCGGTTGTGGCTAGACAAACTATCAACAAGGCAGTCAATACTGCAGGTCTTAAACGTTTCGCTAGTGTATATCCCCTGTTTTTTTTATTTTCAACCTTGCTTGGCACTAAAATGTTATGTAACATCTTTTCCTTTTGTTCGATCTTAGGTGTAAGGGCTTCGAAAAGCCGATTGATATTTTTGTTACTCAATACAATTCCCTCCTAAGTCAATTTTAAGGCGTTTACGACCTCTGGATAGTTGCGTTTGAATCGTGCTTTCTTTGTATCCCAACAACACTGACATTTCTTTTATCGTGTAGCCCTCGAAATAGTACAGATATAAAACTGTTTTGTATTTTTCAGGAAGTGAAAGCAGTCTTGCAAGTACCTTCCCAGATGGTTCATTACCATTCCAAGAAGAAACCTCTGGTAAAGCGTCTAAGGCAACGCGCCGGGTTTTCCACCAATTTTTAAGCACATCTTTACAGTAATTTCTGGTGGTTACCGTCAACCACGCTTTTTCATGCTCATGGTCATTAAAAACCATTTGATATGTAATAAGTTTTAGAAATACAGATTGAACAGCATCTTCTGCATCAACGGGATTTTTCAAATAGATATAGCAAAGCCTGTAAACTAAATCTACATGCCGTTGATAGAGTTCAGCCAATTCTTTATCCGTATGCAATAAAGAATTGTTCTCCATTTTTTCGCCTCCTGTAAATAACACGATTGGTGACTTAGAAAAATCCCATTATTGTAAAAAAATTTTTATAATACGTAAATTGTTGTGTTTTTATTTTTATGGATAGAAACAGCATAAGCGACAAACAGCACCCATCTCCCTCCATGAATTTATGTGTTTTATCTTACTTTCCTCTGCTATGCTAAAAGTAAACTGATTTTATTGGAGGGGGATAAAATTGACACCAGCTGAATTAATTTATTTTAGCGTGATTGCTTTTGCTCTATTAATCATTATTTTACTAATCACTTTCATTTTTAGAAAACGAAAAAAAAGCGTATTAGCTATTATTATTGTGCTGATTATTGGCTATATAAGCTATATTGCTTACTATCCTACTTTAAAAATCAAAACTCATGCAGAAAGATATATTCAATTAGAAACTTATTTAAAGCAAACATATCCTAATCAACAATTTTCGATAACGCCTGAGCACTTTGAGGATGGCTATACAGTTGGTCAGTTTAGTGTGAATGCAATGGAAACACCTCAAATTGGTGTCGACCTTAGAGTTGATAAACATGGAAAAGTTAAGCAAGTCTCTACATGGTCAAATGAGGAATACCCTACACAAGAGAATCTATGGAGGGTGCTCAAATTTCACCTTTTTGAAGAATATACACTCGATAAAAATATACCTGTCATTACAAAAAAAGATTTTTGGTTTAATGGAGATGGATTAACTGTATTTGCTTTAAAGATTGATGATTCACCAGCCATTGCTGTTTTTACATATAGTACAGGTGGATACAGTTTTCAACATTTTGTCGAAGGTAAACCTGATGAAGTGATTTCTGTTGAAACTGATGATTTTGTCTTTGCCTATATGGATGAAAAGTATACGGGCAAAGCAGCAACAATTACTACAAAGTCTGGGAAACAATATGAATTAAATCCAGATAATCAAAAAATGAAATTAACTATTATTCCTATTGCTAAATAATCTTTCATAACTTTACTTTCATACTGTAAAACGGTTGTTATTGAGGATTTTCTACAGTTGGTTCATAATTAGTATTAAAATCTGTTACTGCGTTTCAACATTCATTTTTACTCTGCAATGTTTTCGCCCGCTACATAAAATATCCATTTCAAAAAGGAGCTGAATGATATGCAACCATTTACCAAAAATGTGATAGCTGTGATAAAGAATATACCAACTGGTAAAGTAATGACTTATAGCCAAGTGGCAGCATGTGCGGGTAGTCCTAGAGGAGCAAGACAAGTTGTAAGAATACTTCATACAATGAGTGAAAAATATAATCTTCCTTGGCATCGTATCGTAAACATCAAAGGGGAAATAACTTTTAAAAATGCAGCGTATCAAAAGGCTCTGTTAGAAGGGGAAGGGGTTGTTGTTACACAAGCCCTTACGCTCAACCTAGTGGAGTATCAATATAAAATAGACCCCATGGATTATGATTTCTGAAACATTCTTAAATACTTAATGATTCAAATGCTTCTTGAAACTCTTGCTTTCTTTTTCGAACTGCAAAATAAATTTTCTCCATGGAGTATATTGCAAATAAACCTTCCTTAGAAATATAAAACAGCGTAGTTTAAATCCCATACTACGCTGTTTAAGAGGTTTTTCATAAATAATTATTTAATACTAACTACTTTTTAACCTCTTTTACATATTCCCATGTTTCACCATTATCTTTTGATTGATAAAGTGCACTGCTATTACCATTATAATCTCCATCTGATCCTTGTCCAACTAACATATTTAAAACGCCATCTTTCTCATAAGGCATACCGGGAGAATCGAAAGGACTTATAGACTGCCCACTTTCTAATGTTACTTCTTGAGGTATATAATTTACCTTTTCAAAAGATATGCCCCCATCATTTGTACGATACATCTCTCCGTTAGTACCAGAAGGGCTAATTGCTCCTATAAACCCAAGTTTATCATTTATAAAAGTTATTCCTGATACACTACCAATTCCTCCGTTGAATGGATCTTCATTGATAACCTCCCATGTTTCAGCCCCATCTTTAGTTTTACTTAGTGAATAGAAACTACTTCCTAATGCTTTATCTGTAAGATTTAGTTGATAACCAACTTCTTTTGATAGGAAAAACTGTTCCTTGTTATTAGTTACCTCTTGTTGCTCCTCTTTAGAACTATTATGATTTGACGTATTATTTGATTGACTCCAACTTGGGTCACCTATTAAGTTATACCTAGCTGGTACTACCTCTTTCTCTCTTCCAGGGACAAATATGGATACTGTATATCCAATTATTTCAGATGTTGCTATTTCAAGGTGATGCTCCTTACCTTCCTCATTAATATTAATAATTCCCTCTGTGTTATATCCCCAATTTCGTTTACCAAAATAAACTAAGCCATACTTACTTTCATTCCACTTACTAACGACTTGCTGAATTGGAATAGCATTAACCGTTTTAATTAATGGTTCTACTAATTTATCACCATCATAATCAGCATTTGCATATCCATTTAGCCAGAAAGTAATCTTTTGTGACTTATTTTTATCATAAGTTATTAAGCAACTTTCTTCTTTCCCATCCACATTTTCCCCATAAACAAATGTATCAAAAGATGTGATTGTTCCGTCTGAATTAAATGTAAGCTTAAAATCACTTGCCATATATAATTTTTTTGGCAAAGTATATTTCTTATTTATATCTTCAAAAATACCTTCTACCCCATCTTCATATATATTATTATGTTCAAATTTAACAGATCTTTCATTTTTTAATCTTTCTATAGTCCACGCAAGTTTCCCACCATAATTTGTTGCACTTTTATAAATCTCAACTCCATAAAATAATGTAATTACCATAATAGTTATTATAGAAATATATCGCCATGCATTTGATTTTTTAGAATCATATTCTCGATCTTTCATCATTCTAATTGTAGTAAATGCAATAATAGATATTAAAAATACAATGCATAATAGTAAAAAATAAATATTATTATTAATTCTCCCATACTTACATAATGAAGCTAACTCATAGCAAAAAATCCAGTATCCAATTATTAATATTGGATTTGTTAATAATGATCTAAGTATCACTTTTGTGTTTTTCCTAAATATAAAAATCCCCCCTAATCTAATTATTATTAAGTTCCCGTCCTGTTTACAAAAAAACCTATTTAATTTAGTATACCAGTTTTAAAATACTTCCAATTACAACTTCTTCAGGATAAATAAATGGATGGTCCGTTTTCATAATTCACTTCCCCAAAAAAGAGCCTATTCAAGACTACTAATCTTGAATAGGCTAACTTCATTTTAAAAACCAAACTTATTTATGGTACTTGTTCACCAGAACTAATATTAAACTGTATAACTTCAATCAAAGTTGGCTCTGTTTTTTTCTTTTAGTAGTACTAACTGAATGAGAGAGACTTTCTTTTTATATCAAGTTCATTATATTCTCCATATTCTTCATTTATCTCTTACACCGGCAGAGATACCGTACCCCACTTAAAAGGGAGACAGCTTTGCCTCCCCTTCTTTCCCAGTCATGTATCAAGACTTCTACCTCCGTCATTTTCCCAACGATCAATATCATCCCAGCCGTCTGGTATTCCCCCACCTCTAGGAATGGATCCATTGCTTGCTACGAAAATATTCACCATATCATCAATGACATGTTATACATCATCCTTTTTATTAATATTCTTTTCTATTTTATGTCATGTACTATGTTTTAGTTCATGAGCCAAAAAGGAAGTTTGATGCACATTGTATCTTGAGTGATTTTTACTTTAGTCAGAAATAATGATAACATTTTCTGCCACGTACTTCTGGTCGCCTAAGCCAGCTCGTTCAATTAAATTAAAGGATACTTTTTGCCCCTGTTGAAGGTATCTAAAGTTGTCTGGAAATCGTTCTCTATCATATGAAATAGAGCTAAAATGAACGAAAACATGTATTTCTTCCTCATGATCAAGCATGATACGTCCATACCCTTCTTCTTCTTTAAACCATTCAACAGTTCCCTCTCGTTTCAAATCAGCACGCTCCCTCTAAGCTCATTATTTAAATTTGGATAACTTTACCTATATTATACATTTTTTAAAGAGAACTGTCATATTCAATGACAAAACCCAGCAAGCAAAGGTGCTTAGCTGGGGTATCATCATGCCTTCCATCGTCCCATCACAATCGTATGATAGTAATTGCCATCAGAAAGACGTTTATCATTTTTTAAAATTCCTTCTACTGTAAAGCCAAGCTTTTCATAGAGCTTAGTCGCTTTGTCATTTTTCCCTAAAACTTGCAAGGCTATTTTTTTAATATCATTGGCATCAGCCCAGTCTATAGATGTTTTCAAGAGATTTTTACCGATGCCGTAACCCCAGAATTCTTTAATAACGCCTACACCAAATTCCACTTTGTGGGCCAATCTTTTTAATGGTGACCCTGCACATCTTGAGAATCCAACGATACGGTTATCGACAACTGCTACTAAGCATATATTTCTTGGGCTCTCCGTATCTACGCGAATAATCTGTTCAAATCCTACTATATCAATATAGTCTTCTCCCTGTTCTCGATCGAAGTTCTCTGTTTCTCCATCCAGTTGTACCCTTAGGTCAGATAATGCTGGAGCATCTTCTATATTCGCGGATCGAATTGTGTACCGGAGTCCATTTACATGAAATTCTTGGTTATTTATTAGCATGATAAAACCTCTCTACTTAAAAATATTTTGCCCAATGTTAACAAAGCGGTTATGCCAAATCGATTCGTGATGCTTGATAATTTGTTGCGCATCTAATACTCGACTATCAACTGTACTATGCGCACCTTCTATTAAAATATTATGATGATATCCATGGCTATAAGCACTGCGAATGGTTGTATCAAGACAAAATTCTGTTTGGGCACCAGCAAAAATAAGCTGTTCAATTTTTTGTTCCTGCAAATATTGCGCTAATTCTGTTTGATAAAAGGCATCCCATGTTGTTTTTTGAATCACCTTATCCTCTGGCTGTCGAAGAAGCCCATGATAAAGCTCCCAGCCCGGCTTGCCGAATGCGAAATCATCATCTTCATTTGAATCTGTGTGTTGGATAAATATAATTGGGACTTCGCTGTGACGTGCACTTGTTATTAAAGAATTAATGTTTGCTACCACTTTTTCTGAGTCAAATAAGTAGTTTTGGCTATCCAAAAAGAAAGCCTCCTGCATATCTATAATGATTAATGCTTGTTTCATGTAATTCTCCTTTAAGAATTCGATTTTAACTCTACTATTTTACAGAAATTTTTGTCCTATTTAAAGAAAATTATGAAAAACGAGCATCCCAACAGGGGGATAATGTTATGTTGCTTGCCTTAATTATCTAAGTTTTATGCATTTTCTAACATTCATCACGGTATACTTTTCTGTTTATTCTTTATGATGCGAGCTGTAGCAAAGATACCTAATTGCCCCAGTACGTCACTTGCCTCCCGCTCCTGTCATTATTAGTTGCCACCATGACATAAGAAACCCCTCCATTGCACGAAGCTACGAAGGGGTAAGAAATTAGAGTTATTTCATTAATTCTTCAACAAATTCAAGTGGTACATATGTTTTTCCTGGTTCTAATAAAGCTGGGGCTACTTCAAAATTACGAAGTGCTTTATTATATCCGTATTCTTTTTGATCGCGGGTAATTGTATAAGATAAAGCGCCTTTTGAAATAATAGCACCTTTTCCTGTTGCTTCTACTTTAAAGCCTAACTCCTCAACAATTAAACGAAGCGGTACCATTTTTGTACCTTTTACTTCATAAAAATCTTTGTTAATAATTTCTTGTACAACAGAGTTAGATGGAGTAGATGGTGTTGATGGTTCAACCTCCCCTGGTTTCTCTGCAATCGTATCTAATACAACTACTTTTGAAGGTGGTGTTTGAGCTGGAATGCTCATTGTTGCAATTGTATAGAACACTAGTAAATGCTGCTCCGCTAAATCCTCTGCCTTTACTTCTTTACCAGATAGGCTAAGTAATTCTGATTCTTTCCCAACATTTAGTTTTAATGTGTTATCTGTATTAACTAAATCTTTATTGAAAAAGTCAACTTCAACCGTTCCTATTTCTTTTGTTTCCACAATAATTACCTCTGGGTTATATTGTGGTGGATAAATCATCAGCATTGGCTTGTTTGCATATGTGTAAGCCATTACTTGATCACCTTTTTGCAGCTTTACTTCTTTACCAGTATTATCGAAAACAAGTGTAGTATCATTCACAACAAATACATTTGTATTTTCGCCTTCATTAACTGTGTAATATGTAGCATTATCACGTTTTTCTACATTTTCTATTGTACCAGCAATTTTAATAAAAATCGGCTGAACTTGTGGTTGCTCCATATTATCAGTAGCGCTCGTTACAACTACTTCTCCTTCGTTTGCTGATGCAGATGGAACACCGATCGCGCCCCCTATTAATAATGCTGACATAGCAAATGGTACGACTTTCGTCATTTTCATAAAAAAGCATCTCCTTCATTCACGAATTCATAGAAGTAGTCGATTATAAAATGAAAAAGGTTACAACATTACCCTAAAAAGCTTTAACGGGTATTCATCTGTGGCGCGCGGGTTTTACCTTCTCTTCCGCGGGTATTTCATCGCAAAGCGCGGGTTTTCCCTCCTCTTCCGCGGGTATTTCACCACAAAGCGCGGGTATTTCCAGCTCAAATAGCATTAAAATATAAATTGGAGTCGATTTAGAACTCGTTGTAAAAAGTATTGATTTTCACTTTGCTTTGTTCGGATTTCTAACGCTACTTCTGGTTGATCGGTAATGACTCCGCTGACATTTTTCTCAATAAATTCATGTAATGAACGATCTTTATTTAATGTCCATACAAACAAATCGATTTTTTGTAGCTTCATTTCCGCGATCAGTTGCTCGGTTACCCATGATTCCTCCAGTGCAATAAAATCTACTGTTTCAACGATAGGCCCGATATTTAATGCATAGACAATACCCACCCGCAAGTTAGGTGCTATTTTTTTCAACTGTGTCATCATTTGTGCATCTGCTGATTGTACATAGTGCGTATCTAACACCTTATAAGCGCGTAGCTTTTCTACCAATTTAGGCAAGACATCTTCTGTTTCTTTGCCATGGACCTTTAATTCAATCAGCAGGCCAACGTCTAGAGCTTTTGCGATTTCAATAAAATCGTCTAATGAAGAAATTTTATCGCTATAGCCATTGGCATGAATCGTCAGCGTCTTTAATTCACCAAGGGTCATATTGGCGATGACACCATTTTTACCTGTTAATCTTCTTAACGTTCGATCATGGAAAACAACGAATTCTCCATCTGCCGTTTGCTGAATATCAATTTCGATGAGGTCTGCACCAGAACTAGCTGCGCTGACAAGACCGCTGATTGTATTTTCTACATTGCCTTCTGTATAGCCACGATGCGCAATAATCTTCGTATCTGGTGCATAGACACTTTTCTCTAACGAAATAACATTCATCACACTTAAAATGACGAAAATTACGAAAGCAATGAGAGTCAATGGCTTAAAGCGCTTTTTCTTAAATTTTTGTGTAAGCGTTGATCTGCGTGAAAAGGAAGTATTATAGGTAATGGCAACCATTACTTGTGAATACGTAGCTTGCAGTAAACTAAATAACACGACAAAGACCATTTCTAAAAAAGCAAGCGTCATCCCCGCTGTAACAAGTGCTGCACTCGGCATGAAACGCTCCAAAATATATAATGGCAATGTGCTAATAATCGTAATCCCAAATAGCACAAGTAAATGTCCCATCAACAGCATGGCTAATAAAACAAGCAGTTGAAACAATCCACGTCTTGAAAAACGCCAGCTTTGTAGCAGTGAACGAAGAATAGATATCCTTGGTTGAATTGTAAAAATTGGCAACGTCAAAATGCTTCGTACACCCACTAATACAAAGACACTAGTAACCGCAATATAAAGTAGTGTGCCAGAGCGCGTGCTCAACATTTCATCTGTCAAAAAATGTGGAATAGAGATTGCTTGCGTCAACGTTAGCGGAAGCAAAAATGAAGCTAATGGCAATAATAGTGCAAGATAGATTATCAAGAAAATAACTTGCACACTAAAAAAATAAATGACTTTACGATTAAGCTGCTGCCATATGTGCAGAAATCGATAACGAATACCCCGTTGTTGGTGAAAGGCCATTAAAAAAAGAAAGCCCATTTCATAATAAATAAATAGCATGATTAGCATGATTAATAGAAATATCATCGTGATAACAAAGGGATGAGCAATAAAGCTTTGAATATTTTGCTCAGTAATATGTGTAAAGCCAGTTACTTGCAACATTAGCTTAAATACGATAGTTGACACAGGAATAATAAATAAAAACTGAAATAACCTAGTCAGAGCGAAAACTTGGATATAATCAATGCGATAGATATAAATATTGTAGATGGCTTGTTGCATTACTTGTCCTGCTTTGTGCATTCACTCACCCCAGTCCATACCATCGTCTTCTTCATCTTCCAATCAAATTGAATTTTGTCCCATATAATATGCGAGGAAGAATCATAAGATTTATGTATTTATGGCGTCTATAAACATTTTCTTGAAACTTTTTAGCAGGAAGGACAGTAAATAACATAATCGATACTAATTGAAGGGACTTAACAATTATGAAACAAACCATTTTTAACCTGGGAGATGTCGTCAGTACAACCGTAATTCTTGTTATTTTCCTCGCCATATTTTTCGTGATGATAAATATGATTAAAAAGATGAAATCTACGGCTCCTCTTCCTCCACAACAAACACTTCCGCAAAAAGTAGATGACTTAACATTACGTGTAAAAAATCTCGAACAACAACTAGAAAATTTAACTGAAAAACGATAGTATGTGCTACAAGCATTCTTGGAGAAATTAAAAATCGCCGTAAGGATTACCCTTCACAGCGATTTTTTTCATAAAGTAAAGCTTTATTAGAGTGAGTTTCTTCATCCCCACTTTTACGAACGGTACATTTCACTCCTGACTTCTTTTAAATTACTGTCCTTCATAAACAATACGGCCATCTACAACTGTATAGGCAACTTTGACATGTGGAATGTTTTCAATATCTATAGTAAAAAGATCTTCTTCTAGAATAGTGAAGTCTGCTGTATAGCCATCTTCAATCTTACCTCGAATATGATCTTGTCCGATAATTTGCGCCGCTCCAACAGTGTAAAGTTTTACAGCCTCAAAGCGTGAAATTTTCTCCTGAGGATTGTAGCCGTCATGTGTCTCTCCAAAATTCCTTCTTGTCACTGCAGCATATAGGCCATACAAGGGATTGGGTACTTCAATTGGGGCATCACTACCACCTGCAACAACCAATCCACAATCGAGAAGCGATTTTAATGGATGCAAGCCTCGTACACGCTTCTCCCCCAGCCTCGCTAGTTCTGCCGCATACTCCCCTTGTACAAACTGTGGCTGCATATCGACTGCGACAGGTAATGTAGCTAGTTTTTTTAAAATACTTTGATTCACTAAGCTACAATGAATAACACGATCTATTTGACCTTCACGAGGTGGATGGGCGAAAAATACTTCTAAAATGGTTTCTATGGCTAAATCTCCAATGGCATGCACTGCCACTGTTTGTCCATGCGTGCGTGCAAGTTGCACATACTCCACTAATTGTTCTTTTGAATGTACAAGCATACCGTTATTGTCTGGTTCATCACAGTACGGTTCACATAGTGCAGCAGTACGCCCCCCAAATGCTCCATCGATAAAGATCTTCATCGCACCAAATTCTAAATATGGAGAAGTAGTTTCGTTCATATTTGCCACTTCTTCAAATACCGTGTGATGTTGTAATAAATGAACTTTAAACGATTTCTGTGCCTCCACAATCTTACGAAAAGCAGTAATTGGTTGAATCGGTGGGCCGTAATAGCTCAAATCCTCAGAATGCCCACCTACTAAGCCGTATGATTGAAGGGAAACGATCGCCTTTTCGAGAGCATCCTCTATATACGCAGGCGTAATATGAGGCATATGGTTGACGATCATATACAACGCGGCATCTTTTAAAACACCCGTTAGCTGTCCGTCCACCTTATCAATCACGCCGCCCTCTGGCGATGGTGTCTCATTGGTAATGCCTGCAAAAGCTAGCGCCTTGGAATTAGCCAAGATTAAATGATGACAGCTTCGTTTGATGATTAAATGTGCTTCACCCTGTGCGTCAAGCTCTGCTAATGTCGGATAAATTGGAACGTCGAATTGTGTTTCATTAAGCCCTATCGCAATGACCCAATCATTAGCAGGAACCTTTGTCATTCGTTCACGAACAATGGCCAGTAGCTCGTCCTTACTTTTGACGTTGGACACATCAATATGCTTTAGTTTTTCCCCATAACCGATGATATGTAAATGACTATCGACAAAGCCTGGATACATCACTCTTCCATGTAAATGTTGGATAGAAGTAGCTTGTGGCGACAAGCTATCAACTGAGCCTGTCGCCACAATTTTCCCTTCATTTACAAGGACTGCTTCAACTGTTTCGCCAACATGTGCCATTGTGTAAATTTTCCCACCAGTCCATAACGTTGCCAAAACAATTCCTCCTATGCTGTTGCTTCAATTAAACGAGCTGATTCTAAACGGCGTCGAACAACAACACCAAGCCATGCAGCTAACACTGCTTTTACTAAACCTAGAATAATAAATGGTGCTGCTCCACCCATAAATGCACCCATCCATGTTAAGCTCATCGCAAATTTTAACCATACTGTACCAAATGCCAAAGTTACAACCATTCCGATTACGTTTGAAACAATTGCATGTGGAATCGTAAGACCAAATTTCTTTAAATAAAGACCCATGATGATAGCTGTTGGTAAAAAGCCAACTATGTAACCGCCAGTTGGGCCAAAGAGAATACCAGGACCACCAGAGAAATTGCTATATACTGGTAAACCAGTTGCTCCTATTAAAATATATAATAACACCGATAATGTACCTAGTCTTGTACCTAAAATCGTTACGACTAAGCCTATCGCTAGTGTCTGCCCTGTAATCGGTACAGGTGATAATGGAATTGGGATACTTATTTGTGCTAATACTGAGATAATTGCTGCTCCAAAAGCCGTTAATACGTATTGATATGTACTACTATTTTTCAAACTAAACTGCCTCCCCTTGTGCGTTAACTATATATGAAAATAAGTTAACACAAAGATAAAGCAAATAAAAACTGTTGTCAATCAATTTTGAAAAATTGCGATAAAAAAAGAAATTACTATAGTGAACTAGCAATTTCTTTTCATAAAAGCCATTACCAAAGTGGTGTATTCGTGGGATCGTCCTCTTGTAATTCAAATAAATAAGGGGTTATTTGATAAATCAAGAAAATTGCACCAACTAGATAACATCCAATTCCAATAAAAAGGTTATCAAAAAAATAATGTGTAAAGATAATCAGCGGCAAATGCATATTGACCATGCCTGCTAGTTGCATGGATTTCTTTGAACGGTATTGTTTTTTTCCACAATTAGGACATTCTATTTCTCCGTTTTTCCAATAAAATTTATGTGCTTGTTTTAAGGCCCATTTTTCACCACACTGAATGCATGTAGGTAAGCCAAATCGCTTTTTTTTCAATCGGAGCTTTGTGAAAATGGCGACAATCATAAATAAACTAATTAAAAGAATACCTCTAAACCAGTCATTTTCTAAAACCACCCACATGACTGACGTATCTACTTCTGGTTGTGAAGCTGTTTGATGCTGAGTTTTTAACGGTTGATTTTTATTCTGTAATAATAAAAAACTAAAGGAAATCACTATGATTATAAACGTCGTAAGCACAGCTCGATATTGCCAAGGACTACTACCTCTTCGCGTGCTTTTTCGACGAGCTTTTTGAGCAATCGCCTGTTTTTTTTCATCAGTGAGCTTTACTTCTTGAAGTTCTCTTAATACATCTTCTTTAAATTGATTCATGGCGTAACACCTCCCAATCATAGTCACCGATAGCTGCTGCAAGTTGTTTTCTAGCACGTTGTAATCTTGTCCGTACGGTTCCTTCTGGACAACGCACGAGCTGTGCAATTTCCACGGTCGTCATATCCTCGAAATAATAGAGAATAAGCACCTCTCTATATGTCACAGATAATCTAAACATAGCTTCCACTAGCTCTCGTTTTGTGGACTTAGCAAGAAATTCTTTTTCAGGCGTAACTGCTGTAGTACGCCCTGTTATTTTTTCAAAGAGTGTCAGTCGTTTACTTTTCCAGCTACGCAAATAATCATGGCTACGATTGACCGTCATTTTCACTAAATATGTACGTAATGATGATTCCTGACGAAATTGCTCCTGCTTTTGATAAAAAGCGATAAACACATCCTGCACAATGTCCTCAGCCGTTGCTTCATTCTTTACATATAAATAAGCAACCTTCAGTAAATAATCACCGTGCGCTGCAATAATTTCTTCAATATCCATCGTTGTCCTCACCTTCTTTCTTAAACTACTGACGGACGCCGCTACATTTCCGATTCAAATTAATGAAAAATTTTTTCTTGCCTTAAGTGGGGGTGCTCTCATCCCCTCTATTGTTAGTCTTCACCAATCGGGCTTTTACGGCTCATTAAAGCGGGATAAAAACACCCCATAATCGTTAGTGTATATTCTAACAATTACGGGGTTGAAATGGTGATGCTGACAAACTTAAATACCGATCTCTCGCATTTTTACCATGACTTTATTCATACGGTCATCAATATCTGTGCCTGTGAATTTCTGAAACCTTATTTCACTTACGATGTTGCCATCGCCCATAAACAGTATACGCTCAGTCCTAGCAGCAATCTTTGGGTCATGCGTGACGAGCAGTACGGTAGTTCCTTCCGTGTTTATTTCAGAAATAATGTCCATAATTTCCTGCGCAGATTTTGAGTTAAGTGCGCCAGTCGGTTCATCACCGAAAATAATTTTGGGATTGTTCATAAGGGCGCGGCAAATTCCTGCTCGCTGAAGCTGACCTCCCGAAACTTGGGTAATATCACGCTTTTCCAGTTCCCCAATGCCAATCTTAGTCATTAAGGCTCTTGCTCTTTCAGTAATCTTCGCTACGTTTTTTCGATTATCCCGCATGGAAGGAAGGATGATGTTATCGAGAATGTTTAGATTTTTTAGCAAAGTCGGCTGCTGAAATATAAAACCCATTTTAGTTCTGCGTAGATCGGCAAGTTCCTTTTCACTAAATGCAGATAGATCACTACCATCAAACGAAACCTTTCCGCTGTTAATGCCGTCCATTCCACTTATTGCATACATCAGTGTTGATTTACCTGAGCCTGAGGGTCCCATAATCGAAACGAACTCTCCCTCGTTGATGGCAACTGACACGCCATCGAGAACATTATGCTGTTCATTGTCTACTCCGAAAGATTTTACAATATTTTCACCGATAATAATCTTCTTCATAATCTACTCCTTCATATTGTCAGTTATTTGTATGTGACCCGCTCTAGCTGTGCCAATAATCGTTGCGATAAGCACGGCGCATATCATTAATAATGGACTTAATAGGTAGGCCGAAAGTGGATGCACCACAAAGTTAAATGACGACGCTCCAAACGACGAGATAACCGCACTCGCCATTACTTCTCCGAGCGTATTTGCTAGAAGTGTCCCAAGAACGATTCCTACAATCAGCACAAATACCGAACGCGCCATAAACTGTAAAGTAATATCCGAGTTTGTAAAACCTAACGATTTCATGACAGCAATAGTGTACCTGTCCTTTGCGACAAGCATTTTCATAAACAAAAGCGTCACCAATATCGTTATTATCAGCGCAACAACTACTGCAGCATAGGAAGCTGTACCGACAGAGCTAATTGTCGAGCCGAATGTTTGTGCCATATATTCATCAATGCTCGAAACCTTTGCAAAATTAAATGTATCCACATATTCTGAAATTTTTTCTGCAACAAGAGATTTATCCGAAAGCTCTACGTAAATTACGCACCACATTGTATCCGCTAAATGGTCCTCAAAAACAGCCTTTGCCGTTTTACCACCATTCGTAATGTCAGAATAAATGCCACAAAGCGTGAGAGTTCTCTCCTTGCCATCAACAACTAGTGTGATGATATCGCCGATTTTTCTGCCTAGTTCATCAGCATTCATAACGGAAAGTGCTATTTCGTTTTCAGTGACAGGTGCCCTGCCCTCAGAATACTCTACAGGGAATATCGAATGGTCACCAAGCTCAATTTTTATGCCTTGTTCAGATCCATTGTCCGTTTTTACTTTGAATGTTTTGGTCGTAAGCACAGCATATTTTGTGATTGTTTGGTCGTCCTGTAGCGTCTTTACAATTTCCGAGGCTTTGCTAGATATATTGTCTGTTTGCTGAACATCAATGCGCAAATCACTACTTCCTATCCCCATATAGGTAATGAAATTTTTGGAGGAAATCGTGTTATATAGGTTCTGTGGAACGATAATGATAAATGTTGAAATCACAAGTACCGCAAGCATTGTAGCGTAAAGACTTTTTCTTGTTAGAACATCTTTTATGCCAAGAAAAATATTGGTATTAAACAGCCTGTTTCTGCTCAAATAAAAATGTTTTGCGCCTGCAGATTTTTCCTGGGAAGTGCCAAAGCGTATTGCTTCCGCGGCCGATATTTTCCGAAAGCATTTCAGGACATTGCTGACATAAGCAATAATTGCTAGAAACACGAGCAAGATGCCGACTATTCCGAAAAATAAAGCGCTAGAAGAATTGTCACTTTCCCCCATATAAAGTCTTATATTTTCCAGAAGCATGCCTCTAAATACAAAGGAAAGTGCAAATCCGATCGTACAGCCAACTGCCGCAAGCATTGCGTATTTGGCTAGATAAATCTTTTTTATGTCGGAAACGCGGAGCCCTATTGCCTTCATAACGCCTATTTCACGGTAATCGTCTTCGATTTTCGCTAGTAGTGTAAAGCGTATGCACATAAATGCGATGGTCACAACAAGTACACTGACTAGGAGTATGACTGCAATCATTAGCCCATCGGAAATGGCATTGAGCATTTTGAAAAGTGGATATGTAATGGTTGGTCCGTTTGCTTCCAGTCCTGCGGAGGTGTAGGCTGCTTCAAATGCACCAATGGCAGATATGTCCTTTAACCGGAACTCAATCAGAAATTCCGTACTTCCGAAATTCTTGAGAACCGCATAATCATTTTGACTAACAAGAAACCTCTTGGACGAGGCAAGTAATGAATTCATTTGAGAATCGCGGAGAAAGCCAGCAACGGTCAATTTCTTGCCGTTAATCACAACCTTGTCACCAACTTTTACAGTACCATCCTTCATATAGCCTACCGGAGCATAAATCTCTCCATCGTTCACATTGATAATATGACCATCAAGATCTAGAAGATAATCAAATTTTTTGCTCTGTGTGCTGAAGCCGTTGTCCTGTACACTATCCGCAAGCGATTTTCCGTCAATGACAATTTGCGCACCGTCCACATTGAGAAATTCAAGCACCTGATATTCATCGACATGACTGTTGTGCTTTGCAAAATCGGTAAGTCGTTCAATATCAATGTCCCCCGAATGCATCTGCATAAAATGCGGCGTTTTCGACTGCTTCATTAGCGTATCAATCGCACCCGAAAGATTTACGATAAGTATTGCCGAAAGAGCAACAAGCATAGCCGCAGTAGCAACAAACATCATAGTTGTCACTGTTATCAGTTTGCTTTTTGCGATGTCATTACGGATTATTCTGTTATACATAGGTCACCTCTTTTTTCAAGCTTTTTTAGCATTTACATGTTGTGAAGCTAAAAATCAAATGATCGCCTTCGAACAAAAAAGTTGAGGTCATAAATTCAAGGAAGGATACGACCCGAGCAGTTCTCCTTTGCACCTGAGCGATTTTCTCTTTGACCCGAGCAGTTTTCCCTTGCACCTGAGCGATTTTCTCTTTGACCCGAGCAGTTTTCCTTTGTACCTTCCCAGACATCACAGGCACAAAGGAGGAAAGTCCGTTTCCTTTTACTGAAATAGCATGAATAATTGCCCTGAATTATTCAGTGCCGTTGCCAATTTCTCAACCTTCATTTCCGCTGCCAAACATCTTCATCATGTACATCAGACTTCCACTTTCGACACCGAGTAGCCTTTCTACGTTAAATATAAAAGCTGGTATTCGTAAAGCTCGCTCTTCATTCGTCATGTCCACCATATCATCATCGAAAACGGTATTCGTATATGCCACAACCATTTCCATACATTCATACGGATGCGGCGTATTGAATAGCCCCTGCTCAATGCCCTCGCGGATGATTTCCGTCAGTATTGCCGGGACGTTATTGATGATGACCTTTTGTATTTTTTGATGCATCAACGCGTTTTGTGGCTTATGAATATGATCAATAATTTCCTTACCGTTGCCACCACTTATATTCAGTGCCATGACAACGCGAATAATACGCTCATTGACCTCTATATTCTTATCAGCGGCAATTTCCTTCGCCGCTCCTAAGATAGAGAAAGTATAGCGCTCAATCAACGCGTCCATAATATCTTCCTTCGACTTGAAGTGATAATACAGCGTGCCCCGCGCAATTCCAACCTTTTCAAGAATATCGTTTGTACTTGTTCCATCAAAGCCCTTCAGAGTGAAAAGCTCATCAGCTGCATCAAGTATATCGTTCCTACGCTCCTCAGCTTTTTTTATAACTCTCATCATAACAATTCCTCCACATTTAGACCGACTGTCTGTCTATTTTGTAATTCCATATTAGCATGTGTGATTAACTATTTGCAAGAGCATTTGGATTAATTTTGAAATCATCACAATATTGTGTACGAAAAAATCTGCAAACTTTCCCATGAAAGTTTGCAGATGATTAATTAATGTGAAACTTAATCAGTAAATTTCTCTCTTTCCTCTAAATAATTTTTATACGCTTCTTCGACTTTATCACTTTTAGGTACTATTTTTTTATGAATATCGTTTAACAAATATAATCCTCTAAAAATACAACCCATAACAATTCCAATAGCAATAAGACCACCCAAAAATGGGCCAACCATTAATACTAATATCCATCCTAATACTAAACTTAAAATTATGGATAAAAACAAATACATGTAACCCCTCCATCTTTGCTTAAAACCTTTTTTAACGCTTGTGCTATTTACTCCAATTTCAGTTAACCAAAATTTGGTTGTACCCCCATCTGTTATAATAACACGTATTAAAAGCTCGGGGGTGGTAAGCATGATTTACAAGCAAACGGAAAAGACAATTGAAACGAACCGATTACTGCTACGTCTATTCACGAAATCGGATGCTCATGAAGTTAGCACAATGTGTAATAATTATAAGCACATTGAATTTACCTTATCCTTATCCTCTAGAATGTGCGCTTTCATGGATTGAACATCATGAGAAAAACTTTGAATTAGAGCGAATGTACGAATTTGCGATAACCGACAAACAAAGCGGACAGTTATATGCTGCTATTGCGCTTTCCAATCATCCGCAATATCAAAATGGGGAAATGGCTTATTGGATTGGTAAACAATACTGGGGAAAAGTTTTGGAACGGAAGCAGCGAAAGCCATGATAGAATTTACTTTTAGCGAAAAAAATTATCATCGTGTGTATGCACGTTATTTCAAATCAAATCCCGCATCTGGAAAGATCATGGAGAAGTGTGGCATGGACTATGAGGGTACTTTGAAAGACCCTGTTTTTAAAAACGACTCTTTCGAGGATATTGTCTATTACGGAATAATCAACCCCAGTGTTAAGTAGTTGATGAATAGCTAGAGCCGATCCTATAAATATAAGTATCAGCTTTTTCAAATTCATGTACAATAATAGGCAAAGTAAAGTACTGAACGAACGGAATAAAAGTGAAACTATACATTCTGAAGGGGAACCTGGTATGAAAATTGCTATAATAGCTGACATTCATGGAAATAAAGATGCCTTACAAGCTGTACTAACTGATATTAAAAAACGAGGGATTCAATCTATATATAATTTAGGAGACAGCTTATACGGTCCTTTATTCCCATTGGAAACTTATGATCTTTTAATAAAACCAAATATTCATAGTATTAAAGGAAATTGCGATAGAATTTTATTAGAGCAGGAAACGTCTAATTTAACAGTTCAATATGTACAGAATTTATTATCGGATGAGCATAGGACGTGGATTTCCGACTTACCTAGTTTTTTACAAACGGATGACTTCTATTTTTGCCATGGTACACCAACAAGTGATGAAATATATTTGTTAGAAGAAATGAGTTCTAATGGTTCAGTCCTTAAAGAGTCTGAGACTATTATGAATTATGTAAGTGGTATCCCTCAAAAGCTTATTTTTTGTGCACACACACATATACCAAGAGTTGTTTATCTCCCAAATAATAAAATAATTATTAATCCTGGGAGTGTTGGATTACCGGCTTATGAGGATGAATTACCAATCTATCACAAAATGGAATCAGGTTCACCATTTGCAAACTATACAATAGTTACAAAACAAGAAGATGAGTGGCTGATAGAGCAATTACATATTCCATATAATCGGGATGAAGCAATTAACGAAAGCGAAAAAAATGGTCGTTTAGATTGGGCTAGAGCACTGAAAACAGGAAGAATTTAAAATAAGGGAACTTTAATAACTTTATTGTCACTTTATACCTAGGACATAATATCGTTTTTCAAATCTAGTTCAAAGAGGCACCTAAAAGTTTGGAAGTGCCTCTTTTTCTCTACTATCTATTATTTACTATTTCCCACATCACTATAATGATTATAGATTGTGATTTGGTTTCTTCCATTACGTTTTGACGCATAAAGTGCTTCATCCGCATGTTGTATCAGTTCTTCAACCTCTGTAATTTTACCTAGTTTGTTTGTGCTTACTCCAATACTAAATTCCAAATGAACATCTTCATCATTGATTGCTAAGGATAGAGAAGTTAATGTTTGATAGAGATTTTCTGCCATCGTTTGGACAGATTCGCCTTCCTTTAATTGACTAAGGACAATAAACTCATCTCCTCCAAAGCGAGCTACAATGGACTCAAATGGTTGAAAATAATTTTTTAATGTTGTAGCGGTAGTCGTCAACGCATCATCCCCAAATAGATGACCATTTGTATCATTAATAGTTTTAAAATGATCTAAGTCCACCATCATTAACGCTAATTGCTGATTTTCTGCAGAAGCTTTTGCCACCATCTTTTTCGCATTTTCATCAAAGTATCGCCGATTATAAATATTTGTTAGCGGATCAACGTTGGAGGTTTTTTCAAGTTGTTTCTTCTGGTCGTTATACTCCATCTCGAATAAGACATGTGTATAATTTTCTCTTTGAATCTCTAATAAAATATTTATAAATTCCTTTTGTATCGCACACAAAACAATTCGATTACCTTGCTCCTCAATCAAATTTACTAATGCATTGTAGATTGTTTGCAGCAACGCTAAATCATTATTTTGTAAGGCATAATACTTCGACTTTTGATAGAAATCAATGGCCTCCCCAACACGTCCCTGCTTCTCACAAAGTAAGGCGTATGCATTTAACACTTCTAATTGTACCTTTGAATAGGGTGGCTGTTGAATCGTCACTAATAATTCTTGCAATATTTCATTTGCTGCATCAAATTCCCCTAGCCAAATTTGTGCAACAGCTAAATTGATTTTAGGATGGATAACCCCTGTATAAGGATTTTCATGCTTTGTCTCAAAAGCATTGGCGTAGTATAAGCTTTTTAAAGCAAACTCTTTTGCTTTTTGGTAGCTTCCTAATGAAATTTCTAAATCACTTAAATTATTATAAATTTTCCCCATACTCTCGACATGTTGAATACGTTCAGCAATTTTTAATCCCTTGAGCATAAACTCCTCTGATTTCTTTAAATGACCGAATGTTCCCCAATAAATGGAGGCTAAAATATAATGATGGATTAAATCAATATCGTTGCCGTATTGAAAGGTTAATTCACGATATTGCTCCAACACCCCTATTGAAACCTGTAAATCACCTGTTTGAAAATAACTTGCACAACGATAGCGTAATAAAAGGATAGCTTTATCATACATACTAAGTGCAATAGCACTGTCAATTGCGGCACTGCTTAATTCTATATATTCTAAAAAGCGATTCGCATTATATAATTCATTTAACGAAATCCACAATTCTTCAAATTCTTGTGTATTCATACCGCCCCTCCTCGTATTCACCCTTACTTCTTTAATACTACCTATACACATAAAATATTACAATTCTTCGGACTCATTTATTTTCAAATAAATAAGTAATTTAACCTAAATAACATTTCGAATGATTATTTCCTCCTAAAAGTCTTTTGTCGATCTCTCTAAAACCGACTTATTCTATGACTAAATAATTCTGTATGACTTGGTGTATTTTTTATGACAGTACCAAAACTATAATTTTCTTCCAAATAAAAAACAAGCCTCTTGTATAGAGACTTGTTAAGATTCTTTAATACCTAATATCTCCTTTAACTTTTCTGATCTTTCCTGATCAAGGTGGATTGTACCGGCATCAACTTTATGGAGATAAAGTGAGTGACCATAACTAATCCAAACATCCACGCGCACTCCCTCAAGCATAAATGAATATTTTGGTGGCTCCTTCATCTTGTCATGATTGTCTGGCGTCTGCCAATCCGTTAGCTGGAAAAATTGAATGACTTCCTGTTCATTTTGAATGTCGAGCTTCGTCGTCACAGGAGGTTCAGTGTATTCAATAACTTCGATGTTGTTTAATAAGCCATAAGTGGTGGCAACCCCATTTTCCTCATGAGTTTCACTTCCTGATGATTCTAAAGAAATGTAATCTCCTCGTTTTACAGGGAAATCATCTAAGATTGGATACCATGTAGCATTATCATATTGCTTCACGATTTGAGCTTCAGACAGCTTTTCTAAATCTTCTGGAATGGCTCCTTCCACAAATAAAAAGGCATTGGATTCTATTTTTATGGCTGTTCCCACATAGATCAAGCCACGTGAATTTGAATAATTACGGATACCCATTTCCTTCTGGAATGCTGTTGCCTGCTCGGCAAAATGTGCTTGAAAATAACGAAGGGCATCGTTGGCAGCTATTTGATGGGCTGACATAGAGAAAGTTGGATATTTTTCATCATAAAGTGTATTGAGCTTTTTCCTCGCAGCATACATCGGTAACATCGGTTCAATATACATCTTAAAATATTGGTCGAGCCCTTGCTCTTGAAAAAGCTCCGCATACGGCGTTGATTGTTGAAGCAGGACAAGCTCGTCATAGCGCTCTTTTTTCTCCGCTTCTAGCTCTGCCTTAGACGTTGTCATGCCTAATGATTTTGCATAATAATAATAGGCAACTAGTTGCTCATATCTATTAAAAGCTTCGGATTTATTAAATTCATCGTCTTGTTCTCCCCACATAAAATGCGTAACATTTTCAAAATGCTCCAGCTGCGTCTCGTTAAACATCTGTGCAGATTGTTGCGTTTCCTTATTCAATAGCTGCACTAAGACAAATCCTGCTAAACATAACGTTACGATGGCCGTTAAAAGCGCGAAACGAATGGGCTTTTTTGGTTTGACCTTTTGTTGCTGCAAGATACGTTTTTTGACACGCTCTTTACTCGCTACCATATCCCCTGCCACTTTCACCAATTCTATTTGCCATTTATTCATGCCCGAGCACCTCCCATTCCTCCTGCTTTAGATGTGGCTTCAGGGCTTCTCTTGCCCTTCTTAACCTTGTTTTCACCGTGTTTTCTGCAATCCCTAGAACCTCTGTTATTTCTGCAATCTTCAATTCTTCATAATAATAAAGGATTATGGGCTCTCTATATGGTAATGGAAGTTTTAAGATAGCTGCCCCAATATGCGATCTTTCCTCCGCTTCAATTAGTTCATCGCGCTGCTTGTTGGCATACGTCGGAAAGATTTTTTCTTGTAAAATTAATTTTTTATAATGCCAGCTTTTTAAATAATCTTTGCATTTATTAATCGTTAGCGTGGATAAATAAGCACGTAGCTGTCCGCGCTCCTCGTAGACATGCTGAGAAAATTTGATAAAAACCTCCTGTACAATATCCTCTGCGGTATGCTTATTTTTCACGTAAAAATAGGCGAGACGAAGTAAATGCTCTGCATGTTCATCGATAATTTTTTCAAGTATGCCGTTCACCTCCCCTTCTTACACTATAAACGACTGCCAATAAATGACCGTTTCACTTTTTTCAAAAATTCCGATAAATCACCTTGACCTTGGAGCATCCTCCAATGTTTCGATTATTTCAGGAGGTGATCATATGCAAATCAAACAGTTTGCAGCAAAATATCATTTATCTACTGATACTGTTCGTTACTATGAAAAAGAAGGTTTACTTCATCCAAAGAAACAAGACAATGGGTATCGAGTGTATGATGACACTTGTGAAAATACGATTAAGTTTATTCTAGTATTGAGACGGCTTGGCTTTACATTACAAGAAATAAAGCATCTGCTGACACTTGAACAAAAGCCTGTTTCAGCATCCTGTAATGAAGAAACCGTACAGCTATTCTCTGCAAAAATCACACACATCGAACAGCAATAATTGTTTTATCAGCAAGCACTTCAATCCTTACAGCTAACTAAAACCTTAATGGCTGATGGGAAATTTGCAGAAAATCAAGTAGTGATCGCCTCGCTTCTAGAGGATATGTATCAAAAATTACAGGCTGGTCGTGGTCATCATGAAACTACGTAAAATTATTTCTCTTGAATATCTAATAGTCTTTTTACTATGTGTATTTTTCTACTGGCAAATATCGGACATAGGCTTTGTGACGATGTCTACACCACTTTTAATGGCATCATTTATGTGGCTAGCTCATATCTTTTTAGACCGCGCGCTCTGCTATGGCTTAAAATATGACAAAGTCTTTACTAAAACGCAATTACAGCAAATCGAATAAAGTTTGGAGTTTATCGAGAGTTTTTTTAAATTTATCGAAAAAATTTGCTCATTTATCGATAAAAATTTGAACTTATCGAAATATAACCATTGGAGGCCACCTATGTTATTAAATTTAGCTCTTCGCTTTGTATGCTACAGGACGGACGCAAATAGCTACAATCTTTGCCATAGTAATTACCATTAACCAGATTTTATTATCCGTATTTAATCAACGAGCATAACAAAAAAATCCACTCTATAACAGAATGGATTTTCGAAATATATTAAATAAATCGCTTAAACATTGTTTCATATAACGCAACAATTAGTACGCCACCTAGTATAGGAATGAAAGAACTAAAACTGAAATAAAAGCCTTCATCATTGTATTCACCGAAGAAATGGAATTGCAGCCATGAAACGTCATACGTTGCACCTACACCATATAAAAAAGCTGTACTAAATAAAAACAACGCGAAACATTTTATACATTCATTCCTCTTCATACCATTCACCTCACTTCATGATGGTCATTTGATTGGCATAGGCAACTAAATCTTCTTTTGTCAGTTCTGGATTTTCTCTAATGATATTGTATTGGTAACCATTTTCCTGCCAGCTAATCGTTAAAAATTCACCTAACTCCATAAAGGTACCCTTTTGTCCTCGCACCTCAATTGGTTTTTCATCTTGAGTGTCACCAAACTCGGTATAACTCTCGGTAATTTTAAAGACTGAAACTGAAAAAGCAGGTTGCTCATCTTTTTGATATTCAAATGAAAACTCTGGACGTTCCTCCATCTTCATATCTTGGATTGTCGATAAAGTTACACCATTTTCTTCTGGCACCATTAAAAATTCATCAAGCTGCTCTTTTACAACATCCAGTGTTACTGCCTCAGGTTCCTGCGTAGTTATTTCTTCTATTTTAACATCTTCTGGAATATCTACTGTAAATTGCGCTTCATCAATTTTTGCATCTATATCTATTTTGGTATATTCCGTAGTCATTTTACTTCCTGCACTATTCATTACGGTTTTTAATGTTTGCCACGTTTTTTTATCGATCCATACTTCCATATCGCCAATTAATGTATCAGCCTTTTTAGCTTTCGCTACCATTTTGTACGTATCTCTGCCTGCAATTTTCTCTTCTCCGTCAATCTTTATATCATGCGTATCCTTCACCATATTAAATAACATTTCCGCCTGATCCTTCGGTGATTGCAGACCATCCAAATCACCTTCTTTATAATTCATCTTCTGAGCAGTTTTTTCAACAACATCATACATTATGATTTGAGAGCCATTATTGACGGAGATGAAATGCTCCCCATTTTCAGTTGTCATGTCAATGCGTCTTTTACCATCCTTTGACCACTCCTTAACATGAGCTATCCCGCCAGCCTCGCCCATATCCATTGTAAATTCGCCGTAATATGGTAGTGGTTCTTTCGTTTCTTGTAACGCTTGATCAATAATTTCCTGTGGTGAATACGATGCCTCCGTATTACAACCTACTAAGCTAAATGTAAGTGCAGCAACTAAACCAGCTGCACGTAATGATTTTTTCCAATTCATCATCAAATCTCTCCTTTATAATGTGGTATCCAACACAGTACAGCTGTTCCAAAGTTTTCTTTGGATACAAGTTCAACTGTCCCACCATGTTTTTCTATGATTTGTTTCGCAATATTTAAGCCTAATCCAGTGCCTCGCTCTCCAGCCTTTGTTCGTGCTGTATCTGCTTGGTACATCGGCTCAAATAGCTTTTCAATTTCTTCTTTATTGATCCCTTGACCGCTATTTTGTACTATCATGTAGATACCTTCTTGCTTTGTCAGTGCAGATTTTACAAAATCAAAGCACCATGTAGGGCATTTCCCAGCATTTACGGCTGCTAAGCCTATTGTGCTACCTACTTTCCCATAGCGCCAAGCATTACTCATTAAATTATCGATCACCCGTTGAAGTTGCTTCGGATGCACGGCGAATAGACCTTCAACTTCACAACTAGCTGCAAGCGTATATCCTTGATCCTCACATAGCGTTTCATAATCAGACAAAGCCATCTCAAAAAACTCTGCCCCATCAACTGTAACTAGTTCTAAATCATAGCTAGAAGATTGGAGTAATGTGTACATCAGTAAATCCTCAAACATATGCTTCATCGTTTCAGCCTTTGTTAAAATAATCTCTCGATATTCGCACTGCTGCTCTTCCGTTAACGCCTTGTTTTGCAAAGACTCCGCATATGCTTGAATAGAAGTAAGAGGCGTTTTTAAATCATGTGAAATACTAGCAATCATTAGCTCCTTTTGCTGTTGTTCCGTTTTTAAGTGAGCGCGTGCCAGTTCAATTTCGTCCTGCATGGCAAAAAAAGTTTGTGCAAGTTCACCAATTTCATCTTTTCTTGTCCCTAAATTCGATGCCACCTGTTCTCCCTTTGCAAAGGCACGCATTTGCCTCATTAGTTCCTTTAACGGTCGATTCAATTTACGATTAAGCAGCATTATAACCGCAGTATAAATGAGGAGAAACAGTAGTATTGAGCTAGCTATGACAAGCCAAGAACGATTTTGTACTCCTTGTACCCAGTCCGTCCTAACTAATTGAACTTCATAAATGCCAGCAAATTCTCCTTTTTCATAAACAGGTTCTTTATACGTAAAGGCATTGTACTTTTGCTTTAAATCATATAAATCTGTAAATATTTGATCCTTAGAGATAAATCCCGATTTCAACGGATTTGAGGAATACAAAACAAAGCCTGATTTCGAGTAAAGTGTAATCGCGAGCTGTTCATTCGTTAATGCTTCTATTTCTTTGATATCCGCATTTTTTTTATAATGCTCAGGATTGTCGAGCACAGATTTAACCTTATTAAGCTCTGTCCACTTTTCGATAGACTCGAGAACGTTTTTATCGTGATAATAGGCGTTAACCCATACATAAAGGGTATATGCACCAGCAATCGGTAAAACCATTACGATGAAGAAAGTAATGAGTAACCATGTTTTAATTTTCATAATGCTTCCCCGATAAAGCGGTAGCCCTTACCCCATACAGTCTGAATAAAATACGGGGTTTTAACCGGATCATTTAGCTTTTCTCGTAGTGCCTTTATATGTACCGTTACTGTATGAGTCTCATCCACACTTGCCTGCTGCCAAATATGCTGATAGAGCGCCTCTTTTGAAAAGGTTTGGCTTGGATTTTTCGCAAGTAATTTTAACAACGCAAATTCCTTTTGTGTTAAGGCAAGCTCTTCATCATGAAGACTCGCTGCTTCCTTGTGCCAATCAATTTTTAAGCCATGCGCAAAGGATATTATATCTTCCGTTATTTCTTTTTTGTTATAACGTTTCCAGCGACGTAGATGTGAGGCAACACGTGCCTTTAACTCCTCTAAGCTAAACGGTTTCGCTATATAATCATCAGCCCCCTGCAAGCCCTCCACCTTATCTGCCTCTTCCTTACGCGCACTCATCATTAAAATAGGCACTTCACTTTCCCAGCGAATATTTTGGCAAACCGTAAGCCCATCCATTTCCGGTAGCATCCAATCAACTAACACTAAATCGAACGCACCCGTTTGAAAATCAGCCACTCCTTCCAGTCCTGTTGTCGCCCAAGTAACTTGGTACCCCTCTTGTTCAAGAGTATCCTTCACTATACGCCCAATCGCCGTATCATCCTCAATCAGTAAAAGCTTTTCTTTCATCTGTCTTCCTCCTGTACTTACCTTACTATGGAAAATTACATTTTTTCCGAACTTTACACTTTCTTTATAATTACCATAAATCGACTTTTAGGTTTGCACAAGAGGTGTATGCATATTGCTGTTCCTATCTGTCGGTTTGGACAGGCTATCCATCACTTCGGCTACTATATCCGTCAGTTCGGCCAAGCTATCTGTCACTTTGATGTTACTATCCGTCACTTGCCCTTCTATCCGTCATTTCCGCGGGTCTATCCGTCATTTCGACCGCGCTATCCGTCACTTTTATTTTTCTATCCGTCAGTTCCCTCTCTACTGCCACTTTCTCTGTTCTATCAGTCAGTTCGAACAGGCTATCCGTCTCCTTTGCCCTTCTATCCGTCATTTCCGCCTCTTTATCCGTCATTTCTCTCTACCGCCACTTTCTCTGTTCTATCAGTCAGTTCGAACAGGCTATCCGTCTCCTTTGCGATTCTATCCGTCATTTCTGCCTCTTTATCGGTCGCTTACCTCTTTATCGCCGATCTCAAAACAAAAAGGAATGCACGCAAGTTGTGCATTCCTTCTTTATATTAGAAAAATAAACCTAAGAAAAAGTAAATAGTTGCAGCCATGACTGCAGAAATTGGCATTGTGATTACCCATGTTGTCACGATTTTTCGTGCCATGCCCCATTTTACACCTTTTACACGATGTGCTGTCCCTACACCCATGATGGATGAAGAAATAACATGTGTTGTTGATACTGGTAAGTGAATTAATGTCGCTCCAAAAATGATCGAAGCAGAAGCAAGATCAGCTGCAACTCCATTTACTGGACGGATTTTCATAATCTTACCACCAACTGTTTTGATGATTTTATAACCACCTACAGATGTACCAAGACCCATGGCACAAGCTGCTGCAAAACGTACCCAGAAAGGAATATCATCAGTATGATGTAAGCCACCAGCGATTAAAGCGAGCGTAATAATCCCCATCGCTTTTTGCGCATCGTTTGTTCCGTGCGTAAATGATTGTAATGCTGCCGTACCTATTTGCATTGTTCGAAAGCCTTTATTTGTGCGATATAAATTCATATCCTTAAAAATAATTTTAAATAAAGACATCATTAGGAAACCAGCTGCAAACGCGAGTAGTGGCGAGAAAATAAGTGCCTGAAGAATTTTTATAAAACCACTATAGTTCAATGCATTAAAGCCTGCTGCTGCAATGGCAGCCCCCGCCACAGAACCGATTAAAGTATGTGAAGAACTAGATGGAATGCCAAAGTACCATGTTACTAAGTTCCATGTAATTGCAGATAATAATGCTGCTAAAATAACGACGGAACCTGTAACATCTCCGTCAAAAGCATTCAAGCTGAACGGGTCAACAATATCTTTTGTTAATGCTTTTGCCACCCCAACGAATGTAATTGCTCCGATGAAGTTCATAGCCGCAGCCATATATACTGCAGTACGAGGCTTTAATGCCCGTGTTGATACAGAAGTTGCTATCGCGTTGGCTGTATCATGGAAGCCGTTAATAAAATCGAACACAAGTGCGAATAAAACGACTAATATTGTTATCAGTAATATCGTATCCATTTCGTACACTCCATCTTACGCGTTACGCATAATTATTGTTTCAATTGTGTTTGCTACTGTTTGGCAGCTGTCTGCAATATCTTCAAATTGCTCGTAAATATCCTTGAACACGATAAGACGCAGTGGGTCCTTTTCTTGAATAAATAGTTGCTTCATAGAAGAACGGAAAATTTCATCGCATTCACGCTCATAGTCTTTGATTTGAATAGAATGTTTACGCATTTCAACAAGCTTTTTGCTGTTTAGTAGCTCCATTGCTTGTACCATTTCGTCTGTGCTTTTTGCAATGTATGTTAAAAATTGACGCATCGGATCTGTTACTTCTGTTAAATTATACATATTAAAATGAGCAATGCAGCCTTCCATGCCGTCAATGACATCATCTAATTTATTGGCAAGTGCTAATATATCTTCACGCTCAATAGGTGTCATAAATGATTTATTCAGCATGACAATCAGCTCATGAATCAATTTATCTCCACTTGTTTCATATTGTTTCATTGTAACAGCGATCTCTTTTAGCGCATCTATATCTTGAATGCGTGCATTATGAGCAAAGTAAATACCTTCATTGACATTTTTAGAGATTTTTAATAATGCTTTAAAAAATGGATCTTGCTTATTTGAGTTGAACATTATGTTCCTCCTGTTGGATAGAATATTGTCGTTTTCTGCAATCATCATAACAAAACCTTTACACAATTCTACAGATTTTTAAACATAAACGAGTTGAATTTACAAAGATGTAATATTAAAATTGCCACATTTATTTTCAAGGCATTTTCCAAGTTACAAACGTTGGAAACCCCATAATAAAAATCACCATTTTATCTTTAAATATTACGGATTTTTCTTTTATTTTTATAAAAATACTTGAAAAAACTTTTTTTCTCTTTATTTTGTTTTCGTTATAAATGTTAAGGAATTGTAAACGATTTTTACATCAATTACGCCTTGACATCATTGCTGACGGTGAAATGTCATTGTGAATTATTTCAATTCACAGTACTCTTATATGAAAAATGTATTCTTTACAATTGACGAAGGACGTGTGTCTACATATGGATATCGATTTACTATCGCTCGTAATACTATTAGTGCTTGGTTTTATCGCATCCTTCTTGAATGCGATAGTCGGTGGCGGTGGTTTGATTTCATTACCTGCGCTAATGGCTGTTGGTTTACCACCTAGTACAGCTATTGCCACAAACAAACTCGCCAATACAATTAGTAATGGGACAAGCATGCTAACATTTTTACGTGCTGGTAAAGTTGACTTAAGAAAGATTGCGAAAGTAATGCCTTTTATTTTTATTGGCTCATTCATTGGTGCCTATACCGTACACCTTGTATCACCAGCCATTTTAAAACCTCTAATGCTTGTTATGCTCGTTCTAGTGACCGCTTATACGGTGTTCAAGAAAGATTGGGGACAGCAACCAGATGAGCGGACATTAAGTACAGTAAAGAAGATCGTATTTATTGGCGCTTTTGCAGCTATTGGGTTTTACGATGGTTTCTTTGGACCTGGTACTGGTTCATTTTTTATTTTCCTTTTACTCATGATGGGAAATGATTTCTTACAAGCTGCTGGGAATGCCAAAGCGTTTAATTTTACATCGAATTTAGCAGCGCTTATTATGTTTTTACTATTAGGAGAAGTCAATTTTTTATACGGACTGCCAATGGGCTTCGTCATGATATTTGGGGCAATCTTAGGTTCTAAATTTGCGCTGAAGCGTGGGACAAAAGTGATGCGATTCATTTTTATCATCATGACTTGTACATTGATTGTCAAAAACGCATGGGATTATTTCAGTATCCATTAAGATTAGAAATCGGTAGCGAACAAGTTACCGATTTTTTTCTACTCATTCAGTGAATATAGGAGAAGAACAAAGCGCAACTTATTAATTCAATTTTCAGTCAATTGACAAAAATTATAAGCGTGCTATAATACTTTTTAGCTTCACCGCGTTGAAGCGAAGAAGTAAGTGTTGGGAGGATTAGCATGTTTCGAATTGAAGCAAAAAGTAACCCTCGATTTATTGAGGCTAGCTTCATCATACTTTTAATTATTGCCACGATGGCATTCAGTATCGGGTATCTACAAGCGACACCCCATATTCCTATTATTCTTATTATTTCAATTTTAATTGCCTATGGACTTTTAAAGAGAGTCCCATTTCGCGAATTAGAAGCTGGTATGATTGCAGGTGCAAGCGCTGGACTTGGAGCAGTCTTTATTTTCTTCTTTATCGGGATTTTGATTTCAAGCTGGATTATGGGTGGGACAATTCCGACGCTTATCTACTATGGTTTTTTAACGGTTTCACCTAGCTTTTTCTTCGCCATAGTCTTTCTGATTTGTAGTATCGTTGGTATTTCAGTTGGTAGCTCATTAACAACTGTTGCGACTGTCGGCGTTGCTTTCATGGGGATTGCTGGCGCAATGGATATTTCATTAGCCATTACTGCTGGTGCAATTGTTTCAGGCGCATTCTTTGGTGATAAAATGTCTCCCCTATCAGATACAACAAATCTTGCATCTGGTACGGTTGGTGTAGACCTTTTCGAGCATATTAAAAATATGGGTTGGACAACCATTCCAGCTTTCGTCATTTCAATTGTTCTTTATGCAATCTTATCACCAACAGGAGCAGATACTTCGTTTGAAACAGTTGAGCAATTTAAAGCGGGGTTACTGTCAACTGGACTTATTCATTGGTATACATTATTACCAATAGTTGTTCTTGTTATTATGACTTTTTATAAAGCGCCTGCACTGATCACTCTTGCAGTCGTATCCATTATTGGTGTTGGACTTGCCTACATACAAGAACCGATTGCCCTGTCAAATGTCTTTAAAATACTTTTCGATGGCTATGTATCTACTACAGGTAATGAAAGCATAGATGCTTTACTGACGCGTGGTGGTTTGAACAGCATGTTATTTACAATTGCCTTAGTATTACTAGCATTAACAATGGGTGGTCTATTATTTACGCTCGGTATTATTCAAAGTATTTTAGCAAAAGTTGAGAGCTTCTTTACAAGTGCCGGCTCTGTTATTACAGGAGCTGCCATTACAGGAATCGGTGTCAACACCTTAATTGGGGAGCAGTATTTATCGATTTTACTGACTGGTGAGGCTTTTAAAGCACAATTTGCAAAGGTTGGACTTGCCCCTAAAAATCTATCACGTGTCATGGAGGACGCAGGTACTGTTGTCAATCCTCTTGTTCCTTGGAGTGTTTGCGGGATCTTCATCGCTAGTGTACTAGATATACCAACAACTACTTATCTACCATTTACCTTCTTCTGTTTACTAGGACCAATTCTAACGGTACTATTTGGGTGGAGTGGCAAAACATTAACAAAGCTTGAAAAATAGTATCTGGGTAGCTGATGGAAACGACAGCTACCTATTTTTTGTTTAGCTATAAATCTTCCCCTCTAGTGCTTCGATTAAGAATCTTAAAAAAATCCTATACTTCAATTTGCTTAACATTCTAAATATTTAATTTTATGTTAATATTAAACTATACAATGGGGAGGTTTTTACATGTCAGCTATGATAACTTTAATGGAAGATTTCCAGAAATTTTTTATGCATTATCAAAACGTATGGAATAGTTGTAATGCACTGGAGATGAATGCTTTTATGTCAAGAGATATAGCCATACGATGGGCAGGACCTGAGGCTAGTATTTCGGATTGGGGATACGAGGAAGCTAAAGATGGGTGGGTAGAGGCCTATCAACAATATGAAGGCCAAAATCCGAAATGGCACTTTAAAGATTTGCACATTACACCTGCATCTGAAAATGAAGTAATTGCGACGTTTTGTGTTACTTTTGAAATCAACGGGCAACTTGTAGATGCAGCAAAACTATTTGTTCAAAGATTCCGAAAAGAACAAAATGATGAATGGACATTAATGAGAGAGTATTGTGAACATTTACGTTCTGAATGTATTATTTCTAGAGTATAATGAACCTCTATATTCCAATTTGGAATCAAAACTCATGATTTTCTACAATTCTGTTCACTCCAGTCCTCTGTTATGCTCAAACAAAGGAGATGAAGTGATATGACAACAAAATGGAATGCCAATCTATACGATCAAAAGCATGACTTTGTTTCAAAATTTGGAGAGAGTTTAGTAGACTTACTAGCCCCACAAAAAAATGAAGACATTTTAGATGTCGGCTGTGGCACAGGTGATTTGGCACATGAAATTGCAGCTTTAGGGGCTACTGTTCAAGGAATAGATGCCTCTACAGAAATGATTATAGCCGCTCAGAAAAAATATCCGGACATAACATTTCAAGCTATAGATGCTACTGCCCTTCACATGACAAATCAGTTTGATGCAGTCTTCTCAAATGCAGCACTGCATTGGATGAAGGAGCCGGATCAAGTCATTCAAAATATTTACCATGCACTGAAAGATGGCGGTCGCTTCGTAGCAGAAATGGGTGGGCACGGCAATATTGCTTCTATTGTATGGGCACTTCAAAAAAGTATGGAGGCTTTCAAGCTACCGTATATAGAGGAATATTTCCCATGGTATTTTCCAACATTAGAAGAATATCAATCGAAATTAGAGGATGCTGGCTTTAAAGTTGAGATGATTACGTTATATGAGCGACCAACACCTCTTCAGGGCGAGGATGGACTACGTAATTGGCTAGTAATGTTCAGTCATAATATGCTACAGCATTTATCTGACAACGAAAAAGAAAAAATTTATGCGAAATGCGATGAACTATTAAAGCTAACTTATTACAAGGATCATCAATGGGTCGCTGATTATTGTAGACTACGCTTTGTTGCTATAAAAAAATAATAAAAATAAAGAGGCTGGACATAAGTATATTTTCAAAGCAAAATTTAAAAATTTCACATTAGAAAAGCGCGAGAAATCAACGTTTCTAAAATTGACTTCTTGCGCTTTTTAAGGTTTTGAGCAGTTTTGTCCCAGCCACTTTTTCTTCTTATGAACGAGGTAATAAAATAACAATAACACCAATCAAACAAATGCCTGCTCCAACCCAATCCAAGACATCTGGTTTTTTGCCGTCTATTCCCCAGCCCCATAAAATGGAAAGGACAATAAAGACACCTCCGTAGGCTGCATAGACCTTTCCAAAGGTTGGGAAGGATTGAAAAGTAGCGACAACCCCATATAAAGCCAACGCAATACCACCTAAAATTCCCCAGTAAACGGGCCTACCTTCTCTTAGCCAAAGCCAAATTAAATAGCCACCCCCAATCTCTCCAATTCCAGCAAGGATAAATAATAATGTTGCAATAATCATATTTTCACTCTTTCTACAACAATCTTTTCAACTCAATTATACAGGGAGAACAAAAAATTTCGCTTCCCTGTACTGAGTGACATCAGAAGAATTTTTTCAACCTGTAATACTCCACATCGCTCCCTTTAGAGATTCTTACTTATAAGTCCACCAACTTAATTATTGAATATAAATCTCCCAATTCACTAAGTCTTTTCTCCAGAAGACTTTCTATATTCTCACTTAATGGCAATTGTTCAGATGAAAACGAGGCAAATTGTAAGCTTTCACCAATCATAACTGAATATTTCCTATGTTGAAACATTGTAATATCATTCGAATCATTACCGAATGCTATTTATTCTTCTACACCTCGATTTTGTCTCTATTGTTTTTTGGGGTTAGCGTTTAAATGAACTTTTAAATACTGGATAAATGGATGCTCTACTATATCTGATTTGCGTGTACATATAAATAAACTTTGCTGAATATCTGCTTGTTCAACATACACTCGAGCTAGTTTCCCATTTGCAATACTTTCTATCACACTATAGGAAGGAGCTAAAGTCATACCGTACCCTGCTTCCACCACTTTAATCGATTCATGTAAACCCTGCATTTGAAGTCCTAATTTAGGTAATGGGCCGTTAAAAGTGTAAAAAAACGACTCCAATAAATCAAGTGTTGAACTACCACGTTCCCGATAAATAAAATCCTCATTCGATAATTCGTAAATGGGGACAGTTTGATTTGCTAAAGAATGTGAAGGGTGAACAATAAACCAAAACGGAATATCTACTATTTTTTCAAACTGTAAATCAGGGTGACCAATTTTACTTTGCACGACAAAACCAAAGTCTACCTCATAATTCAGCACTTGCTCTTCCACGGATTTTACATTGCCTAACGACACGAAAAATTCAATGTGAGGATTACTAAGCTTATACCTTGCTATTATAGGCGGAAGTATATAGTTAATTGGTATATAAGAAGAAGCAATATGTATTTTGTCTTCCTTTGCTAAAAATTTACCGAGCTTTTCATCAATTTGAAACTTTCCCTCGGGAGTTAATTGAATGCCACGTTTGGCGCATTTATAGCCACTCTATTATCAGAACAAATCATGAATATGGTAGCATGTGTAAGTTTAATTTCCGCATTTTTTATTGTACTTGGCAGTAATAAATTTATTGTGAAGGATATAAAAGAAATACAGGAACAGCCACTTAATAAACTCATTCCGTTTATGATCTCCATATATGACGGTGGTTTTGGACCAGGTTCAGCTCTTATGAATATAACCTATTTTCTGAAAAAGCAATATATCTATATAAAAGCGGTTGAGTTAACAAGAATTATCACGTTTTCAAGTTGTACAGGTGCCTTTCTCTTCTATTACTTTACTGGCATTGTTAATTGGGGAATTGCTATTCCTGTTTCAATTGGCTCTATTGTTGGATCTTTCTTAGGTTTAAAGTTAATTCCTTATATCAAAACAAAATGGATTCAGATTTTACTACCAATCATTTTTTTCTTGCTAATTGTTCAGGTCGTATCAGATTTATTGATATAAGTCACTCTATCTGTTTCTCACTAAAGAGCCAAGTTCTATTACTTTCTTTCGGCCAGTGTACAACTATATCATGGAAAGACACTATGAGAAAGCCTGAACAGCATAACTGGAGGTGCTAGTCCTATCATCGCTGCTGCTGGATTTTCTAAATCAGCTAGCATATCGAGCATGCAGGTTTCGAATTGTGGACTGTTAAAGATATAATCCCTACGCAAATAGACCCCCGATTAACCATAGTGCCTGTTTTAACAGCATCGACTCACTTCCATATTGTTATTTATCCCGCTCTAACAGGCAGCAGCATTTTATGACCTCTACCCTTTGGTGTCGTTGTAAATAGTATGGCAAACCTGTTGGAACGCCTCTATATCTGCTGATACATATTTCGTTAAAAAGTAGGTATTCGATACAATATGCGAAAATTCCTTTAGCGAATAGCTATGAAGCAATTGCTGCTGATATTCCGTTTCGATGACACTCTTTGGTAAAAAGGCGATGCCTAGACCTTGTTTGACGAAGTTTTTAATGACCTCTGTTTGATGAATATGCATGCTT
This sequence comes from Lysinibacillus sp. NPDC097231, assembly GCF_044761885.1. Taxonomy (NCBI): domain Bacteria; kingdom Bacillati; phylum Bacillota; class Bacilli; order Caryophanales; family Bacillaceae; genus Lysinibacillus; species Lysinibacillus sp. NPDC097231. The sequence goes on along the minus strand of NZ_JBIWDH010000017.1, from coordinate 31,517 downwards.
TTATAGCTTGGCAATTGTTGCAGTACTTGTTGGACTTCCTGCCAGTAAGGTGCATATTCATGTGTTAATATTGTTTCCTGTTGTAAGAGCGTTAAAGCATCTGTCGCCCTTTTCGACATCGGTGCAATCAATTGAAGGGGCTCCTCTGCAAGGACAACTGTATGAATGTCACGTGTCGATGTCAGTTTGGACAAACCGATATCTACTTTGCCTGCATGGACCGCTTCCCCAATTTCATTAGATTTTAACAGTTCAATTGCTATTTGAATGGAAGGTTTTTGCTGCTGAAATGTGTGAATGATTGCTGGTAATGTAGAATTGGCAATTTGAGGTGCAACACCAATCGTTAGCTGGGATGTATAACCATTCATAAAAGATGTTGTATTCTGTAATGCTTCATCAAGCGTCGCCACGATTTTTTCTGCTTGTTGGAAAAAATAGGAGCCGATATGATTTAATTTCACTTGTTTCCCCTGCCTATCAAAAAGGGGTGTTTGCAGTTCTTTTTCTAGATGCTGAATATGCTTTGTTACCGTTGATTGTGTTATAAAACGTTGTTCTGCCGTCTCACGAAAATTTTCTGTTTTAGCAGCAACGATGAAAGTACGTAACCATTCTGATTCCATAGACAAGCCTCACTAGTTTTTCATTCATTATAACGAAAATTCCCTTTGTCTGGAAACCTCTTCAAGAACAAAAAAAGTAGTTGAAGATCCCCACTCTCCAACTACTTATAACGTTATCACGATTCATGAACAGCTTGCTTCACTTTTTCTAGTATTTCATCAGCTGTAGCTAATTGCAATGCTTCTGTTGCTAATGCTTGCATATCCGTTACAGATAAATTTTTAATTAAGGAACGAGTTTTTAAAATGGATGTTGCACTCATTGAAAATTCATCTAAGCCTAAGCCTAGTAATAATGGAACAGCATACTCATCCCCTGCCATTTCACCACACATGCCAGCCCATTTCTTTTCTTTGTGTGCCGCATCAATGACCATTTTAATAAGACGTAAAATCGCAGGATTATATGGTTGATATAAATAGGATACTTTTTCATTCATACGATCTGCTGCCATCGTATACTGGATTAAATCATTTGTACCAATCGAGAAGAAGTCTACTTCTCTCGCAAAAGTATCTGCCATCACTGCTGTTGATGGAATTTCAACCATAATACCAATTTCAATCTGTTCGCTAACGGCTATGCCTTGTGCCAGTAAGTTTTCCTTTTCTTCTAAGAGAATCGCTTTCGCATCACGGAATTCTTGTAATGTCGCAATCATCGGGAACATTATTTTTAGGTTACCGTAAGTGGATGCACGCAGTAATGCTCTGAGTTGGGTACGGAAAATATCTTGATAATCCAAACATAGACGAATCGCGCGATGGCCAAGGAATGGATTCATTTCTTCTTGGAGCGCTAAATATGGTAAGTTTTTATCTCCACCGATATCCAGTGTACGGATAACAACCGCTTTTTCTTCCATACCTTCTAATACCATTTTATATGCTGTAAATTGTTCGTCCTCTGATGGTAAGTTTTCGCGTCCCATATATAAAAACTCTGTACGATATAAACCGATTCCTTCTCCACCATGACGAAGTACGCCCTCTAAATCATCGGGTGATCCAATATTGGCAGCAAGTTCAACTTGAACACCATCTTTGGAAATCGTTTTTTCATGAAGCAATGTTGCCCATTCTGCTTGTTGAGCAGTAAAGTCTTGTGCTTTTTTTCTATAGGTTGCAACAACGTCTTCTGCTGGATTCACAAGTACATTACCAGTTAAACCATCCACTATTAATAAATCACCGTCTTGAATGGTCGTGGTCGCTGTACCTGTCCCTACAACCGCTGGAATTTCAAGTGAACGTGCCATGATGGCTGAGTGAGATGTACGACCACCAATATCTGTTGTAAAGCCTAGTACAAATTTACGATCTAATTGTGCAGTCTCTGAAGGTGTTAAGTCATTTGCTACCACAATTACTTGCTCACTAATGTTACTTGGATTTGGAATATGTACACCGAGTAAATGTGCTAAAACACGGTTTGATACGTCTTTAATGTCTGCAGCACGCTCACTCATATATTCATCATCCATACCTTCAAATAATGATACAAACATCGTCGAAACTTCATTCAATGCATATTCTGCATTCACAGCTTCATCAGCAATTTTTTGGTTGATTGGTCCAATTAATTCTGGATCTTTGACAACAAGTAAATGAGCACCAAAAATCGCTGCTTCTTGTGCGCCTAGCTTTTCCTGCGTTAGCTGCTGAATAGCAGCTAGTTCTTCTTCTGTTTTTTCAAGTGCGGCTGCTAAGCGTTGCTGTTCTGCATCGATATCCTGAATGGCTGTTTTCGTGAACGTTAAATCTGGTTGTACTAAACGACAAGCTTTTGCAATGGCAATGCCGTCAGATGCGGCAATACCTTTGAGTTGTATCATTGTGCTAGCCCCGTTTCTGAAATTAATTTCGTTAACGCAGTAAACGCTTGTTCTTCATCCTCCCCTTCTACTTGTAGTGTGAAAGTTGCACCTTGTTTTAAACCTAATGCCATAATGCTTAAAATAGATTTTAAATTCGCTGTTTTTTCTTCTGTCTTTAACTCTACGGAAGAAGCAAATGGTGTTGCTGCTGCTACGAGCTGGCTAGCTGGACGTGCGTGAATACCTTGTGGATCTACTACTATAAATTGTTTTGTTTTCATTGTTCATTCTCCTCTTTTTGTAAGTCTGTTAAAATGATAACATTCGGATGTTTTGTTAACACACTTGCTGGTACAGCTTCTGTATATTCAGATGCAAGCACACGTTCTAATACAGTACGTTTAGCTTCTCCAACAGCGATTAACAAAATGCACTTTGCGCGAATAATAGATTGAATGCCCATCGTATATGCTTCGGTTGGCACTTCATCAACGGAATCAAAGAAGCGTGCATTTGCTTGGCGCGTTGATTCTTCAAGCGTTACAAGATGTGTCAGCGAATCAAATGACGTTCCTGGTTCATTGAAACCGATATGACCGTTTTGTCCGATACCAAGCAATTGAAAATCTAATGGATACTGTTGCAATAATGATTCATAACGAGCCGCTTCCTCTGTAGGATTATCAGCTAAACCATTAGGTAAATGGGATTCTTTAAATGGTTTGTGGTGAAATAAATGTTTGTACATATAATATGCGTAGCTTTGTTCATGTTTAGCACTTAACCCAACATATTCATCTAGATTAAAGCTCATACAATTGGTAAAGTCGGCATCAGTTTCGCAAATTTTAGCATATAGCGGTTCCATTGTACCACCCGTAGCTAGACCAAACGTTGTAGCACCGTCATTTTTAGCATTTACGATAATGTCAACTGCTCGAGTGTATAAATCTTCTTTGGAAGAAAAACGTTCTAATTTCAATTCTTCATTCCCCCTTTTTATCACAACTAGCACTTAGGCTTCGTAGATCACCTTGCCACCCTTAATCGTTTGCTGCAACATTAAATGTTCATCTAGAATCACAACGTCCGCATCAAACCCTTGCTCGATTTGACCTTTGTTAGCCAATTGTAGTTGTTGTGCTGCATTATAACTCGACATTTTAACAAGTTCTTCTAACGTGCAGTTCGTGATGAGTTGCATATTGCGTACAGCTTGGTCCATTTTTAAAACACTACCAGCAAGAGCTCCATTTGATAAATGGGCGCCACTTTCAGAGACGTGAACCAATTGACCACCTAAATCATAATCACCATATGGCATTCCTTTCGCTCGCATTGCATCGGTTATTAAAATAATACCGTCTGCTCCTTTTAAACGATAGGCCATATTTACGGCATCCTTATGCATATGAATAAAATCAACAATGATTTCTGCCTTAATTTCCTCTAATAATAATACACCACCGACAACACCTGGATCTCGATGATGGAATGGGCGCATTTGGTTGTATAAATGTGTGCCTTGTGTTGCACCCTGACGTACCGCTTCTTTCATTTGCTCAAAGGTTGCATCAGAATGACCGATTGAAACGACCACACCACTTTGGGCAATGGCTTGAACTACCTCAAATCCATTTGGTTCTTCTGGAGCCATTGTAATTTCTTTAATTTTATTGCCACTTAATTTTTGCCACTTTGTAAATACAGCAAAATCAGGTGGTACGATATGGTCAATGGGCTGTGCACCTACACGATTTTTTGAAATAAATGGACCTTCAACATGAATACCTAGAAGTTCCGCCTCATCTGGATTTGAAGCAAACTGCGCAATAGTATCAAGGGCACGTTCAATATTTTGATAGCTTTGTGTCATGGTCGTAGCTAAAAAGCCTATTGTGCCTTCTTTAGCAAGTGATTTTGCCATCGTATGAAGGCCTTCATTTGAAGCATCCATCGTATCCATTTGAGCGGAGCCATGGATATGCATATCGATATAACCAGGGATTAAAAATTTGCCTGTACCATCTAGTTGTTGCACATTGTCTACGTGTATTTGTTGCGCAATTAGTGCAATTTTTCCATCCTTCATGAAAACATCGACATGTTCCTTTCGCCCTGTTGCATTAACGACTGTGATGTTACGGATTAATAAATTCATTCAAAACATCTCCTAGGATATATAGAAAAGGCTTTCCTACTATTTAAAGTGATCATATCAACTATTGCTATTTTGATATAGCGTTAAAATCAGCGTAGATTTCTGCAGGAAAAGAATGAAGTTCATGCACCCCTACAGAAAAAAATCAATTTCGCCTTGGTGTAATTGCGTTCGGAGGCTTTATCTTCATTTCACCACTTATTGAGGTGGGAGTCGAGTCTTCTGTATATGTCACTATGCTTTCGATACAAAAAACATTTGCTGAATGAAGATAAAGCGGATTTACCATATAAGAGAATGTTCTTTTTGTTTGATAGACTTTTTTAGACAGCATCTCTTACTTTTTCATAGAAATAATGTTATTAGAACCTGCTCGTTGGAAACCTGTTTTTTCAAGTGTTATTTCTTGTCCCATTAAACTCGTGAAAACAACTGGTGTAACGATAGAAGGTACTTTGTCCTTAATGCTCTCAAAGTCAACTTTTAATAATGTATCGCCACGTTGAATTAATTGACCATCAGTAACCATCGTTTCAAACCCTTCACCATTTAGAGTGACAGTATCTAAGCCGACATGAATTAATATTTCCACACCTGTATCGGATTTTAAACCAATCGCATGCTTCGTTGGGAAAATCATCACTACTTGCCCATCAAATGGTGCATGAACTGTACCACCTTTTGGATGAATACCAAAACCAGGACCCATTATACCTGATGAAAATGCTTCATCTGGCACTTCAGATAACGGTATTAAATCACCCGTAATCGGCATTTCGAAATCATTAGAAGAAACAACCGCTGCTTGTCCTGCTGTCTCTTCTCCAACAGGCACTTCTTTTTGTAAATCTGCAAGGGCAGGAGCTGGATTACCTTTTTTCAGGCGATCTTTCATAGCTTCTGCTAAAAACTCTACGGATGTACCGATAATCACTTGTACGTTTGTTTTACTAATACGCATAACACCACGCGCACCCGTTTGTTTTAATGTTTTTTCATCTACCTGATCCGCATCACCTACAGTCATACGAAGACGTGTTGTACAGTAATCAACTTGCTTGATATTATGTTGTCCACCTAGTGCTTCAATTGTTTTGTAAGCACGGACATCTAAATCATTGGATACAGCTGAATCAGCTTCTGCACCTTCCTCATCTTCGTCTTCACGGCCAGGTGTTTTTAAATCTAATTTGATGATTAAGAAATAGAAAATGACAAAGTAAATAGCTCCAAAGCCTAATCCCAACGGCAATAATAGCCATGGTCTATCTGCTAAACCAAAGTTTAAAAGATAGTCTATTAAACCTGCCGAAAAACCGAAGCCATCACGGAATCCAACAATATATGAAACGGCAAGTGAAATACCTGTTAATACTGCGTGGATACCATAAAGTACTGGTGATAAGAACATAAATGTAAATTCAATCGGTTCTGTTACACCTGTTAAGAACGCTGTTAAAGCGATGGATACGAACATACCACCAACTGCTGCACGTTTTTCCTTTTTCGCTGCAAAGTACATAGCAAGACAAGCTGCTGGTAACCCAAACATCATGATTGGAAAGAAACCTGCTTGGAAATGTCCAGCTGATGTGTCACCTGCTAAAAAGCGATGAATATCCCCTTTGACAAGTTCGCCTGCAGCATTTGTAAATTCGCCAAAGTCAAACCAGATTATTGTATTAATAACATGATGTAAACCGACTGGAATTAATAGACGATTTAAGAAACCATACATCCCAACACCAAGTGCCCCTGCACCGATTAACCAGTTCCCTACAGCATCGATACCACCTTGAATTGGTCCTCATACAACAGCTAAAATACTACCTAAAATCGCCATGGTGATGGACGTTATAATCGGCACAAAACGCCGTCCACCGAAGAATGACAGCCATTCTGGAAATTTCACATTATAAAATTTGTTATAGAGTATACCTGCTGTAATTCCGGCAATAATACCACCAAATACACCCATATTTAAATCTTCATTCACGGCTGCTAATACTGCGACTAACACCAGATGTGCAATGGCACCTGCTAACGCTGCACCACCGCTATTATCATGTGCTAAACCCATCGCGATACCGATTGCAAAAATAATTGGTAAGTTACCTAAAATGGCATCACCCGATGCTGCCATAATACTTGCAATACGCTGGACAACTTCATTTGGCACTGCACCAAGCATGTCGCCAGAGCCTAAGCGAAGCAGTAATGCAGCTGCTGGTAATGTAGCGATTGGAAACATTAACGACTTACCGATTTTTTGTAAGAAAGCTAACATTATTTATCCCCCTTTGGTATAGTTGTCTAGACCACTTTAAAAGCGGTTTCAGTAATTGCTATTAATTATATTCCCACTCTATGAAAAAATAAATACTTTTTTTGAAATGGCGAGTGAACATCCTTCTATTTAATGCTATTTTTTCTTTATGAAAGATTCATTAAAAATGTATGTTGAAACGAAGCTATATATATTGATGTATAGTTTAACCAATGTCTCAGTTTCTTATGTAAAAATAAACTGCAGCCCAATACAAATTGGGCTACAGTTCAAAAGTTGTTTTACGTAATATCAGTGGAGATACAGAAATTGATTAATTTTCAAATTACGCTGTCACGTCGCGCTTCATAAAGGACAGATAGCTGACCACAAGGAAGATAACTGCGTAAATCGCAAGAATTGTAAGTGAGAATGGCATTGTGATTCCCTCTATCATAAGGTTATCATTTTCATACTGTGTTAAATTCGAATGTGTGAGCCAAATATATTTAACAATTTCAAATCTACTTAATAACATTACAATCATTCCGCCCATAAAGGATAAGAACATCGTTAAGCCAATCGCTAAAGAGCTTGAACGGAAAACTGAGCCCACTAAGAAGGCAAATAATATCGACATAACAAAGTCGCCGCCAGACAGTAAATAGTGATATGCTAAATCATTCCATACGGATTTTTCTACAATCTGACCATTGACCATTTCTAACTCAACACCAGATACACCACCAAATAATACGAACCCAGTTAAAGCACTAACTACTACATGAACAACAAATAAAAACAGCCCAAATATGAAGGTGGTGGTTAATTTTGATGTTAATATTTTTGCTCGTGACATCGGACGTGTTAACAGCATTTTTATCGTCCCTGTTGAGAATTCACTTGAGACAATGCTAGCTGCTGTAATCACTGTAAATAATGTCACTAAAGTCAGCAAGGTACCTGTAAATGACATAAAGCTTGCCATGCTTCCTTCTGTTTGAGACGGTACATCATTTTCTAATCGATACTCAGAAATAGCAATTTTCTCCTCCAAGTCTTTTTTATCCTCTTCAGAAATACCATCACCTTTCAACATATCTTGATAATTATTAATGGCCTGCTTTTCATTTTCCTGCCACGATATATCCTCTGTCGTTTTTGTTTCATAGTATTTCATCATAATACCAGGACCAATAATAAAGAGGATAACTAACGCGACCATTGCCCAAGTTCCTTTTTTATGCCATAATTTCATCCATTCATTTTGAATTAGCCTCAGCAATTTGGCCACCTCCTGTCATTTCTAAGAATTGATCCTCTAATGTTTTTTGATGTGGTTGTACAGCAAATAATTGGATTCCTTCATGGACAAACTGCGTGATGAGCGTCGGGATATCCTCTTTCTTTATTTCCACCACGTAACCATTATTCTCCGCAACAAAATTGTAATCGAGCTTTTGTAGTTGAGCTGCAACCTGATTATTTGGCTTAGCTTCAATGTAATAAAACGAAGAAGTTTCAATGTTGATATCACGAATATCGATAAGTTTACCGTTTTGTATAATCGCTACTCGATCACACATTAACTCAATTTCGGATAATAAATGACTCGAAACAAATACAGATACCCCGTCTTCAGCAGCAATTTTACGCAAATACATACGAAACTCACGAATACCTGCTGGATCAAGACCATTTGTTGGTTCATCTAAAATTAAAAACTTTGGTCGATGAAGTAGCGCCTGTGCTAATCCTAAGCGCTGACGCATCCCAAGAGAATACGTCGATACCTTTTCATGAATGCGCTTCTCAAGACCAACTTGCGTAACTACCTCTTCAATACGCTCTTTTGTAACATTTTTATGCATACGCGCAAAATGCAGTAAGTTTTTATAGCCCGTCATAAATTTATACATTTCTGGATTCTCTACGATAACGCCAACCTTACTTATGGCCTCCTCATAATTATCCTGCAAGACAAGGCCATCAATAATGACTTTTCCCTCTGTTGGATGCATAAGCCCTGTCATCATACGAATAGTAGTTGTCTTCCCTGCACCATTTGGTCCTAAAAATCCAGTGATTTGACCTGGATATAAATCGATATTCAATTGAGAAATTAGTTGTTTACCACGAATGGTTTTAGATAAATTTTGCAATTGAACAATTGGTTGTGTTGTCATTGATTTCACCCTTTCTTATAATACGCCTTCATCCATTGCACAGCGTCCTTATTTGTAACATCACGAATCGTCTCGACTTCCTCATGTGCAATAATCGAACCATTTTGCAGTAAAATGATCTGATCTAGAATTGGCTCTACCTCATATAACTCATGTGTTGATAACAGTATTGTTTGGTGTTCAATATCTGTAAATTGAATTAACCCTTTAATGAGCTGCTCCCGCACAATTGGATCAAGTCCGGCTAATGGTTCATCCATTAAATAATAGGGCACTTCTCGCCCAAGGGTTGCGGCCATTTTCATGCGGCCACGATTGCCCTTTGATAACTGTCTTAACTTGCTATTTTTATCGACCTGTAAAAACTCTGCAACGATACATGCCTTATCATACGAAAAGTCTTCGAATTGGGAGGCATAGTGCTGAAACAGCTGCTCTCCCGTAAAAAAATCATAAAATAAATCAGTATCTGGTAAATAAGCAATCTTATCAGCGCTTCTACGTGTAACAGGGGATCCATTTAGCAATACCTCACCTTTAGATGGACGTAATAGGCCTGCTAATACTTTTAACAATGTCGATTTCCCACTACCATTTTCTCCAACTAGACCTACGATTTGTCCAATTGGAAGGGAAAATGACACCTCCCGAAGAATCGGCTTTTTATAACGAAAAGAAACATTTGATAGCCGTAGCATTTATTTCACCTCACGATTTATTTTGTAATACAACAAGCATCTCTTCCTTTGAAAATCCAAGTGCCTCAATGGACGTTAAAAAATGATCCGCTAATTGATTTTTCATATTTTCTCGTAAGAGCACAATTCGCTCTTCATTGGTAGTAATAAATGTACCCTGTCCTCGTTTAGTTTCCGTTATATTCATCGCCTCTAGCTCCTTATACACGCGTTGCACGGTATTTACATTAACCCCTGTCTCAACTGCATATTCTCGCACAGAAGGAAGTCGATCCCCTTGCATTAGCTTCCCTTTCAAAATGTCGCCACATATTCGATCAACAAGCTGACTATAAATTGGTTTATCACGAGAAAAATCGATAGTCATCGTAAAACCACCTTTTCAAGCCACTTTGCCGCTACGATATATAGCAATGTCATCAGCAACATAAATCCGACCTGTTCTACAACATAGATGGAGCCTAGCTTCAATTCCGTTGTCGGCGATATAAATTTCGGTAAATACGGTTCCATTTTGCTAAGTGGAATGCCTATATGTTGAAATATATCTTGGTAAAGCTGGCTTGTCGTAAATCGTAACCATTGATTTGTCGTAAGGAAAAACGCTGCCATCGTCAGAACAATTGAAAAACCGCCAATAAAATGTTTCATTTGCAAATAAAAGGCTAAAAAAAGTACGAGCATAATATATAACACTAACTGCAAAATGGCAATAATTCCAATAATTAGTATTACCAAAAATATAATTTGTCCAAAGTTCGCTATATACTCATCTTTTATGCTGTACACAGCAATACTTGTAAAGAGCAGATTGAACAGGGTATAGCCAATTATTGATGAAACCATCTTTGCTCCGATAAGCGTTGTCATAGCGCTTGTTGAATGCAGCCATATCTCTTTTACCTTTAAATCTGCACGCATACTAGACAAAAATTGTAAGACGGAATAAAATCCACCCAAAATGAGCACAAGTATGGTATAGGATAACTGACTATCTTGTGAGAAGCCGTCGACAAATTGTCTTAAAAAATAAGGAACGACCAATGACAGCACGATACCTATAAAGACGCCAACCAGTAACCTTGCTCGATAAAGCACCCATTCTTTTTTTAATAGCCCAGCAAAACTTTTCAATGTCAACACCTCGTATCATAGTGTACTAGTCAAATAGTACACTATGACTCCCTAGTTTGCAAGTTCCAAATACAAGAAAAAGGAAGAGTCTGTATTGTCAGGTCTCTTCCTTTCAGATTTGAAAAATGATTGTGAGAATAAAATACTAAATTCTTAAAGCTATCTTTTTGAAGAAGAATTCCTCATTTAATAAGATTTTTCAAAAAACTGTGTCTTATCAGTGTATTCATTTAGTGATCAACGAGGCTTTAGGTTCAACATTAAAACTCTATATATCGCAGTATATTTAGTGATAGAATTAAATGTAAGTTAATGTATAAAGAGAGGAACACAAAATGGCCGAAGTGAAAAAAATAGATTACACAATAGGAAAACAAATACGCGAAAGTTTACAGGCTGACTGCCAAAGCTGCTTTGGTCTATGCTGCACGGCTTTAAATATTATTGCCTCTAGCGACTTCGCCATAAATAAGGCAGCTGGGACACCCTGCCCTAATTTACAGTCCGATTTTAGCTGTCAAATTCATCGTAACCTTAGAGATCAAGGCTTTAAAGGTTGTACGGTTTTTGATTGTTTAGGAGCAGGGCAAAAGGTTTCACAAACAACCTTTCATGGACAAGATTGGCGGCAATACCCTGAAGTTTCTGAGAAAATGTTTCGTGTCTTCCCTATTATGGAACAGCTCTATGAAATGATTGCTTATGTAGCAGAGGCATTATCCTATAAGGTAGATTCACCACTATACAATAAACTACGTTTACAGTTAGAAAAATTACAGTATGCAACAGAGCTTGAAGCAGATGCATTATTAACGATAGATATTGCAAATTATCGACAGCCGGTGAATATTTTACTGCTCGAAACAAGTGAGCAAATTCGCCAAAGCCATATAGCAAAGATAGCTAATGGAAAAAACTCTCGAAAGTTTGACTATAGAGGAGTTGATTGGATGGGAAAAAATTTTGTAGGTAAGGATTTAAGAGCGACCAATCTACGAGGAGCTTATTTAATTGCTGCTAATCTACAAAATGCAGATTTACGAGGAGTCGACCTTATTGGTGCGGATTTACGTGACGCAAATTTATGCGGCGCCAACCTTTCTACAAGTATGTTTTTAACCCAAATGCAAATTAATTCAGCACAAGGCAATCACCAAACAAAATTACCTTCCCACCTGAAACAACCTTCTTATTGGGTTGACTAAATGGAAAAAGGGCGGATGAAAAAATTTATTCATCTACCCTTCTATTTATTTATTAGCTCATCGCATAACGTAGAAGATGTGAGCAATTTTTAAATGGACAGACACTCCACCACATGAGTAAATCCCACTTTTTAATCACTAAACATTCTCCTAAACCCCTATTAATTATATTATAATTTTCCATTTAATAACGAATGTAATATTTCCCATGCTATAATGAGAGGAATTATAATAAAGAGAGATAGATTAACAAAATAGATATATTTAATAGAAGAGAGGTGAAATCGATGGAGGAAGTTTTAAGCGAACTAAAGCAAATCAATCAACATCTTGGGTCAATCGAAAATCGTCTTGGGTCAGTGGAAAATCATCTTGAATCAGTGGAAAATCGTCTTGAGTCAGTGGAAAATCATCTTGAGTCGGTGGAAAATCGTCTTGAGTCAGTGGAAAATCGTCTTGAGTCAGTGGAAAATCGTCTTGAGTCGGTGGAAAATCGTCTTGAGTCAGTGGAAAACCGTCTTGAGTCAGTGGAAAACCGTCTTGAGTCAGTGGAAAACCGTCTTGAGTCAGTGGAAAACCGTCTTGAAATAGTAGAATTTGAGCAGCAACAAATCAAACAAGCTGTTTTAGAAACGAACGAAAAAGTAAACCGACTAGCAGTTATTCAAGAAAGTCAGCACCGCATTATTGAATTACTATCAGCCCGCTCGATTCAGCAGGAAGCTGAGTTAAAAAAAATAAGTGAATTACAAGGTGTTGTCTGAAAGTTCCTTCATAAAAATTCTAGCATATTTTTAAATGGTAAAAATCCGATTCGCTCTTCTCGGACAAGGCACGAGGAGCATCTGATGCAAGCATAGTTGCGAGCAATCTCTGCTGGACCTCGTGCTCTTTCTCTCCCCGTAGAAGTCTACGCGGATTTTCACCTAACATTCCCACTCTGTTTTAAGCGTAAAGTATATAAATTAAAATGCAGTAATATCGAGGTTTTTGGGATACTATCAAAACATATAAAACGTATTAAAAAATATAAAAAGTGCAATTGCACCTAATCAAAAGAACCTGATATCTATGATTTAAAAAATTCAATATTCATCGCATCTATAATATCATTTGAATGGTATGGTATCGACCTTTTTAGTAGAACAGAAGCGCCCTTGCTACCCCATCATGGCAATATCGATAAAGAAAGGGTCATAGAAATACTGAGATTCATATTTAAAACCGTTGTGAAGCAAAATAAATCTAAAATATCTTTTCCTTTAAATTGTATGTATTGATTAATCCCTATATTATTTTTTTCCTTTTCCTAAAAACAAAAAAACTACTGTCAATATCAATAAAAAAATAGGTATAAAAGCAACATATTTCCAAGCGTTATTTGCTCCAAAAAAATAATAGGCAACTGGTATGGATGTAATTGTACTTATGAGCATATAAACCCACGAGAACTTAACTACTGCAAAAACAAGGGCAAAGATTGAGATAACAAAGAAAGCGCTCCAAAGTAATAACATTAACATCCTCTTTTCACTATTTTATAAGGTTACTTAATAAAATATCTTTCCATTTTACATACTAATTATTCTAAAAAACAATAGAGCTATCGTTAATAGTCAATTAAATTGACTATTGAGATAGCTCTTATTATTTGATTACCATGTAAAAACATATTTATTGATCAATCCTCTGTAGCTGTTATTTGCAATATTCCTTGTGAATAAGTAAACGATTTACCATTGATGATAAACGGTTGACTTAAATCAAGCCCTATCCCTTTCGCGAATTTTTGGAAATGTTGCGTAAACATAGCATCATCATTCATACTATCCACAGATTTTTTTCCTTCCGCTAACCTAGAAAGGCTCATAAAGACAGCCACAAGTTCATTTGATTCTTGATGCTCAGGTAGTGAGTAGGACTGTCGCATTTTAAGCGCTGCTTCTTGCTCTGGCGTTACTTTTGAACCAACTCCTGTCCACTGTATCATAGGGCTAAAATTTGAATTAAAGCCACCACCAGTCAAAGCTGTGCCATTAAGAGGTTTGCCATTAACTGTGCCTAAATGATAGTACACACCGTTAGTAATAGTGATAGAATTGGTTCGTTTATCAACAAGCTGCGTAGGCGTCGCTTCTTGATATATGGCATTACAAGATTGTACAAATTTCGCATATTTTTCACGCGATGCTTCGATTTTTTCTTGTTTAGTATCTGTTTTAATGTCTTCCATTTCAATAGACTTTTGATTTTGATTTACTTGAAAACTAGCAATAGTTCCTAGACTTTTAAACGAAATAGATTTTATTTCCACAAATTATTCCTCCCCAACATTAGTTGTACTGTAAGACATTCCACAGCTTGTACAAATACCCCAATTTAGCTGCTGTAACAACGGCTGTATCAGAAATAGAGCTTGTATTTCTAAATCCCAATAACCATAGTCAGACCACGAGTTGAGTGTAGGAATAAATAGTAGATGGTGAACTTGAACCAGCGCTATTCGTAGAAGCTGCTGCTGCATTTTGTGGGATCATTAATACTAAAAACGATAGCTCTTAATTATTTGAATTGCCATGTAAAAACATATTAATTGTCAATCTTCTGTAGCTATCATTTGCAAAGTTCCTTGTGAATAAGTAAACGATTTTCCATTGATGGTAAACGGTTGACTTAAATCAAGCCCTATCCCTTTTGCGAATTTTGGGAAATGTTGCGTAAACATAGCATCATCATTCATGCTATCCACAGATTTTTTTCCTTCCGCTAACATAGAGAGGCTCATAAAGACAGCCACAAGTTCATTTGCCCCTTGATGCTCATCTTGTGAATACGACTGACGCCGTTTAATTAAAGCCTCTTGTTCAGGCGTTACCTTTGATCCGGTCGCTGGCTCTTTAAACATAGGATTGAAATTAGAATTAAAGCCACCACCAGTCAAAGCCGTGCCATTAAGAGGTTTGCCATTAACTGTACCTAAATGATAGTACACACCGTTAGTAATAGTGATGGAATTTGTTTGTTTATCAACAAGCTGCGTAGGCGTCGCTTCTTGATAAATGGCATTACAAGATTGTACAAATTCTGAATATTTCTCACGCGATGCTTCGATTTTTTCTTGTTTAGAATCTGCTTTATCTATTTCAGTGTTAAAAGAGTTTTGATGTTGCTGCGCTTGGAATGTAGAAACCATTCCCAAACCTCCAACGGAATTAAACGAAACTTTCATCAACTATTCCTCCATTTCAATTGATGTTAGTCCTACTATCTCAACAAGGTCTGCTTCCTCCAAAAGAGTACCCGTAGAAGATTCACTTAACATGAATTCACCAGATTTTGCACTTACTGAATCGGTCCATAAAAGTGTTAAAACAGGCTGTATATAACCCGAACCACTGAATTTGGATGCTTGGAATTTAGTTGACCATTTTTGTTTAACAGGTTGCCCTGCAAAATTATAGTTGTAGAAACCTGAATCCATCAAATCCCCAGCTCCACTCTGTATAAACAAACCAACAGCAGTTGTACTATAAGTCATACCACAGCTTGTGCAAATATTCCAATTTAATTTAGCTCCTGTCACAACTGCTGTATCTGGTATAGAACTTACATTACTTAAATCCCAGAAACCTTGCGCAGACCATGTATTGAGGCTATAAGCATAAATAGTAGATAGAGAACTTGCACCAGCGCTATAAGTAGAAGCTGCTGCCGCATTTTGTGGGATAATTAATACTAAAAACGATAGCTCTTAATTATTTGAATTGCCATGTAAAAACATATTAATTGTCAATCTTCTGTAGCTATCATTTGCAAAGTTTCTTGTGAATAAGTAAACGATTTTCCATTGATGGTAAACGGTTGACTTAAATCAAGCCCTATCCCTTTAGCGAATTTTGGGAAATGTTGCATAAACATAGCATCATCATTCATGCTATCTACAGATTTTTTTCCTTCCGCTAACCGAGAGAGGCTCATAAAGACAGCCACAAGTTCATTTGCTTCTTGACGTTCAGGTAGTGAATAGGATTGTCGCATTTTAAGTGCCGTTTCTTGCTCTGGTGTTACAATGGACGAACCCGGTACTTTCCATATTTTAGGACTGAAGTTCGAGTTGAATCCCCCACTTGCTAAAGGCGTACCATTCAAAGGTTTGCCATTTACTGTTCCTAAATTATAGTAAATACCTGCTACAATATTAATAGAATTTGTTTGTTTGTTGACAAGTTGAGTTGGAGTTGCCCCTTGATAAATAGAATTGCTAGATTGTATGAATTCTGCATATTCTTTACGTGAGGTTTCAATCTCAGCTTTTTTAGAATCTATTTCACCTTCACCTTCACCTTCTTCTATTTTAAAAGGGTGAAAGCTTTGATTGGTTTGAAAATTAGCAACCCATCCTAGATTCCCTATTGAATTCACTATAACTGCCATCGGTTATTCCTCCTCTAAATTAACCAACGTTACTTCTTGTTTTTCAACAAGGCTATCTTTATCAGCAAGAATTCCATTAGGTGATTCATTTAATATAAACGAACCCGATTTCGCACTCGCAGAATCTTCCCATAATATAGTTAAATTAGGTTGAATATATCCAAAACTATTAAATTTCGTTGATTTGAAACTAGTAAACCATATTTGTTTTACAGGTTGACCACCAAAGTTATAGTTGTAAAAACCTGAGTCCATCCAATCACCAGATCCATTTTGAACAAACAGACCCACAGAAACCGTATTATAAGTCATCCCACAGCTTGTACAAATGCTCCAATTTAACTTAGCTGCTGTCACAACGGCTGTATCAGGTATAGAGTTTATATTTCTTAAATCCCAAAAACCATCTTCAGACCATTGATTGAGGCTATAAGCATAAATCGTAGATGGTGAACTTGCACCAGCACTATAAGTAGAAGCTGCTGCCGCATTTTGTGGCATAATTAATACTAAGAACAATGCGAAAATTGAGAAAAATGAAGCTAATTTTTTCATAATAAAACTCTCCTTTTTAATTGAATTATGATTTAAGTTTCAAAACTCCTAATAGCATTGGTTTATTCTTAATTTAAAAATCAAATAGTCCACTAACATTAATATTTGTAGTGTTTGTGGATGGAGTACCAATAGCAAGATAATAATTTCCATCAGAAGCTGTTAGGGGTAGAGTGAAAGACCCACCAGTTATACTCCCTCCAGAAAAGCTATCAGACCAATACTGGGCACCTGTAGTGGCATGAATAAGCCCTACTTGAACTTTTTGTCCTGTTGGATTCCATGTAACGCTTTTAATACTTACCATTTCACCTTTTTTTATATAGTAAGCAATATTTGACTTAGCATATTGATTTACGCCAAGAGATGAAGAAGATACTTGTACACTTAAAAAAGGTGTTATTTCTTCAAAAGCTTTTTCTTTTATGAAGTTATCTTTTGCCTCACTAAGCTCTACTACTAAATTTTCATCTTCTAAATCAGTTACTAAAACCTCCATAGCACTTGCAGAATTATGACCTAACGTTACCATTAGAGCTAAACTAAACGTTGTTACCATACTTTTTTTTAACATTTCTCATCACCTCCCTTCATTATTTGTCAAAAAACAAAAATATCCATTATATTTTAAAGAAATTACTTTTAAGTAAAAAAAATACCTGAAAAACAATAAAAAATTATCCAACCATATACGTATAGTAAGCTATAAGGATATTCATATGAAAAATTCTATATAAAAGGTGCAAATATAGAACTTCCTTTTTATTCTTTTTCCAAAATCACCTCATTATTTTCAATCTGTTTCAGAATTTTTGCCCATTCCTCTTTAGAAAACCTTGATTCATCTGATAATTTAACTGAAATTATCTCTGAGCTACTTTTTTCAACTTCTTTTTTATCATGGTCAACCTGTTCTAGTGGTATTACTTCGTTTCCTTTTTCTGGAACAGACGGTATATTTTTATGAGCAAATACCGAACTGACAATCCCAACACTTCCAAAAACTAAAAATAGTGTAATAGCTATAACAATACTCGACTTACTTACTTTTTTTACTTTTAATATCCTTACCAATCGCTTTTTTAATCTCATTTGTCCAGTTGTAAAAAAAGACGTTGAATAGGGCGAGCTTGCATGTTGATTTGTACGTTGTATCATATTTAAGATGGTTTCGCCATATTTTTTTCGCTCTGAATGAGACAGTTTCATCACAACATCTTCATCACAAGAAAACTCACACCACTTTGTTATTTCCTTATGTAAAAGATAGATAAACGGATTATACCAATGAAGCATTGTCACTACGATCATGGCTCTTTTTATCCATAAATCTTTTTTCTTATAATGCGTCAATTCATGGTTGATAATCATGGTTAGTTCTTCATCTGGAATCGCATACATAGGCAACACAATCGTTGGCTTAAACATTCCCACTAAAATCGGGCTAATATTCTCCCGACAATAGGCAAGGTTGACACTATATTTCAAGTTCTTATCCCTTCGCTGTCGCTCTAAAATAGACCACACTACATGTTCTTTAGGCACTGCAACAAAGTTTTTATGTATCTTTTGATAAAAGCCTCGATACATATACAAAAACCATAAGCCTGTTCCAATAGCACCAATTAGCCAAGCAACAAACACAATTTGTACAAAGATTTCTGATAGGGATATAGTGTTTTGTTGGACAATCGGTAGTCTTCCTAACTGTAAAAACTGATTGTCTTTTTTAAACAAGAGAGGCACATTTAATATGAGAAAAATAGGCACAATGAAAAAGAAAAGTGCTAATTTTCTACTCCAGTAATACCATCTAGCAGCGAGTGCCTCCCTTGAAATCGAGGTAATACAATATGAAATAATGAATATACTACTGCCAGCAACTGATAAAGCCATCACAATATTCAACCATTCATCCATCTTTCCACCTACTTATCTGAAAACCAATCTTTCAATTCGTCTAATTCATCATCTGTTACTTTATCACCGTAGAGTGTCACTAAAAAGGTTTTCACAGACCCTTGATACATCGTATCTAATAAACTCTTAGCTTCCTTTTTTTTATATTCTTTAAATGTTAAACAAGGACTGTAAATATTAATACGCCCTTTTTCTCTTGTTACAGACAATAACCCTTTATCTACTAATCTGGATAAAAAGGTAGCAATTGTTTGTCCTTTCCAACCTTTTTCTGAAAAGATGTCTAACAATTCACTTGATTTTACAGCTTTATTCATTTTCCAAATAACTTGCATTACTTCCATTTCTGTATCTGTTAAATTTTGTAATTTTAACAAATTACCCATCTACTTTCTATAATTATAAATTTGCTATATTGTTACTACAAGTTTATAGTAACAATACTATAAACTTGTAGTAACTGTCAATATTTGGTGATATATAATTTTATCTGTTTTTTTATGACGAAATAGCAGAAAAAAGTGAATAGATTTTTACTGAAATCGTTGTCTTCTAAAAACTTCATAAAGTTATCTTATATTTAATTAGATTTTTTTATTTCAAATTAAACAAAATTGCCACCTACCTAATTTGATTAACACAAGAGTCTTCCTAAAAAATTAGAACCACCAGTCTAACTGGATTTTATAGATTGTCCGTTGAAAGCGCTTTGTACAAAAGCAAAAGGCAATCGTCAAATCCACTTGGATCTGGTCTTTGAAGAAATGAATGCGAAGCGCAAAGTGGATGTCGAAACATGTTCGGTGACATCAAGGGCAATTGGTTGTTTACGTGATCATCCGCCTCGTTACTTTAAGTCACAAGAAAAAAGTTCGATTTGGAAAACTACTCGTTCTCCAAATCGAACTTTTTATTTAGGGACTTTCAGGACAGCCTTTTTTGAGTACTCTTCTACAGATATATTAATAATTTTTTCTTCTCCAACAGCTACAGTTTTGTTAGTTAATGATTGATTGATTGTTTTCAGCAGTCAAAGAAGGATTCACAATGGGTTTCCCCTTCGAATTTGTAAATTTAATTTGTTCAGGGGCTGAACCCTTTTTATAGATGATCGATTGTAAATCTAAATTTTCAGCGCCTCTTATTTCACTGACTTTTGGACCTTCAATTGTGAGTGTTTTCACGCTATTGCCCTTAAGGTCAATAATCATCCCTGCTTTCGCTGGGCTAAGAATAACATCAGTCGTCTTAAAGCCTTCTCCATGTAGCTCCGCGTAGGCACCTTTCAGGAATACGCCTTTTGGAATAATAGATTGAGCATCTAAATGCACTGCCACACTTGGTTTATTTATTGTCAATTTGTTCTTCTTGAAGTTCTTATAGTCATATACTATTTCAGGCTGAATCGGTTCAACATTTGAACCTTTATTAACATCAATTTGAATCATTACAGGATCATGGTCACTTGCACGACCAGCCATGTCCGTAAAATCAGCATTAATATGAAGAATATCGACATCTGTTTTATCTGCCAGATTGTTTGACACTAAAATATGATCTAATACTTGTGAGTTCCCTTGAAATACATATGTGTAACGATCTGAAGCATCCACTTTATTAATCATATTTGTCATCAATTGACCTTCATGGATTTTAAGAGCATCCGCAAATTGATAATCATTGAAATCACCTAAAGAAACAATATTTGCATCTGGATTTTTTGATTTAATGTCCCCAACAAAATTATAAACAATATTGGCGATTTTTTTACGTTGCACTTCACTTCCATACTGTGGGGGCTGAATCGCACCAAATAAAGGAGTATCTCCAGTTTTTGAATTCCAATGATTTGCGATAACAATTACATCTTCATCTTGGAATTTAAATTGTGCTGCTAAAGGTTTACGACTACTATTAAACGCTCCATTTGCTGGATCAATACGCCCGGGATTCAGTGTTAATTTTCCATCTGTATAACCAACAGCTGTTGTGGCATCTCCTGCTGGCATACCTTCCTTCAGCTTAACTCGCTCTGGATTATAAAGGAAGCCAACTCGAATATTCGCATCTGGTGCTCCACCATCTTGATTGTTAATTGGATCGATATTAACATATTGATACTCGACACCACCTACATCTTTAATAGCGTCGATTAATCTTTTATAGCTTTGATCTGCTTTGGAATCACCTGCAGATGGCCCGTTATTATCCTGCACCTCTGTTACACCAACAATATCAGGGCTGCCCATATCTATACCAATTGCTCTTGCCAGTTTTTTCGCTTTATCATCAGTAGTTGAAGTTTTATTATTCGAGAAGTTCTCCAAATTGTACGAGGCAATTGTTAACTTATCTTCTGCCTTTACAATTTTTGTTCTCTCTGGTGATGTATTTCCTTTTTCATATGCTGCCTTCATTTCATCTAAGGAAGCATAGATTTTAAAGTTTTGATAGGAATAGCCTACGATTCCTGTAATTGGCCCTTTAAACTTATCACCTGTAGCAACCTCAAAATCACGTGCAGCTCCATTCGGTTCTAATCGGAATTGAACTCTGTTTGGGTTTGCATTATCTTTCTCATACAATACCCCACCGTGAATGGTGTTTGTTGGTTCATCCTCAAGTACCGTTACTAAATCTCCATGCTCCTGTGGCGCTACCGCTTTCACGTTGCCAACTTCTACTCTCATACCTTCAATACTTTCCCAAAAATCAATAGCGTCGATTGTTGGATTAAAAATGCCAAGCTGATCACTGTCGATTTTACTAAAAGACATTTTTAACTTATCAATATTAATTGCTTTTGGTAATGCTACACTACTTTTAAGTACTTCTACTTTCCCATTTTGATCG
The DNA here is from genome assembly GCF_044761885.1 of Lysinibacillus sp. NPDC097231. Lineage (NCBI taxonomy): Bacteria > Bacillati > Bacillota > Bacilli > Caryophanales > Bacillaceae > Lysinibacillus > Lysinibacillus sp. NPDC097231. The sequence goes on along the minus strand of NZ_JBIWDH010000017.1, from coordinate 9,662 downwards.
TTACGCACATTAATTTGTGTAGTTTTTAAATCTGATTGCTGCCTGTCATCATATCCATCGTAAGCATATTCGCTTACTTTACCTTTAACAGATACTAAATCCCCTACCTTTACTGGCCATGGTTTATTGCCACTGTACAGAAAAATTCCTTCAGAAGTATTTGGATCATTATCAACTAATTCATCTGGAGTTTGTATCGTATAATACCAATTATTATTTAACGTAAATGAATAAGTTACGATTCCTTCAATTCCTTCAACTGTCTTGCCATCAAATGTTGAAGCATGCCCTGCACCTTGAATATCATGAATTTGTAATTTATCTGCAAAGATATAATCAAATGTAGTTATTTCACTGTATGTGCCATCTTTAGCTTTAACTATTGTTTTTAAAGTAGTATTTTTGCTAATCTCAATTGGTGTCTCATATTTAAGACTTTTATCAGTTGGTTTCGTGCCATCCACTGTGTAATAAATTTCTGCATTTGCCGTCGGTGTTGTTAATGTAACTGTTGTTTTCCCAACAAACGTCCCACTTCCAGGAGATGCGATAGCAGGTTTTAGTGCTGAACTATCCTCTACGATATCTTCTTTTGATCGAGGAATGACTTGATAGTCTTTATCAAACTGTTGAACAATACCAGTGATAGATTCATAGTTTGTACCGATAGTTAATCCCAGCGAATTTGTTTCATCTCGTACGAGGAAATTCGTTCCGTCATTTGCAGTAAAGTTTGCCCATCCAGCCCCTTGCTGAACATCTGTAAGAGTAACATTATTCACTGTTACTAGCTGTGATTCGCTATCCTCATTTACTTGAGCTCCTGTTACTACCTTTGGAGAAGGTACACCGGCATTTTCAACTTTTTCAACGATTGTAGCACCATCTAATTGTAGTAACCCTCGATAGTCAGCTAACTTTCCCTTTAAAGTAACTTCATCTCCGACAGACATAGCGAGACTAGTAGGTCTTACGGCAATACCACCTGTATCATCTTGGACTGAGAACGTATTTTTCAAGCCCGCTGCAACTCTACCTTTGATAGTGACCGTTTCACCTACACCTTTATTTCGAGCATCTCCAATTGAAAGAATTGCCGGTGCTTCGGGGTCAACAGGCTCACCTGAATCGTTATCCATTACGTGTTGGCCTAAATTGGAGAAATCATCTACTAAAAATGAATTCCATTCTGATGCTGAATTAAATGGATCATTAATATTTGTATCGCCCGTCAAGACTGAAGCCTTTCTTACTAAAGTTACATCTTTAGCAAAATCTGCTGAAGAACCAACTTGTCCAATGGAATCGACTATTTCACCAGATTTCCTTAATACGACTGGATCATTTCCATTGAAATTAATAACCGTTATGTTTTCTAGATTTCCTTTTGCTTTAATGTTTGGATCTGCATCTTTATGATATAAAACATACGTAGCACCGTTTTCTAGAGTACCTGTCAGACTCACTTTATTCTTCGCGCTAACTTCCCCGTTCGTATGAAGCTCTAGCGTATAATTACTTAAATCAACCGCGGCGCCTGTACCATTATATATTTCAATTGCTTTATTGAAGGAACTTCCTTCAATATACTCTGAAATGATTAAATCCGTTGCAAGTGTTTCAGCATTTACAGTGATGGGGGCTACTGGTGCGGCAATACTTGCGACTAGAGATGTTGCTAAAAAGGCATTTATCGGCTTCTTCCAATTCTTCTTTGACATCAAATCAATTCTCCTTTCAATTTTAAGGATGATAGTTTTTTTAAAGTACAAAAGATAAGATCATTTTCGTATGCAAGGTTGTCATCATATGCGTTAATGCAATTAAAAACATATTTCCCCATTACATATATATGTAAACATATTATTATTAATTCACTATTTTTATAGTATTTATATTATGTTAATAAATTGTAATAATAGAAAAACACACAACTATAGAGAATTTAGAAATTTATAACATACGATAAACAAAATTGACACTTAGCTAAGTTGCTTAACTCTAAAAGAACGGGCAAATTACATTTACGTCAAAAGAAATAGCCTCTTAACCAGTTACTGGTCAAGAGACTATTATCCATTCAACCCTACATTTTGCAGAAGTGTGTTTCTTTATTGCAGATGACACCTTAATTTCATTGACACAATGGTCTTTCTAAAAAATAAAAGGCAGATGAACATATATCCATCTGCCCTTCTACTTATTTATGTTTCTTTTTATAGATAATCGTAGCTACAACAAGCACAAGTAAAATCGCTTGTCCAAGCATTGTTTCTACAGTTGGATAGAAGCCAATAATGTTGACAACTGGCAAGCCATCTACGATTGTCGTTGAAACTGAATCTCTCAACTGCAATGTATGCAGACTGACACCAATAATTTTAAATGCTAGTACATAAATTAACACTGTTGCCACAGCGAAAAACTTATGAATTGGAATTTTCCCACTTGCTTTAAATAACACTAGTGCAAAAATAGCTAATACTAAAAGTGCCACTCCAATACCCAACATAAATTGAGAGGTCTCCATTTTAGGTGCAATCCCAGCGTAAAATACAAGTGTTTCTGCCCCTTCACGGAAGACAGATAAGAAACTTATTGTAGCCATTGCAAACACCGAGCCACTTGAGATTGCATTACCCATTTGTTTGGAGATATAGCGATTCCAACTTGCCACACTTGATTTACTATGCAGCCAAATACCAACGCCAATCATCATTGCTGCAGCTAACAATCCGATATAACCTTCCATTAACTCTCGACTTGTATCAATTGTCGCAGATTGGAAAATTGTCGACATTAAAATAGCTGCTACCGCTGATAGTAAGATCCCTGCTAGTGCACCAATATATATCCATTTACGCATTGTCTTTTGCCCTGATCTCTCTAAGAACGATGCTAATGCTAAAATAATGAGTAATGCCTCTAAGCCCTCACGCAATAAGATTAGGGCTGCATCCCATAAAGTATAATCTGAGTCCCCTTGAATTAGCTCTATTTCTGTGCGGAAAGTATTCAGCTTACTTTTAATAGCTTTTTCATCCACTTGAGACTTCAATAGATCACTAACAAGAATTGGCATATCACTTTCAATTTTTGTATACAGACTACCGTTACGTGTGGAAATATCTATCTCTACACTTGGCCATATTTTAATGAATTCTCGAATTTTATCAGATGCAGCCTGATAGTCTCCTGCATCGATAAAATCGTTTGCCTCATCGATATAAGCAATTAATGTTGCTAAAGAATATTCTCCCTCTATAGCTTCGGCGGTCTCATTCCCTGCTACAAAATCCTCGATGGATTGTTTTAAATCTGCATATTGTGATTGCATTGAGGCTATATCTGGTTTTTCAGATGCAAGTGATATCCGTATAAAGGCCATTTGTGTTTCAATTTGGCCGTACATGGCAATGCTTTGCTCACGTACAGGACGTTCAACCTTTTTCCATTTCGCATTAAAATCCTTATAAGCCGCATCAATTGTCGGTATATCACCACTTGCTAATGCTTGTTCAAATGCTTTCATAATAGGCTTGAATTTCGTACCAAACTCTGCTCGCTGTGCCGCTTCATCCACAGGATTTTCAAGCTTTTCTAGCGCGCGTAAGGCATTTGATAAAGCAGATAGCGCCTCTATACGTCCATCCTTTGAAGTAGCTTTTACTGCTTGTGCAAGAATGTCATTAACTTTTTCTTGTGCTGCCTTTTGTTCTGATGTAACTGAAGCCCAGTCCTTGGCAAACTGATCAAGAGCACGCTCTGCCTCAGCTTCCTTGTCCTGCTTTGTATTGATTAGCGCATCACTAATAGAAATGTATAAGTGACTATAAGATTGTGCTGCCTGCACAGGCACAGCTAGTACCAATAATAAGCAAAGTACTATGCTACAGCGCGTTAAAAAGTGCTTCACCTAAATAACTCCCCTTTTGTACACCAGGGAAGCAAGCAAACACTGCACTGCCTCGATGGGTAATGTACTCATTCATTTTATCCATGCGCCCTAAACTATTTTGAACTGTTATAAATTGGGCTGGGTCTTTTTGATAAGATATAAATATTAGCCCCGCATCATGTGCTCCTGTTTTAGTCATAACACCTGATGCATAGGAATACGAACGACGTAGCATACGGGCACCCGATTTACGTGCCAAATGTACATGAGAAGTATCTGGCATAATATACTCTCCCTTGTTATCCTTCGCTTCTACATCAAAATCATCAAATTCCTTCGTTTTACCAAGTGGTGCACCACTATCGCGATAACGCCCAAATGTTGCTTCCTGATCTTTCAGAGATGTACGATCCCATGTTTCAAGATGCATTTGAACCTTACGAGCAACTAAATAAGAGCCACCTTTTAGCCAGCCTTTATCGACCCATACCACTTTGTTTAAATCTTTTTCATCCGTAATCGATGGGTTGACCGTACCATCCTTAAATGCGAATAAATTACGAGGTGTTCCTCCACCAGCTGGGAAAGAGTTGAAGCCTGCCTGTGACCATTTAATTTCAACCTTACCAGATGCTGCACGCACTAGATTACGGACTGCATGAAACGCCACCTGTGGATCATCCGCACATGCTTGAATACAAAGGTCTCCACCTGTAAATTCTTTTTGAAGCTGATCTTTCGGGAAATGCGGTAAATCCTTTAACTCTGCTGGCTTTAAATGCTGAATACCAAGCTTATCGAACAAAGATGGCCCAACACCTATTGTGATAGATAAATTCGATGCATCTAAGCCTGCAGCCTCACCTGTGTCTCCCGTTGGAACTCTTGTATTTGTTGTTAAATCTACCATTAATTCACCATTCATTAAACGTACAACAAGAGGTGTCCATTGTTTGAACAACTCTTGTAGGTCTTTCTTTGAAGTAAACAAAACATCCAAAGAAGCAAAATATATATTCGTTTGAACGGGTGTTACAATGCCAGATTGATGTTTGCCATAAAAATCAACTTTATTACGTGCTGTTGTGCTGTCCGCAACGGGCTCGAACACATCGTAGCCCATTGCTTTCATAACACCACTTAAGCCAGAAGCACCAATAGCGACACCAGCTACCCCTATGCCTGTTAGCTTTAACATATCACGTCTAGATATTTTTTTATTGCTCCATTTTTCATCATTCGACGTTGTCATTTATAATCACTCCAAAATAATTCCCATTTGGCTTAATGGTTCTCCAAGTTGATTTACAGCTGCTGCAAGCGCCTTTGTATGTTCTTCTGTTAATTCCTCATAAGAAATATATCCGCCGTCAGTTGTTGCATGCTGTGCCAATAAATCATCCACTGCTTTGAATTTTTCATCTAATGTAGCTACTAAATCTTTGTCTTTCGCTTCTAATTTTGGACGTAGGATTTCAAAGATTTTTTCTGCGCCTTCGATATTTGCTTTAAAATCATAAAGGTCTGTATGAGAATAGATTTCTTCTTCACCAGAGATTTTAGATGTTGATACTTCATTTAATAAATCTACAGCACCGGTGATCATTAAATCTGGCGTCACTTCAACAGTTTGAACTAATGCATGTAATTCTTTTGCATCTGCTAATAATTGATCTGCAATAGCTTCATAGCCCGCAGTTTTATTTTCTACCCATAATGCATGTTCAAGCTTATGATAACCCGACCACTCTTCCTCGCCCTTACCTTCTTCTTGGATATCGGCTAAACGACCGTCGATACGTGGGTCAAGATCACCAAAGCTTTCTGCGATTGGTTCAGAACGCTCGAAATACATACGTGCTGGTGCATAGGCTGCTTTTGCGCTTTCAATGTCGCCAGCTTTAAATAGAGTCACAAATTTTTCTGTTTCTAGTAAGAACTGATCCATTTGCTCTAAAGCAAATTGTTGATAAGCTGCTAGTTCAGTAGATAAATCAACCTTCGAAGCTTGTTCTACTTGCTCTGTTGCAGGTTTATCTTCTTTTTTAGTTTCATCTGTATTGCCGCAGCCAGTCATAATTATGCCACCTGCAACTAATACTGACAATAATGATGTTTTTTTCATGCTAAGTACCTACTTCCGAAATAGTTTATATCGAGAATGATAATGATTATCATAGTCGATTGCAAGAAGTATTTTTATTTAAAGAAAAAAACGCTATCTTGTAGTTGGAATGTATAGTCAACTAGCAAAATAACGTTTTACCTACAATACAATTATTCTAATCTATGAAATTTTCGCTTGTTTTAAATTTTCATATTTCCCATATAAGAAATAATATAGAATAATTGACACTAAAATAACGAATACCATCGCGAAGAAAATGGCACTGTACCCCGACGTCGGCACGAAGAATCCTAAGAAATAAGGACCGACCCCTAAGCCTAAATCATATAATATAAAATATGTCGAAGTTGCAAGTCCTAACCGCTCATTTGGTGTAACCTTAATAGCTATTGCTTGCGCTACTGAATTGAAATTGCCATAACCAATCCCTATGCAAGCAGCAGCTAGTAAAAATACAACACTACTTGTCGCCCAACTAAAGGCATACATACCGATTGCAAAAATGACTAGACATGGATAGATAACAATGTTCGCACCTCTAGTGTCTAATAATTTCCCTGTAAAAGGACGTGTCGCTAAAATAACAATCGCATAAATGATAAAGAAATAACTTCCCGCTGATACCAAATCAAGCTCTTTTGCGTAAAACGTCATAAATGACATAACCCCTGAGTATGAAAAGCCAATAACGAGTGCCACAAAAGCAATTGGCACAGCACGCATTTCAATAAAATTGGACAGCTTAAAGCCTGCTTTTACTACTGAGTCTTTCGCCTTCTTCGGAGCATCAGGAACAGTAACGATAAAATACATTAAAAAGCAAATAATGGTTAATACAGAATCAACTGCAAAAATCATACGATAATCCTCAAACAGCTGTGTTAAAAGAATACCTACAAACGGGCCGATTGCAGTAGCTAAAATGGCACTTAAACTATAATAGCCAATCCCTTCACCACGTCGTTCAGGCGGCAAAATTTGTGCAATAATCGTTCCTGTTGCCGTACTTGCAATACCAAGCGCAATCCCCTGTACTAAACGATTAATCATTAACAGCGGCAAATTTCCTGCGATAAAATAAGATATCGTTGACAGCATAAACAATAATAATCCACAAAATAATGTCTTTTTACTGCCCCAATCTCCAATAACCCGTCCTGTCCCAAGACGTCCAAATAAAGTACCGATAATAAAAATACTCGATACAAGCCCTGCTGTACTAGTGGAAGCCCCAAAATGCTCAACAGCATAGCCTGCAATCGTTACCATTAATAAATAAAAGATTAACGTAATGGTAAAGTTAATCAGTGAAACGATTAAAAAATCCTTTGTCCATAATTTCTGTCTAGATACTTCCACTTTTTTCTCTCCTACCGATTTATGTTTGCACAAATTTTCGCTAAAACTTGTGTTGCAATTTCAATATCCTGCTTTGGGACACCTACGAGTGCCTGTTCAAAAAATGGTTTTAAATGCGCCTTAATTTCATACACAAGCTCTTCACCATGAGCCGATAATTGTACCAGCTTTTCGCGCTTATCCCTCCCCGCTACAGTTTCCACATAGCCAAGCTCCACAAGCTTTTGCACAAGCCTCGTCACACTCGGCTTCTCAATAGACATAAAATTCGCAATATCAACGAATGTATGTGGCCCTTTATCCATCAATAATCGAAGAACAGCCCATTGTGAGCTATACAACTGATATTGCTCTAACTGCACATTCACTTGATTGATAAACGGTCTGTACATTAAGCGGTACTGATTAAAAAAGTCTTGTTCGATCGTCAAAAATACCACCCCTATTCAATTGGTTAGCCTAGCTAACTATATACCTCAAATATCTATTTGTCTAGTATGAATTATGCCCGCTATCCGTCGGTGTCATGGTCCTTTCCGTCGCTTTGAGACTTCTATCCGGCGGTGTCGCCTTGCTTTTCGGCGCCGTTAGTTCTTTCCGTCACCCTGAGATATCTATCCGGCGGTACCTTGCTTCTTTCCGTCACTCTGAGACTTCTATCCGGCGGTGTCGCCTTGCTTTCCGGCGCCGTTAGTTCTATCCGTCACCCTAAGATATCTAATCGGCGGTACCTTGCTTCTATCCGTCGCTCTGAGACTTCTATCCGGCGGTGTCGCCTTGCTTTCCGGCGCCGTTAGTTCTTTCCGTCTCCTTGAGATATCTAACCGGCGGTACCTTGCTTCTTTCCTTCGTTTTGAGACTTCTATCCGGCAGTGTCGCCCTGCTTTCCGGCGCCGTTAGTTCTATCCGTCTCCTTGAGATATCTAACCGGCGGTACCTTGCTTCTTTCCGTCGCTTTGAGACTTCTATCCATCGGAGTGGCCTTGCTTTCCGTCACCGCTAATTCTATCCGTCTCCTTGAGATATCTATACGGCACTACCTTAGTTCTTTCCGTCGCTCTGAGACTTCTGTCCGGCGGTGTCGCCTTGTTTTCCGGCGCCGTTAGTTCTATCCGTCTCCTTGAGATATCTATACGGCGATTCCTCTGTTCTTTCCATCACTCCGAACCTTCTATCCGTCACAACACTTCTAGCCAAAATTCAGACCGCTTGAATTTTGGCTCTTTAATTAACAATCCTATACTTCCTATGCCTTTTTGTTCCCTTAGCTGTCAAAGGTAACTTTTGTAGTAATTTATAAGCTATATTCGGTGAATCTATTTTAAAAAACTCACAAAAGCTTTTATTTGTTAACGTTTCGCCTACTAGCAATCGAAAATCTTCAAGAGTCCTAAAAATAGCCTCTTGATCTACTGTCCCGCACCGCTGACAATACCATTTTGGGTAACGATAGTTCATCGACTGTCCATTTAAACAACTTTCACATAACACACCTTTCACTATATCCTGGATAGGCACTGCTATTTCTTTTTTGATTGGTTTATGCATGGACAATAATTTAGTAGAAAATCGAAAGAGCTCTTCCTCATCCACCACTCTTTCTTTATGCTGCTGTAACAATTTTCTAATGTGATAACGTAAACCTGAAACATGAAAAATTGGCTGTCCCCTTAAACTCTTCGATAAAATTGCATTTTTCGTTGCTAAAACGACAGTGTAATAAACAGGAATCTCAAGTTGTGACTGTTGTAACATCCCCTTCACCCACTCCTTATGTCGACTACCTTGATGAAATGGATTGGTCATTCCCTCGACATCACCTTCTACTGTAGTGCGTGTAAATTGATTAAAGGATTCATCAAAATCCAGAAAGCCTGTTACATTTTTAATTTCTAGTATCAATATAAATTGCGGACATAGTAGAACGGTGTCTATTTGATGTGTAGTACCAAAGTGATTGTGTATTTGTAAACCATGAAGAAAATAATGAGGTTGAGGTAAAATAATTTCAAGCCATTCTGCATCTACTCTTTCCTCCCCAGCAAAGCCAGCGTGTATACGCCTTAACTTCTCAAAATAATTCATGTATTCAGTATGTGTACTAGGTAATCTTCGTATCAAAGCTTCTAAAATTTTGTGCTGCTCCGATTCCTGACGGTCTAATAAAATCATTGCTTCTTCACCTCCCTCTATAAATGTTGATATATCAACGGTTTGACCCGTTTTTAAGAGTGATAAAAAATTTTTTTATCACAGTTTTTACATAGTCTTTTCTAG
>NZ_JBIWDH010000016.1:15111-101456 GCF_044761885.1 Lysinibacillus sp. NPDC097231 | reverse complement strand
ATGTCAATCACCGTTGTTTGTGTGTTTTCTTTTTTCTTCTTAAACAAAAAAGTGAGAAAACAGAAAATTCAATCAAAATTTATGCGACGGTAGTGATAATTTATCCGTTTATTTATTTTTTTATGGAGCCAACTACAGTTTTTGTCTATAAAATTAAAACACAAAATTATCTATGCGCAACAGACTTAATGAATGATTTTGAATGGAAGTCCTATGAATTACAGCAAAACGAACAATTTGAGGCATTTCAGCATGTGGAAAGGGAACCTCTTAAGGGGTGGACATTCTGTCTAGAACAAGAAGAACTGATCAAAATGGTGGAAGTCATCAATGATAATATTCAAAAACATCGTTCTACATACCAGGAAGTAACAAATACGCCTGCCTTAGCGGTTCATATCGTTTGTTCTGAATCTGAAGCAGGTTCCGTGAGGGTAGCACTTGAGCCACCTAAATATGTGATTGGATTTCCTGATTTCTTTTCCATCGGCCCATTGTGGAAGCTAGAGGAAGAGAAAGGGCAAGCAATTCGAAATACTTGGTTATTTGAAAACATAAATGACGAGCAGGATGACTATGTTTATCTCAATAAGTTTACAAATGCTTTACGTGAAATAGAGGATATTCCATATCACGTTCCTATTTATATATGGTATGGCAACAACGCACATGAACAAAGTGGACTTCGATATATTCTTTATTTACTACGAAATAAGACAAATGAGATTTTTCTCATTAACACTACAGAACACCATGAAAGATTTAATTCGCCTGTTTTCTATACAAGTCAGATTGAATCACAGCAATTAAAACATTTATTTACGAATATCAAGGACCAAAAGCCATTAACTGCTCAAGAGCGCCTTTATTATCAAAAAGAATGGGAGAAATTATCTCAAATGAAAGATATTTTACGCTTATGGATGGATAACGAAATAAAAGGAGTATCAGAAAATCATTATGATTCTTTGATCATAGAGACGATAAACAGGTTGCATCAAAAACAAGAAACCAAAGATTTTATACAGACAGGAACTGTGATTATGGAACTTTTACCACTAATGGACGAGATGCCAAGTGTATTCTTTTTAGAATATAGAATAAGATATTTGGTTTATAGTGGGATACTTGCCTTAAAAGGCATTCCAAAATCTATGAGACATTATAGTGTTAAACTACGAAAATAAGCGTAAAACCTCTTTAGTCTATTAAAAGACATAAAGAGGTTTTGTGCATCAATAATTATGCAACGAATGGTCTGTTCATGCGCATTAAACCATAAATGAAAAAGAATAATCCACCAGTTACGAACGAGAGAATAATGTAAAGAACAGCCTTTCCTTTTTCGCCAGACCAACGATAGAACAGGCGATATGTGAAATAGAACATAAAGACAGTAGTACAAAGAGTACTTATAAAGCCGATAATTGGAATAAAAGAAACAATTAATAGACCAATATAAATTAGCGTATATTTTTTAGCGGTCGCACGAACCGTTTTATGATCAGCTCCATTTGCCGTTAGAAGGAAAAGACTATAGACATTGATAATAGGAATCCAAGCGATGTAAGCCACATCACCAAAGCCATTCGTTTTAGATGCCATAAAATAAATAAGTGCACTAACAATATATGCGATTAGACCTAATACAAGAGCTACAACGATAATTAGGAAAAATACCCCACCTAATACCGCATCGTAATCATAATAAGAATCATAGCTCATCGGTAAAACCTCCCTTCAAATGAAATGCTTTATAATAATAACAATACTAAATTTTTATATCTATAGAGATTTTTATGTAATTATTAGTTTATATGTCATATTTATGCTATTTTGGTTCGTGAAATTAAGTCTTTAATGATGGCTTTTTGAGTATATAGTGGGAATGTTTCAAAAAATACCCTTTGGAATTTTGGTATACTAGTTTTAAAGAATCAACAGAGACACGGAAAATAGAGAGCTTTTAGTAAAAATTAAAAGGGGACAAAAACATGCCAGTATACAATAAATTAGTACGTGATTTCATTCCACAAGTCATTGAAGCCAGTGGCAAAACTTGTAGAACAAGGGTGTTAGAAAAAGAAGAATATTTAACAAGTATAAAGGTGAAAATGCAAGAGGAGGTTTTAGAGTTTCAAGAAGCAAGCACTCCAAAAGAGGCAGTTGAGGAACTTGCGGATATTTTGGAGTTAGTACATGCAGCAATACATGTGTACAGAGTCTCCTATGAGCAATTGGAACAGAAACGTATTCAAAAGAGGCTGTATCGAGGAGGGTTTACGGAAGGTATTTATTTAATTGATGTGGAGGAGTAGGTAGACAGCACTCCTAAAAACAATATGTATATAAGAGGTAATAACAAAATGGAGGTATATTTATGGCAGAAATTAAATACGAAATCATTAAAACACTCGCGGTATTATCCGAAGGTAGTAAAGGGTGGAAGAAAGAGTTAAATCTAATTAGTTGGAATAATCGTGAACCGAAATATGATATTCGAGATTGGTCAGAGGATCATACGAAAATGGGGAAGGGGCTAACGCTGTCACTATCGGAAATGCAGATTTTGAAAGAGGCGTTAGGTAAATTGTCAGATTTGGATTAATGGCCAGAGGGAAACTTTAGTGTTGTATTTGCTTTTAAGAGGTTAGCGATTGAGAAGTGATACTTATGAATGAACTAACAATTTGGATTTGCTCTGAGGAAGATCTGATTCTCCTGACTATACTACTATATGAGGATGAAAGGTGTATAAAAAATGAAGATAAGAATAATAGTATTATTAACTCTTTCATTGATCTTGGCTTTTAGTCAAACTGCTCAAGCAGAAAATCTTAGTGAACATTATAATGATATTACAGAAGATGACCTTAATAATAGTATCATTATGTCACCTGAAAGCTCCAAGGCATTTGTAAATGGGCATATGGTGTCGGCTGTACAGCCAATTAAAAAAGATGGAAGAACCCTAGTGCCACTTCGCTTTATTTCTGAGGGGTTTGGCGCAAAAGTAGATTTCAACCCTAAAAATAATACGATAACCATTAAATATTCTAATAAAACAATAACCTTGAAAATAGGGAGCAAGGCTATGTCCGTTAATGGTCAACAGATTCAAATGGATGTTTCTGCAAATCTTTATAATAATTCAACCTATATTCCTTTAAGATATATTGGTGAGGGTTTTAATAAAAAAGTAGTATATTTAAAGAATGAAGAAATACAACCTTATAGCTTGATTATTATAAGGAATATAGATGCTTCAGAGCTTGAGAATCTTAATCTTGTACGCATTTGTGAATTGCTATATCAAGAAAAATCAATTGTCTATAGTGACCGTTTTATGGCAGTGATCAAAGAAAAAGGTCAATTACTTTATAGTAATAATTTTTCTGATTTTGAACCTTTTGTTTATCAGGAATTTGTTGAGGATAAAAATGTGATTAAACTAGGGGATATATGGTTTAAAACAGATATGGGTAATTTTTATATGGACTACGCTTATGCCACTACGGGAGAATTTATATTATATTATGTTGATGGACAAACCATTACAAGAGTAGCCATTGAAAAAGCACCAATTAAGACTGTAAAAGCTTATAAGAATAATGTATATTATCTAACGAGATATGAGCGTGGTGTAGTAAATGCTCATGAAACAAGTAATTTAAAATGTGCAACATTTAAAAATGGGCATTGGGTTTCTGATTATTTAGGCAAGCCTGGGTTTTATTATGGTTTTGATACTTTAAGTAATTCATATAACTGGAAAATAGATGATAACGGCATCTACATTTTTGGCTATAATAGATTTGGAAATTTAAGCTCAGATGAAAGAAAAGAAACTTTTGGTAATTACAGGATAGACTTTGAGGGTCATAATCATGAGGTAGTAACCCCTTAAAGTTAGTGTTTAAATGATGCAGCGACTGGCTGGTTTGAGTTCGATATTATAAGGGACTTAAGCCAGCCAATTTTTGCTTAATCGTCATTATCCTCACCACTTGTTGTTAAAAGAAAAAGAATGTAAATATTAATTAGTGCATAAATAAGATAGCTTGGCAAAAATGGATACAATGAAAAAATATGTATCGTAGCTCATGAGAAATATTATTTTTAAAATATCCCTAATAATGACATACCTATTGTGATAGATACTATGAAAAAATGAGAAAAATATAGTTCCCACTAGCTAAACATTTCCCTACTTATATAAGCTGATTGGAGTGGAGACTGAGCGATTCCTTGGGGATTAGTTGCTCCGACGCCCCAAGAAAGCGCCCAGTCGGAACGGAAATCAACCACACGTTATGGTGATGAGCCAAAAATATCCTTAATAATGATAGTATGTTAGTTCTGGAGAAATGTTTTATTTAAATTTTCTGAGTATTTGTCGTAGAATATATTCCATAAAATTGTTAGACTAGCAGTAGCAACAATTCATAAAGCAGGTGGCGGCTGAACTCCCTCTTGAAAGGGGGTGAGGCGGATGACAGTATTTGAAGCATTCAGTTTGATTGTGCAGAGTAGTCTTTTGCTAATTGCAGTACTTACGCTGATGCTTAGTATTATTGTCTCTCAAAATAAAAAGAAATAGCCACCCTGCCGGCTAAGTAAGGTGACTTTTTCTACAACTTTAACTTGGTCAGCCGCTATTTTGCGGCATGATTGTTGCTTTGACTGGATGTTGACGCATCCAGTCTTTTTTATTCTATATTTAGTGTATCATATTTATTCTAAAAAGAACATTTGATACAGTCTTTTTCGCTGGATTAAATGAATTTTGCAATGTCATTTAACGCTAAACGAGATGAGCCGTAAGCTGGTGCTGCTGCTTTTCCGATCGCGATTAAGACGATTGGCACTAGATTTTCTGTTAGTTCGAAATGCTTTGCAAAAGCCTCTTTATTAAAGCCACCCATAGTAACCGTATCATAGCCCATATCTTTTGCTAAAAGCATAATTTGCATAGAAATTAAGCCCGCATCAAATGTAGCGATATTTTTAAGAACTTCTTTAGGTAGGTTTGGATACAGTTTTAATGAGTTTTCAATCATCACGTTTTTTGTTTCCTCATTCATATAGCCAAGCTCGAAGTTTTTTGTATAAACTTCCTCTACATTTTGGTACATTTCAGTATCGCCTAAAACAGCAATGATGGCAGAGGCTGTTTCCACTTGCTCCTGGTTATTGGCAATCGCCCGTAATTCTTTTTTTACTGCATCGTCTTGAATCACTAAAAAGCGCCAAGGCTGTAAATTACTTGATGAAGGAGCGGTTGTTGCTTCTACAAGTAAGTCCTCTAATTCAGCTTGTGGAATTTTATAATTTGCATCATATTTACGAACAGATTTACGTTCATGCATTACTTTATTTAAATAGCTTTTTGTTATCGTCATTGTTGAAAATCTCCTTAATATATTAATGAGATTTTACTATACGATAAACTTTTATAAATTCCAAGTAAATTGCTCGAAATAGATAGTCTTGGTTGCTGCTTGAGATGACTTAGAAGGTTCAGAAAATTATTCAACAGGCGATGGCAAACCAATGACCTTATAAAAATGAACGAAAGGGCTTAAGTCTTTTCGTTTATTTTATGAGCGTCATCTAAATTTAAACGCTTCGAAGTCAATATGGATATCGCTATTATTGGATTTCAATTGCTTGGCAAAATGTCTCACCATTTTTTCAGGGCCACAAAGAAAAATGCTTGAATGCGCTGGGACTGAATAATTTTCAAATGACAGCCTGTCCATTTGAGCAGTATCAATAAAGTTCACTTTGAATTGCTGATACGTTCTTGTGTACTCCTGTAAAAGTTCTTTTTGGATGGCATTATCTTGACCATGATATGTGTAAAATAATTCAATATCTCGATCAATGGGCTGTGATTGTAAATAGGATAAAAATGGAGTAATACCGATGCCACCTGCAATCCAAATTTGTTGCTGTGCCCCTTTTTCAAAGTTTAAATGTCCATATGGACCATTTAGTGCGACCGGTGTGTTTAATTGAACGGAATGATAGACGTTCTTCGTATAATCTCCAAGCGCCTTAATGGTCAAAAATATTTTTTCTCCATCACCGCCAGAAATAGAAAAGGGATGTGGCGCCTTTTCCAATCCATCTTGAAAAATCTTGATAAAAACAAATTGTCCATGTCGATAGGAGATCTTATTATCAAGTGTTAGCTCCAATTCAATAACATTGGAACTCATTTTTTTGATACCTGTAATATTACCTGTATGCTTAAAGTTCATATCCTGATACATCGTAAGCATGTATAATGCTGACATAAATCCAATGGTCGTAGTGAGTGCAGTGAAAATTCCTAAAGGTGTTGGCTGCAATAAATCGTATCTACTTGAAAAATAAGCATGATATATACCGAATGCATAAGGAATAAGCAATAAGCGGTGAAAGACTCGCCAGCGCTCATATTTTAGAAATTTAGCAAAAAGTGCAATCACAATAAGTCCTATGAAGCCAAATTGGCCAAGCGATCCTAGCTCTTTCGCAAATTCAAGGAGCGGAGTTTTGTGTACTCTATCCCAGCGAGGGACCAGATCTTGCAATTGCCCATGTAAAATCACCATGAACAGTGAAAAAATCGCTAATAATTTATGATAAAAATAAACATGCTCTAGTCCATGGAACCAGCGTTCAAGGACTTTCATTCTTGTTGATAATAAAAAGACTAGAAAAAATCCCGTAATGGCCAAGCCCCCGACGATGTGACTAAGTCTGTTAATAATATTTATAGGCTCCATAGGTGTAGCGAAATACCACAGTAAAGCACTACTAGCCATCATGAGTATGATAAAGATAATTCCTTTGATAGATTTCATAAATAACCTCCAATCCTATTTTTATCGAGAATCATTCAATATATACAGTAATAGCCTGAAATGATTCTGATATTTTTGTTCATTTGAAGTTTTTTTATTTCAACTATCTCTTATATTAGCTGATTAAACTATCAAGTGAAAAAAGGGGAGTATATGTTCGGAATGTGTGTTCCTTTTTTAGGCGGAGTGTGTTAAATTAAGGAGGTTAAAAAAAGAAATATAAGGAGAGGAAGTAATAATGCAAGGGAATACACACATCGTTGGGGGCATCACGGCAAGCCTTGCTTTTGCACAAATTTCTAGTGATAATCCGCTTGTTTTAGTAGGAGCAGGTGTTATCGGTGCATTACTTCCAGATATTTGCCACGGTGGCAGTAAAATTGGGAGGAAGTTTCCCATCATTTCAAAAATTGTCAATATGTTATTTGGACATCGTTCCTTTACACATAGTTTGCTTTTTTTGTTTCTAGTTATGATGCTGTTACATACATTTGTACCTTATGAATCCATTTCAGCAGGTATTGTAATTGGGATAGCAAGTCACATTTTCCTAGATATGGGGACAAAGCAGGGAGTTAAGCTGTTTTTCCCAATATCCATGTCGATTCGTTTGCCTCTTACAACCAAAACAGGTAGTAAAGTTGAAAAGGTAGTATTTATGTTATTAACGATGCTTTCTGTCTATTTTAGCTATGAAATCGTTGTTAAGCTTATTGATACCTTATAAGTAATTAAATTCAATAAGAATGAGTTACTCTCCATTAGATAGACAGATGAAAAAACTGTTTATTTATGGGGAGTATTTTTTTAGTTCGGAGTAAACCAGTGATATTAACGGTGGTTTAAACGGACATTCCCCATTGAAATACATGCGCATAACGTTTAAAAAAATTATTTTTTACTTGGGCAGAGAAATTTTCCAATCCTCTCAGCAAGATTATATTCCGTAAAAATATACCCTTGTATAATTAATCTTTTACTTTTCCTTATATTAAAAACATAATATTCTCCTTAAATCCTATCGTAAAATAAATATTTTTTTAAAAACGATTTAAAAAAATTAAGAATGTTGAATTAATAAAATAAAGGGGAGTTATATATAGTTCTCCATTATCAAAATAATCTATTTATAGAATTATTATATTTTCTAAGTATTGACAATTTACAAAAATAGTATATTCTATAAATTGTGACAATTCACAAAATTTGTATATTTTAGAAATTGCCGCAAGAAAATTATAAGGAGTGGGAAAATTGATTTCAAATATGGACACAATTATTTCTATTACTGGTCAAATTAGAGATAATCTGAAAAGTAATGTGAAACCGAAAGAAGATGATGTATTTAATTTGATTTCTGAGATTAAACAACTTGAGGGAATAGTATCAAAAGATCTCATTAGGGCTTTTACAGAAGAAACTATTTCATTTTTAATTGAAGGGAACGAGCCTGATTACTCCAAAACGCGAGAATATATTAATACAGTCGATACTGAAATTTCTTTCATAGCAGGGATGTTTAATAGTCCGTATAACCCATTATTTGGATTTGAGTGTATCCTCTATAAAAAACATGAAGTTAATAGTAGTATTACTTCTCATTATCCAAGTTCAGTAGTATTACCGGTTACGGTTCTAGGTTGTACAGATGGTTTTAAAGAAACTATGAATGTTTCCTTATTCCCTGAGTTTTTCGTTGCATCTGCACCAATAAAAAATGAGCATAAGGTATTTTATTTTACAAATAGATTTGAAAAAAGAAATCACCTCATAACTAAACCAATTCTTAACCAATTAACAACTGCTTCAACTTTTAAGGTATTAAAATCAGCTAGTGATGAAGAAATTCAAGAAGCTTGTATTGCATGGGTTTATCTTCACGAATATCATCATCGAACAGGGGTATTACCCATTCCAGAGTACCTAAATATTAAAGGGAGTCGTGCAGCAGCTTCTTTAGAAGAATTGCGTGTAGATTTACATTCAATCATCGCTTGTATAGATTTATATATTAATAAAAAATTAGAAAAAGGGTTATTATTTGCTGAACTAATTTTTGCCGAGCGTTTACTTCGTTATCCAATACAAATTGATCCTCATATTAATTTTGATAGCCGTGCTTCTCAGTTTTTTTATAGTTTCTTAAATGATGTTGGGACAAAAGTCTTTGATGGGACGGAAATCCATATTGATGTGATTGAGCTCCGCGAAGAATTGGAGAAAATAGTTAATTATATTGATATGTTTGAGAGACAGATATCTCGCCTTGAAACTGCAGAAGCTAAGAAACAAATTGATAATCTCAGCAAATCACTAGGTGGATTTAGTGTAGAAACTAATAAATATGAACGATTACCACTATATCAAACAATGATAAACATTTGTGAAAACACTTCTATTGAGACTCTTATAAGTCATTAAAAAATAGAAGACAGAAGGAAGAAGGAATAACTACTATGTTTTTAGCTTATATAATTATGTGCCTTATTTATGGGACTACTTTTTTAGGCATTACTTTAGGGCTTCATGCAGGATTTTCTCCTTTTCTATACGCTGGTTTAAGATTTAGTACTGCTGGGATACTTATTCTTGCCTTTTTATTTCTAACAAAAGTAAAATTTCCGAGGGACAAGACCTTCTATTTATCTGCAGCATTTATTGGACTATGCATGACAGGAATAGAATTCAGTGGGTTTTATTGGGCTCAACAGTATGTTCCGTCGAGTTTTGCTGCTTTGTTAGGTGCTGCAACACCATTGATGGTTATTCTTTCTAACCTTATTTTTGAGAAAGAAAAATTAGGTTTAATTGAAGCATTTGGGGTGGGGTTAGGATTTTTAGGTGTTTTATTTATTGTATATCCAAACATAAAAGAGGGATTTGAACTATCTAACTTTCAATTTTTAGGATCGATAGCAATTATTGTTTCGACCTTCTTTTATGGAGTAGGAACAGTTAAATCAAAAAAAATACTTATTAAAGGTTATTCCGCAACTTTACTTAATGGATTTCAAATGTTGTTCGGTAGTCTATTTTTATTTACTTTATCTTTTTTGATAGAGGACCATTCACTAAAGGGGTTTAATATAACAGGGTTGTCCGCGTTATTATATCTAATTATTTTCGGCTCAATTATTGCATCAGGAATATATTATTGGTTAGTTAAAGTAGCAGGACCCGTACTACCATCGACATGGACTTATGTATCCCCAATGATAGCATTACTAGTTGGTTATCTATTTTTAAAAGAGTCTGTTTATACCATTTCTTTTGTGGGCTCCATTATCGTTCTTTGTGGCGTATTTTTAACGAATTATAAAACATTTAGTAATTTGTTATTGAGTAAGAGGGAATCGAAGAAAGTATGAAATAACAATTAAACGGCTTGAGCCCTCTCGGAAGACAGGGCTCAAGCCGTTTGAAGCATTTATATTTGGTTCTTCGTCTGCTAGGCAGCGGTTATTTTCTCTTACAAGGGTTTAAGTTAAAATAACATTTTAGTCAGCTTGTACTTCTTCTACAGTTTGTTCTACTTCTGAACGTGTCATTTTTTCACGCCCCTCTTGCATCGCCTTTAATGTTTTATGGGCTAAAGCCAGTGGTAAACGACAGAATAATAGGACCGTGCGTTTATTAATATCCTTCATATAAAGATCTGCTTTTGCAAGGTTTTCCTCCGCGTATGCAAATAAATCCGCGCGTGTCCAACCATCAGGAACGAAACTTACACCGCGCTCATCTAAATCCTCATGCTGATTACGTAAAATATTGACCGCTTGGAGACCTCGGCCGTAGCCAATAGCTAATTCACGATCAGTTTGAATGTCTGCACCCCACGCCCAAAGCTCGGATAACATTGTCCCAACAAGACCTGCCACGTAATATGTATAATCATCTAAATCCTCACGCGTATGAACTTGCCAGTTGGCATTTGCCCATTTTGCCATCCCAAAAGCCATTTCACTTGTTGAAGCTTGAATAATTTTACGTGAACCTTCAGGGCAGAATGTTAGCCAGTCCGCTAAACGAAGAGATACTTCAGGCAACTGCTCCGCATATGGTGCTAATAATGTTTCATAAGCTTCGGCATCAAATGTTTCCTTTAATAATTCGCTTGTCGCAGTTAGTAAATCAAACTTCACATCATTTGAAAGCTTTTCGTGGTCCTCAATTTCATCAATAGCACGCATCGCTAAATAAGCAGCAGCTACTGACATTTTTAAATCATTTTTTAAAAAAGTAATCGGTATATAAAAAGTGCGGCTCGTTTCCTTTAAAACTTGCATCGCTTCTTTATAAAGTGTTTTTTGATCTTTCACTGATATTCCTCCGTTCAAATGGTCACACATCTATAGTATATCGTATCGTAAAAGTGGGGAAAGATAAAACAGATTGTTCAACTTATAGTCATATTCTTTGAAAATGCTTTAAAAAAATGATAAAGTTTAAACGTAAACTATTTAATTCTATACTATTTTTCTTAAAAATAATGTATAGATTTATGCAGTACAAAATAAAGCATAGAGGGAGTTTTATTTATGGGACGCTTAGATAACAAAGTTGCAATTATTACAGGTGGCGCATCTGGTATGGGCGCATCGATGGCAAAGTTGTTTGCGAAAGAAGGGGCAACAGTTATTGCCGCTGACATTAACGAAGAAAACCTTGCAAAGATTTCTGAACTAGATCATGTAGAGGGAATGAAATTAGATGTTTCTTCGGATGAAAACTGGGCAGAAGTAACGAAAGCAGTTATTGATAAATATGGTCGTATTGATATTTTAATTAATAATGCTGGTATCGCATCTGAAAAAGCTATCGATCAAATTTCACAAGCAGACTGGACAATTATGCATAATATCAATGCATTCGGTCCATTCTTAGGTATTAAACATGCGTCAAAATATATGAAAGAAGCAGGGAAAGGTTCAATTGTTAATACATCATCCTACACAGCAATAATTGGCTCGGGTCTTAATGCTTATACAGCATCTAAAGGATCATTACGTGCAACTGCTCGTGCAGCAGCTGCTGAATTAGGAGCTTATAATATCCGTGTTAATACTGTCTTCCCAGGGGTTATTGAAACACCAATGACAGCCCAATTGTCCGAAGCAAAAGAAGTGATGAATATGCTAGTACAAGCTACACCAATGGGCAGACTGGGTCAACCAGAAGAAGTAGCAAACGCGATTCTGTTCCTAGCATCAGATGAAGCTTCTTATATTACTGGTGGCGAACTAGTGATTGATGGTGGTTATTCAGCTCGTTAATTATAGAAATTAATTTACAAAGTGGAAATGCATTGAATGTCAGTGCATTTTCACTTTTTTGTTTTTTTAGTAGAATAATGATAAAGTATAAAAATGCGTTATTCCTCGTGCGAATAATAGAAGAATTTTGATATTTTTAGAGTTTTTTTTCATGAAAGTTTGCTAAGTTATTGCACATTCATTTCAACAGCGTTAAAGTTTAGGGAGAGTGAAAACAGGCAATTACATTCCGAAGTAATTGTACCTGTCAATTTGCTTTCGGTATTTAAATACAATACGTCGGGATTTTGGCACAACAACTCCTTGTAAAATCCGCGACATCTGTGAAATCATGAACTATATTCAGTAGGTAGCTAAACGCCTCCTGAGTAAAAGCAAAATCTAGTATATATCTCACCATCGAATAGAGAATGTACTGAATAAAGTCAAAGGAGAATGTTATGCCAAAGGCTATAGGTATTGATGCAGGCGGCACATTGACAAAGGTTGCTTATTTGGATGAGCATAATGAGCTTGTGTTAACAACTTTCCCGTCAAATGATTTGTTGGCTGTAAAGAATTGGATTATTAATCATCCAGATATTGAGGATATCGGTGTTACTGGGGGGCGTACGGAACAATTACTTGATGTCATTAAAACAATGAAATCGATTCATTATATAGTAGAATTTGAAGCTACACTGAAGGGTGTTCGATTTATGTTGCATAAACAAGGATACTTCTTTGAGCGTAGTATGATAACTAATATTGGTACTGGTACCTCGATCCATTATATGGAAGGTGCTACGCATGTTCGTGTTGGTGGGACAGGCGTTGGCGGTGGAACATTGATCGGATTGTCAGCGCTTACAACAGGCATTACGGATTATAATGAAATACGAGAAATGGCTACTAAGGGTAATCGTGAGAACATTGATTTACTTGTAAAGGATATTTATCAAGGAATGGATACACCTATTGATGGGCATCTGACTGCCAGTAATTTTGGAAAAGTTGGTATAACAGAGTTTGTCAAACATCCAGCTGAAGGTATTATTGCCACTGTACAAGGACTTGTAGGAGAGGTTATTACAACGCTTAGTATTCAATATGCTGAGGAAAAAAATGCTCAACATATCGTTTATATCGGTTCAACCTTAAGTAATAACGAACATCTCGCACAAGTTATTGCTAATTATACACGTACGAAAAAACATACACCTGTCTTTATTGATGACCACGGTTTTTCAGGGGCAGTTGGAGCATTACTAAATATAACTGAATATACAATTGTCTAAAGGACAAATAAAAATGTACATTACTAATGTTGATTGGTGATGTACATTTTTTGCGGAAATATAGATCAATTATGCCACGGCATAATTGCGTCACATTTTATACCCCTTTTATTTTTGTATCAATAAACAGAATTATATAGATGTTGAGATAAAATTAAGCGTATTTATTAATTTTACCAGAATTACTATGAGAAAAATGTACATGTTTCTTCTGCCATTGAAGTTTTCTCCAAAGCATAATTCCTTCACTCTTGTGCACATTACAAGTAGGAGGTGAACATCCGTGGGCAATAGAAACAACAATAAGAACAACAAAAATAACAATAAAACAATGAATGTTAGAACGCACAATCCTTTTGATACCTACAAAAAGATAGACCTCGATGAATCAAATAGTAATAACAATAACCCGAATGACAATCTGAATGAAGAATTCGCTGCAGAATTTGATGCGAAAGCCAAAAATAAAGATAATAAAACGAACCATAAGAAAAATCAACAGTCCAATAAAAACAAATAACCGAAATATGGGAGGTTTAAATAATGGCAAAAAAGAATAAAACAAGCTTTAAAAAGAAAAAGAAAGAAGATACACATAAAAGAAATGATCGTGAGGAATACTCAGCAGAATTTAATCAAGTTATTCATAATAATCCCCAACAACCGAAGCAATAACAAAAAAACTGCTTCAAAAGTAATCTCTGAATACTTTTGGAGCTCTTATTTTTTGCTTTGTTTGACAGTTTTATGCACAAAAATTCAAAAAAGAGGAGTGCATCAAGTGCGAAAATTTTATGTAACAATAGGGATTTTACTTGTATTTCTTGCCACGTCATTACCTATACCAATCAGTGCATATGCTCAACAGGAAGCACCATCCTATGCGGAATGGGGAAAGGTAGCGATAAAAGAGGTACAGACCAAATATCCACAAGCTAAAATTTTGGATTATTTACATGAGGGAAGCGAGATATTTGAAGATTCAACTATCGAAAAATTTAAGCTTTGGTTAAAACAAAGTGATAAGGAATTCGGTGTTTATGTAAAAATCAAATATATAACTGAAACAAACAAGTTGGTAAATGTTGAATTACAAGAAACATCTTAAAGAAGAGGATGCCCAATTACAAACATCCTCTTTCCTCTTTAATCTTCTAGTTTTTGAATAAATTCACGCATTAGTCCAGGTAAATCTGGCCATGCATGACCGCTCACTAAATTACCATCTGTATGAAGAGTGGCATCAATATACGTAGCCCCTGCAACTTGAACTTCAGGCTTGCAGGCAATATAGGCTGTTAGCTCACGTCCTTTTAGTACTTCAGGAATTGTTGCGAAAATTTGGGCTGCGTGACATACGGCGGCAATTGGTTTATTTGTTTCAAAGAAATGGCTCACTAATGCTGGAACGTGCTCATTTAAACGAATGTATTCTGGCGCTCGGCCACCAGGAATAATGAGTCCGTCAAATTGTGTTGGATCTACGTCTGCAAAGGAAGAATGTGCTTCTAAGCCATATGCTGGGCGCTCGATGTATGTATCGACCCCATCAACAAAATCGTGTAATACAGTTTGTAATTTCTTTGCTGATGGTGCTGCAATTGTCACATCATAGCCTGCCTCTAAGCAACGGTAATAAGGATAAAAAATTTCCAACGCCTCTACTGCATCACCTGCAAGTATTAATACCTTTTTCCCCATGATTTCATCTCCTTTTTTTCTTGTAATCTAGTAGCTAGATTCGACACTTTCAAAAAATTTCCTCCATAAATTTTTAAAAATCTCTAGAA
Organism: Lysinibacillus sp. NPDC097231; assembly: GCF_044761885.1. Taxonomy (NCBI): domain Bacteria; kingdom Bacillati; phylum Bacillota; class Bacilli; order Caryophanales; family Bacillaceae; genus Lysinibacillus; species Lysinibacillus sp. NPDC097231. Next base: position 86,262 of record NZ_JBIWDH010000016.1, on the reverse strand, counting down.
TCAGTACTTCATCATCATTTCAAACAACCTGCTTTACAATGAAAAAAATGAAGCGTATAGTATTTATTTAGCTAGGTAAATAAATTTCGGGAGATCGTTAACATGAATCCTATATTCCATGCTTTATTCCAAAAAAGTCGTTATTTAACGAATTGTTTAAATGAAGTGCTGAAACAGCATAATTTGTATAGTTCACAATGGACTATTTTATTTTGCTTACATACAAACGGTCCAATGACATTAACGCAAATCTGGAAGTATTTAAATGTTGAGGCACCTAGTATCACAAGAGCAATTACTAGACTTGAAACGTTAGGGTGGGTACAAAGAATAGATGGTGAAGATAAACGAGAAAAAATCGTTACCTTATCATCAGAGGCTGAGCAACGATTGCCTGCTATTACAAAAACCATTTTAGCTTTTGAGGAAGAAATGGTAGGTTCACTTACTGTTGAAGAACAACAGCAATTTATAATGCTACTGGAAAAAATGAAAGGTTGATTGACATGCAACAAGAGGGGAACACAAAAATCTGGACGAAGCGATTTATTAGTCTCTTTTTAACAAATATATCGGTGTTTTTTGTTTTTTATGGACTTGTAACCACTTTACCGCTTTACGCGATTGGAGAGCTACACCAGACAGATAAGGAAGCAGGTTTGTTACTGTCAGGTTTTTTATTATCCGCCATTATCGTTCGTCCTTTTTCAGGTAAATTATTAGATGTTTTTGGGAAGAAAAAGCTATTAGTAATTTCGATTATAGGCTATTTTTTATGTACCGTTTTATATTTATTTATTCATCCATTTGGACTTTTACTAGGTCTACGTTTTATTCAAGGGATTTTCTTTAGTATTATTACAACGGCAGCTGGCTCATTAGCTGCAGATATTGTGCCAGCCAATCGTAAAGGTGCAGGTCTAGGCTATTTCACAATGTCGACTAACTTAGCAGTAGTGATTGGACCATTCATCGGGTTACTGCTTATTCAATATAGTAGCTTTAATGTATTATTCATTGTGATGAGTATTTGTATATTAGCTGGGGGCATCTTAGCTGTAACGATGAATACGGATGATTTACCGAAGCCTGCTCATCAGGGCAAATTGACTTTTAAATTTAATGATTTATTTGAACGCAAAGCACTTCCAGTGGCGGCTATTGCTAGTTTAGTAGCCTTTTCATATGCGAGTGTTTTATCGTTTTTATCAGTATACGCCCAACAAAAGGACCTCATGGCTGTAGCGAGTCTATTTTATGCCGTGTTTGCAGCAGCCATGCTAATTACACGACCTTATACAGGGAAGCTCTATGATACAAGAGGGCCACAATTTGTCATACTTCCTGGTATTCTATTCTTTGCTATCGGGCTTGTTATGCTCGCATTTGTCTCAGGACCATCATTATTTTTATTTTCAGCTATCTTTATTGGATTTGGTTACGGAGCCGTGACAACAAGTTTGCAAGCATTAGCAGTTCAATCCGTAGCACTTCAACGTAGTGGCTATGCAACTGCAACATATTTTACGATGTTTGACATCGGGATTGCTCTCGGTTCGTATATATTAGGGATGGTAGCAGTGCAAGCGGGTTATGCTGCTGTTTATCTAAGTGGTGCAGGTATACTAGTTGTTGTCTTCATTATATATTTAATGCGTTTAGCCAAAATAAAATCGAAAAAAGTAGCACAGGAGAGCGTATAAAAAACCGTTGGGGCGGGCACCCCAACGGTTTTTCCTATTCCTATAAACGACCATAACCCACAAAATGTCCCTTCCAATAAGCGCTATTGACATTAGCAATATTAACTTTACTGCCACTAGCATTAATCATTTGATTATTTCCAATATAAATGCCTACATGTGAGATACCAGCTTTATATGTATTTGCGAAAAATACTAAATCTCCAACTTTAGGTGTACTTACTTTTTTAGCTGTATTGTAAAACCCTGCTGCCGATTTACGTGCTGTCGAAATACCAGCATTATTAAAAACGTAAGTTATATAGCCTGAGCAATCGAAACCAGTGCTCGGTTTAGCTCCACCAAATGTATATTTTACACCTAATTGTTGTTTTGCAATTTGTACAAGGTTAGTATTTGATGGCTTAGATGCAGAAGATTGCGTAGTATTAAGATTTAACTTTTGACCAACATGAATTGTGGAAGAAGATAGGCTATTCCATTTCATCAATGATTGTAAAGAAACACCTTGTTGATTGGCAATCTTCCATAGGGAATCACCAGATTTTACTGTATAAGTTGCCGCAGATGCAGTGTCAAATGTTGAAAAAAGTACAGATGAACTTAATGCTAATGTAGCTAATTTCAACCTCCATCCAACCTTTTTATTCTTTTTCATAATTTGTATCCTCCTAAAACTTTAAAAGCTTATTACTTGGTACATAAATGATATTATCACTGAAATATTACAGTAATATGTCGATAAAATAACATTAAGGATACAAATTATATTAGAATAATATGATAAAAAAGGAGAGTAACTACCATTAAGTAGTTCGATTTTTACATGCCCTTTTAAGACCAAAAAGCATAGTAGATGTTGTGGTGGAGGCATAAACTTAATTTGGAAATTAAATGGGGAATTTATGATAAAATTTATTTTGTAGTATATTTAAAGACGTAAGGTAATGAACCTAATAGCCGTTTGGAGCGGAAGAAGTGAAGAGATTCCTATTGATATTGATTTTTCTTTCGATTGTAATTAGCACTATTGGCTGTTCAAGTGGAACTATAGTTCTGAGGAAGCGATTATAAGAGGTGACATTGATTATTGGGTAAAAGTTGCTAATTTAGAGAGGTTTGAAAAGTTCTTAAATAACCTATCTAACAAAAAAGAAGACACAATACGAGTTACAGGCTATACAATCGAAGGAGACCTCATTTTCCAAGACTTGCATTTTGATGGGAAGGTAATCCGTGGAGAAAAAGATAAATTGAAACATAATTAATTAAAACGCTTGGTTTTTGCCAAGCGTTTTTTTGTGTCCCTTATACTGCTAATTTGAGTGTTGTTTTGTTAATAAATAAAAGTGTTATTCTGGTTTTTCTCCATATAATCTGAACTATTAAGCATTATAAATTTTTTTGTAAAAATGCCTTTGTACGTTCATTTTGTGGATTCGTAAAGAATTCTTCAGGATGGTTGGCCTCAATAATATCGCCTCCATCCATAAACACCACCTTGTTTGCTACCTCGCGAGCAAAGCCCATTTCATGTGTGACAACTACCATTGTCATATGTTCCTCGGCTAAGTCCTTCATAACTTTTAAAACTTCTCCTGTAAGCTCTGGATCAAGAGCAGACGTTGGTTCATCAAACAATAAGATTTGTGGGTTCATCATAAGTGCACGTGCAATAGCAACACGTTGCTTTTGTCCACCAGAAAGATTGGCAGGATAAGCATTTGCTTTATCAGCTAGTCCAATTTTTTTAAGTAGATCTTGACAGCGATGGGCAATCGCATCAGGAGATTCTGTTTTTATTAAGCTTGGAGCTACTTCAAGGTTTTGCTGTACGGTTAAATGTGGAAAAAGATTAAAGTGTTGAAACACCATACCCATTTTCGCCGTGATTGCTTTAATGTCCTGAGGTTTTGCGTAAATTCCGTCCTGCACCAAGTAATCACCATCTACACAGATACTACCGCCATTTATTTCTTCTAAATGAATGAAGCTTCGAAGCATTGTGCTCTTACCTGATCCAGAAGGACCGATAACCGCTACGACATCATTTTTTTCTATATTAAATGTAATTTGCTTAAGTACTTCTAATTCACCGAAAGACTTTTTCAAGTTTGATACTTCAATCAGTGCCATAGTGTCACCTCTATTCAAATTTAAAACGTTTTTCTAGCCACTTAAAGAACACAGTTAAGACTAGTGTCATGATTAAGTAAATAGCACCAGCAATAAAGAATGGCACAATTGTAAAGTCACGATTAACTGCGGTTTGTGCAAAGTGAAGTAGCTCTGGCACAGCAACTGCATAGAGAAGTGCTGTATCCTTAATTAATGTTACGGATTCATTGGATAAGGCTGGTAAAGCTACTCGAAACATTTGTGGCAAAATAATACGTGTCGTCGTTTGCCACTTTGACAAACCAAGTACTTGAGCTGCCTCATACTGACCTTTGTCAATGGCTAACAAGCCACCGCGGAAAATCTCAGCAAAGTATGCTGCATAATTTAAAATAAAGCCAAGGCAAGCCGCAACAAAACGATCAAGTACTAAGTATTCACCGATTACGGGCATCATTGGTAAACCAAAGCAAATTAATAATAGCTGTAGTAATAGCGGTGTACCACGCATTACGTAAATATACGTATGTGCAAGCCAAGAAAGTGGTTTAATACGACTTTTTGCTAATAATGTAAGTAAGAAACCAAGTGGAATCGATACAAGAATGGCAATGAAAAACAGTAGAACTGTCATTTTTGCACCTTCAAGCATCGGCAAAATCATCGTTTGCCAGTAGTCCGCCATAACTATTTTCCCTCCAAAAAGATTAAGAGTTTCACGAGGAAACTCTTAAAGATTCATATCTATTTATTATTTTAAAACTTTATCTTCGCCAAACCACTTTGTAGAAATTTCTGCAGCTGTGCCATCTTCATTCATTTTATCTAAAGCGGCTTGTAGCTTTTCTAATAATGCTTCATTTCCAGGTTTAACACCGATGCCATACTGCTCAGGAGCAAGCGATTCATCTAATAATTTAAATGTATTAGGTTCTTTCGTCATGTAATACTCAGCGACAACAGCATCGATAACAACAGCATCTACACGACCTGTTTTTAAATCAGTTAATGCTAAAACATTATCTGGAAATTCAGTGATTGTTTTTATTTCTTTGTGAATTGGATTGCTGTCTAAAGCGTCCGCTGCTGATGAAAGCGATTGAATACCAACTTCTTTACCCGCTAATTCACCAAGTTTAACAATCTTCGAGTCTGCTTTTGTCATCACAACTTGTGAGTTTTCAAGGTATGGCTTTGTAAATAAAACCTTTTCTTTACGTTCATCGGTAATTGTATAACCATTCCAAATTAAGTCGATACGACCACTAATTAATTCAGCTTCTTTCGTTTTCCAATCGATTGGTTGGAATTCTGCTTCCACGCCCATATGTTCTGCTGCAGCACGGGCTAAATCGATATCGAAGCCAACGATTTCATTATTATCATCGCGGAAGCCCATTGGCGCAAACTTATCATCAATACCAATAATAATTTTTTCTTTGTCAGTTGCTTTGTCTGAGTCAGTTGAAGTAACTGTTCTATTCGATTTTTCTTCAGAAGTTCCACATGCTGCTAAAGCAAACACAGCTGCCAGCATGAAAAGTAATGAAAATATACGCTTCATTGTTAAATTTCCCCTCACATACATGATAGATTACTAGTTATACTTTCGTTTGCTAAACTACTAATGTGTTAAAGAATATCACCTTGTTTTAAAATTGTCAATAACGTTATTAAACTAATGAGAAAATTCACTACACTTTAAAGTTTTCGGAGGAACATTTTTTTAAGTACTAGTTTTAGTTAATTTCATAAATAGTTTTTCTAGAGAAAATCACGAACATTTCATGGAGCGGAAAGCATCCGCCTGTAGCGTAATGATGCGAATACTCATATTTTTATCTTTTTAATGTGTTCGTATTTATTGATGAAAATACGAATTATAAAATCGATTCAGTTATGTAAAAAACGATGATGATAAAAATCAAATTTGGGGGGATATTAAGTATCTGAAAAAGGGGCAGTTTGAATGGAAAGGGACTGATTCGTGTTTGGAAGGCAAGAATCAGTCCCTAGAGATGGTTTTAATTTTTTTCTTTTTGAATGGCCTTACGTGCTAGTGCATCTGCAGCTTTATTTTGCGAATCGGGTACCCATTTGATGAAAAATAAATCGAAGTTTGTGGCAAGAGACAGTGCCTGTTCAAGATAAGGTTTAAATTCCTCATTTTTAACATATTCTTTTTCCATGGAAGCTACTACAATTTTTGAATCAGAGCGCACGGAGACAAGATTTGAGCCTAACTTTTGTGCTTCTTCGAGACCACGAACCAATGCGGTAAATTCTGCAATGTGGTTATTGGTAAGGCCTATATACTCACTGATTTGTATATGATGGCCTTCTCCTTTAATAAATATTCCAATACCACTGGGGCCAGGATTTCCTGCACTAGCAGCATCTATGTATACTTCTAACATAAAATCCCTACTTTTTGATTTTTATTTTAATTGTACAACAACAGTGTTTTAGTGGTGACAATTTTGTTTAACTTCTTTCAGCAGGTGTTCGGACACCCGCAGAAATATGAGGATAAACAAAATAGTTGCTTGTTCAAAATGTTCACTTCATAATAGAAAGAAGTGAAATTTGGGCGTGAAAGGAGCGAGAGTTCAACATGGATAAAGTGACGGTTATGAAAGATATTGATGAACTGCATGATACGTATTGCGCAGATTGCTTAGTGATTAAGCAACTACGTAAAGAACGTGGTAAACCTGGAGCTCATCGTTTCTGTATTGAAGCTTGTTCAGTGGGGGAGCGATTACAATTTCTCGGGGAAGAGCTCTTAAAGGTATATAGTAAGTAATGGTCGCAAAATGGAGAGTCTAAACATTTATGGCAAAGCAACCATAAGTACTAAATGGACAGTTTTAACATAAAATGTAGCTTATAGATAAAAGTCTCATTATTGCATAAATATACGTGGTTGAATACCATAGAAAGCTACTGTTGTCGGCTCTTTTTATGACAACAGTAGCTTTTTCTATTAAAACAAACTGCGCCGCATGCTCTAAATTAGGGCGTACGGCGCAGTTCTAGATTGTGAAGCATTATTTAGTTGCAGCGTAATTACTTAAATCTTGGTAATATTTTGTGAGAGAGGAAGCTGAAATATCAAACGTCGCGGCGATTTCTTTCACGGTCATTGATAGCGACTCAAATAGCTCTTTTTCCTGGCCATATCGAATCGCACCAGCAACAATAGCAGCCTCTTTGCGCGCTGATGGTTGTCCTTCGATTAAATAATCCTCTAAAAGTTCTAGCATAGGAGCTGTCTCACGCTCATTTTGCTCGAGGAATTCTTTCACTTGTGTTAATACTGTGCTTTCAAAGTTAGTGAATTCCTCACCTTGATAGCCATTGGACACAAGTAATTCCCAGAAGGATAAATGCTCTTCTTTTAAGTATGCTCCAACCTTCTTGTCTGAAGCCTCAAAGTTATTTTTAAATTGCTCAAATACTTTTGCATGGTCATGTGGGAAGAAGATAAGCGTTGAAACGGCTAAATACTGCTCTGATTCTTTCGTTCCATCTGGTAAGATGAAGGCAAAAACATGCATACCTTCAGGAATTGGCTTGTCATTTTCTCGACGAATATAAATCTCTTCATTTGTTAGCACATGTATCGCTTTAAAATATTTTTCTTCAACAACTGACACAGAACCAATAAATAACTTAGGTTGTGACCAGCCTTCTAACACTTTTAATGTAGATGGTCGTACCGTTTTTTTCTTCGTTTTCTTCAAATAACCTTTCCAAATAGATGGCTCTTGATGGAAGAAGAAGTCGTCTAACGCGATCGCTTCAATTAGCTCTCTTTGTAGTACGCTCTCTAATCTAGGCTGCCATGTGCCTACATGCTCGATATAGGCACGAACATCTTTGCGTTCAGGATATTCTAAGTAAAATGTTTGTAGTACACGCTCTAATTCTTCGATTGCTACAGTTTCTACTGAAACCTGCTGTTTACCTTCACAACATTTTTTATATTTTTTGCCGCTACCGCATGGGCATGGATCATTTCGTTTTACCATAATTAGAAACACTTCCTTTGAAAATTGTTAGTCGAATTTTGCTAAATAAATTGCGTACACTTAATAATAACGGTACTTTTGTATGAAGAAAAATAATTGTCTATTTAGAAATATCAAAAAAGTGTAGAGGGACGCCCTGATTCTAGTATATGTACGTATTTTCCGACTTAGAACTAAAAAAAAGAAAACCATCTACGCTTAAAAAAAAGCATAGATGGTTTTCGTGTTGTTTAGCTATTGATAGCTTCCATTTCAGTTGTTAATCGTTCAAGCTCATCAATAAGTTGACCGATATAAGCAATCGTATCTCGAAGTGGCTGGTCTGTTGTAACATCGACACCTGCCATTTGAGCAAGCTCTACAGGCGATTTTGTACCACCAGCTTGCAGAACTGCCAACCATTCATCCACTGCCGTGTCACCTTCTTTTAAAATACGCTGAGATACTTGTGTGGAAATCGTTAAGCCAGCGCTATATGTGTATGGATATAAGCCCATATAATAGTGTGGCTGACGCATCCAAGTAAGCTCCGCTCCCTCAGTGATATCAACAGTGTCACCCCAGAAATCTTCTAGCACGGAGCGTTTTAATTGATTTAAAACCATAGCATTAACAGCTTCTCCAGCGTCGATTAATTCATATACTTTGCGTTGATAGGCGGCTTCTAATAAATGTGTGACAAAGTTATGATAATACGTTTTTGAAACAATATTAGAAATTACCCAACGTTTGAAGCGTAGATCATCGTTATGTGTTAATAAATAATTGGCAAGTAACATTTCATTCATTGTTGATGGTGCTTCTATAAAGTACAACGATGGATGACTGTTAAAATAAGTTTGATGGGCGTGTGTATTCGCAAAATGACCTGCATGTCCTAGCTCATGAATAAGCGTAAATACCTCATTCATACGCTCGTTCCATGACATTAAAATATAAGGATGGCTGCCATAAGGACTTGAACAAAATGCACCAGTCGATTTTCCTTTGTTTGGCGCATAATCAATCCAGCGCTCGTTAAACGCCTTTTCAATCATATTTTTGTAATCCTCGCCCATAACGGCTAACGCTTTTTCAACATAATCCTTTGCTTCTGACATCGTTATTTTAGGATCGTAGTCTGGATCTAGTGCAATTTTTAGGTCGGCAAATGTCATTTTTTCAATACCATTTGCTTGTTGAATTAGTTTTGCGTAGCGGCGCATATGTGGTGCAAGCTCTTTCGTGATTAAATCTATTTGACGATTATAAAGCGATCGATCAACATCTTGATCAAATAATAAATAGTCAATGACAGAATCGAAACCTCGTAAATCAGCCATTGTTTTTTCCTGTTGAATATGTGTGTTATATATTTTTGCAGTTGTGTGCTGATATTCGCGCAACTTATTCGAAAATGCTTGGAATGCAGCACGGCGTACCTTCGTATCAGCATCAAACTCCCAGTCATTTTCGTATAATACAAAGCTAAGTGGGTGTTTTTCTCCATTAGCCTCAAACTCTCCAAAGTGCATATCTACAAGCTTTGTCGTATTATAAGTTTCATATGGTGCCTCAAAAGTTGAGCTAAAAGCAGCTAGTGCTTTTTCAACCTCTGGATGCAGCTGATGAGGCTTCTGTTTTAACAATTCCTCTAAATAGACCTTGTAATTAGGGCTTAATTTAGCAGCTTCCTCTAGAATAGATTCATCTAGTACTAGTAATTCACTGCGTACGAAAGAAAATGCACTACTTATTTTTCCGACTGCTGTACCGAATTTTGCAGCACGCATCTGAGCTACGTTATCTGTATGATCAGCTTGATTATTTAAGCTTGCATAAGCACCAATAGGAACAATGCTCTCCTGTAATGCTTCAAAAGCTGTTAAAACATCAATTACCTTTTGGGCATCAGTAATAGTACCTTGATACTTACGTTCAAAATCCACTGCTTTTTCCACAAGTTGAGCTAAAACAGGCTCAAAATCCGCATCATTTTCAAGTAAATCCTTTAGATCCCATGTTTGTTCTATCGACACATCTTTACGTAATGGTAAAACCTCCATTAATTAACACCCCTTTTCAAGTAAGTGTTTCCATTATATCGAAACTATTTCGGAAAGTGAAATAATTATAGAGAATAGTTTAACTATTCTTAGAAATGGAGGAAGGTTTGAGTGGATTAGTAAAAACACCAGTGACAAAGAGAAAGAAGTTTCGCCGGGAACTACAATCATCAAGGTGCTTATTATTTTGTTCATTGGGAAAAATGTATGTATAGGACATATATCGCAACGCATACTAAAGGCTAGAACAATTGAGACATTGGAGGAGAAATGATGACACAAAACTTAAATAAACAATTGAATAAACTTGTCGCAACATGGTCTGTACTTTATACCAAATTGCATAATTATCATTGGTATGTAACCGGGAATGCCTTCTTTACACTACATGAAAAATTTGAAGAATTATATAATGAAACCACATTAAATCTAGACGAAATAGCAGAGCGTATACTTTCTAAAGATGGAAAACCTGTCGCTACGTTAAAAGAGCACTTAGAGCTATCTTATGTAGACGAGGCGGCAGGGAATGAGACAACAGAGGAAATGGTGGCTACAACAATTTCAGATTTCCAAAAGCTGATGAAAGCTTTAAATTCAACAATGGAGCTTGCGGCAGAAGAAGGGGACGATCGAACAGAGGATTTACTTAATGCGATGTATCAGTCCCTCGAAAAGCATACCTGGATGCTGAAGGCCTTTCTAGGGCATTAGATTATAGGCAATGGGATCTTTTAGCTAGCTCCCATTGCCTATTTGTTTAGTTTATATATTAGTTTAAGTTTGGTTACTGTACAGCTTTTTCATGTTCATGTTTTTTAATAAAGCGTAATCCATGGAGATGCTCTAATTGTGCAACCAGATTACCAATTAGAATAAAGCTACCACCAACTAGTAGTTTTATCGTGATTCCTTCACCGATAAACATCATAGCAAACATAGCTGCAAAAATTGGTTCTAAAGAAAAAATTAGGCCAGTATGTGTAGCAGAAGTGTACTGTTGTGCAACAGTTTGACCTACGAAGCAAAATGCACTACAAATGATACCAAGTCCTAAAATAGCAATCCATGAAGCAGTTGTATTTGGAAGTGTTGGTGATTCAAATAGTACTGTTAATATTAGTGCATAAAGTCCAGCAAAGCCGAGTTGGTAAATGCCGTAGGAAATCGATTCAACGCTTCGAGTAAAGGTGCTGTTTAACAATAAATAAATCGAATAACATAGGGCAGCAATGGCTATTAAAATATCGCCCTTTTGGAAGGTAAATGAGCCTTGAGCTGTTAACACTGTAATTCCAATCATTGTGCAAACAATCGCAAAACTAACTGCTCTTGAAGGCAATTTTCTTTCAACAAAACTACTGAAAATAGGTACTAAGACAACAGTTAGACTTAAAATAAATCCAGCATTAGATACAGAAGTTGTTTCTAGACCGAATAAGCTAAGGACGAATACTGTGAATAACAATAACCCTTGAATTGCTGCATATTTTAAAGTCTTTGTATCGACCTTAATCATGCGTTTATAAAAGATGATACCTGCTGCGAAAAATGCGATAATACAGCGTAATGCCACCACATTAAAGACCGCCAATGTTTCAAGACCCATTACCATAAATGTATAAGACAATCCCCAAAACATTGTCACAATTACCATCAATAAATTTGCTTTTCCTTGGATACTCATGATGCTCACCTACAATCTGTGTACTAAAACAGTTTTATACTAAAAATTACTATATATCTTGTATTGTGATTAGTAAAACGAATGTTTATAATGATTAATATTAAAAAAATTCATGTATATCGAGGGAAAAGCAAATGAGTTTAGTGAAATATGAAGTTTTAAATAAGGTTGCTGAGCTCGAAAGTTTTACAAAGGCAGCAGATGCATTGGGTTTAACTCAATCGGCAGTAAGTCATGCTGTATCGAGCTTAGAGAAGGAATTTGGCTTTGCGCTGATTCACCGAAGCCGGGCAGGTGTGTCCTTAACGAGTGAAGGGCACACGATGCTTCGGGCCATGCGTCATGTACTAGACGCTGAAGAATTATTGCAACAGGAAGCAGCGCATATCCATGGTGTAACGCGGGGGAAAGTACGAATCGGTGTTATTTCAAGTATTTCTTCAAATTGGATGCCAGAAATCGTACGTATTATGGACAATCAATTTCCTGGTATTCAAGTAGAGCTGCGCGAAGGTGATTATTATGAAATTGAACAATGGCTTCAAAGTGGAGAGGTTGATGCAGGATTTTTAAATGGCCAAAAATCTGAGCAATATCAGTTTATCGAGCTACAACAGGACCCGCTTTTATGTATTGTCTCCGAGAAAAGTCCACTCTATGAACGAACAGAGATTGATATTGTTGAACTGGAGGATATGCCGTTTATCCTGACGTCTTATCGTGGTACGAATGACGTTAGGGTAATTTTGGAGCAGTACCATGTGAAGCCCAATATTCGCTTTGAATTATCGGAAGAGGTGGGCATTTTTTCGATGATTTCACATCATTTAGGCATTAGTATTTTACCGCGATTAGTTATTAATCGTTTACCGGCTACTTTAAAAGCTATTCCGTTAAAGCAAGGGGGATATCGTACCATTGGACTTGCTATGAAACATCATGCTTCACCAGTGACCAAGAAATTTGCGGAAATTTTAAGTACTTGGTTGAACAAACAAAATAAGAAATAGGTTATTTTGTCGTTTTACGTTAAAATAGGACATGTATATTTATCTTCATTCAGTAGCGGTCCAAACAACTATTGAATGATAAAGCCTCTGGTTTGAATGGCGTTAAGTTAAGATGTTCGTTAACTTCGTCGCATCCACGCTAATCTAAGCACAATTCAAAATCCGGACGCAAATGCCGCTGAGGCGTAATTGATAAGAAAAAGGTGAGTGAATGGGGACATTACAAGGGAAAACTGTACTCATAACAAGTGGGGGAACACTTGAGAAATGGGATCGAGTACGAGGGCATACGAATTTGTCGAAGGGCAGTATGGGATGCTATTTAGCTGAAGCAGCACTTGCCGCTGGAGCCGATGTATTGTATATGCATGGCTATTTCGCGCAACTTCCTACATCGCAAGATAAAATGCGTACGGTACCATTTGAGGGTATTGAAGATTTAGGAAATAAGGTTCGTCAAGCTGTCCAAGAGGAAAAAGTGGATATTGTGATTATGGCAGCGGCTGGCTCCGATTGGGTGATTGACAAGGTGTATGACCAATCAGGGAACTTAATGGAGGAAGCGGGGAAAATGCCTTCAGACGAGCCACCGATTATCCACTTTAAAAAAGCGCCAAAAATCCTTGGACAAATAAAGGACTGGCAGCCTAATGTGACCCTTATTGGCTTTAAACTAGAAGCAACAAGTGATGTAGATTTCTTACTGGCACGTGCACGCTTGCGTATGGACTCTGCAAATGCACAGTTTATGGTAGCGAATAGCTCGCAGTCCTTATATGGTGAAGACGAACCACATTGGATTGTACCAGCTGAAGGACAACCCATTAAGGTGATGGGCAAAGAACAAACGGCCAAAGCATTAATGGAATGCTTACAAAAACATTAAATCTCTCTTATACGAGTGCGATGTCTATCAACGATGAAGAAAATCATTCAATTTATGCATGCAAAAAAACTGTGCAGACGGAAAGTGCGTCTACACAGTTTTTTTACATGGATATCAGGTATTTAAGAAAAATTCAAAAAGTTGTTTAATATTACTTTTAAATAAGACAATCATCGAACCGTAAAACGAATATTGTAGGCATTCTTTTATTTTTGCTGTGTGTTAAGGGTAAGGTAACTAATGATGCCCATTTTGAATGACCTGTACCTTAGCTAATGGATGAAGTTTTTTTAAATTGGTATGAAAATCCATTAACAAGTGTGCTGTTAATGATCACGCAAACACTTCAAGTAATCTTCAACTATATGGCAGGTTGGGATCCACAACATTTCTTTTTAGAATATCTTGATTTTTGGACAGTAGAAGGCTTTTTGAGAAACTTGTTCTTCAACGGCTATCACCCTGTATTGCCGTGGATTTGTTTCTTTTTCATCGGCCTAATTTTAGGACGGTTAGATTTAACCAATGATACCGTAAGAAAAAGATTGTTGGTCGCTGGTCTTTCTATAACGGTTTTAACTGAATTCATGTCTAAAGTACTGATGAATGTAACAACCAAGTCAGTTCTAGATGCAGATAGCGCGTGGTTCCTTTTTGAAACGGGTCCAATTCCCCCTAATATTTTCTACATCGTTTCAAATACCGCAACGGCACTGATTGTTATTGTAGGCTCCATATATATTGCCGAAAAATTTGCCGAACATGGGCTTGTACGTGCCATTATAAATACAGGTCAATTGACATTGACGCATTATGTAAGCCATGTCTTTATTGGTATTGGCATTTTAATAGTGTTTGACAGACTCGACAATCAAACATTAGCTTTTTCACTGCTATACGCATGTCTTTTTTTCATCGGCAGTATGCTATTCTCTGTGCGCTGGAGACGAAAATATCGTAGAGGCCCCATTGAGCTTATGATGCGAAAAATATCAAAGTAGAAAAGGTGACTGCGTTTAATCGGTGATTGACGCGATACTATCAGCGATTTTTAGTAGAACAAGTAACTGCATTTTCATTCACATGCAACAATGACAGTTGTACATCACACAAAATAGAATAGGCTTTCTTCATAAGTTTCGAGCACCTTTTACTGACAAAATGCACCATTTCGCTTAATTTCATAGTATTCGTCTAGGTTTTCTAATATTTATGTTGACAATAGGTTTTCAGAATTATAGAATTATTTCCAAGAAACGTAATGCCTTATCAAGAGAGGTGAAGGGACTTCGCCCAATAAAGCCTCGGCTACTGATGTGAATCGGTGCCAAACTCAGCAGAGTTTACTGACAGATAAGCGGGTCCATCGAATCATCATGATGCGTTGACCTCTTTTGTACAAAAAAGTATGAAAAAGAAGGGGTGTATCGAATGTCTCAAACAGCAAAGATTGATGACAAGAAATTAGAAGTGATTGCCAATGCTATTCAAAATCTACAATTTGGCGAGGTGCAAATCACCATTCAAGATGGTGTTATTGTGCAAATTAATCGACTTGAAAAGCAAAGATTTCCACAAAAAAAACGAATAATCGCAGCTGACTAGAAATCTGGAGGCCACATCATAAGCAGGAATCTTTCCTTCGCTTATATGTGGTCTTTTTTTGATCCCGCATGAACGGTCAGGCATTGAACTGATCGTAAAAGCCCGATTGGTTCAACGTTGGATCCTTAGGTATGATGAATACCCATTTGATTGAAGTTTTTTCTTAATTAGCAGCGATTTAAAAAGGAGTGAACAGTTTGAGATTAAGGTATTTCATAAATATTGGTGTACTGAGTAGTATATCAATTGTGCTGATGTTATTTAATTTTCCGTTACCACCGTTCCCTAGTTTCTTACAGGTAGATTTTAGTGATGTGCCAGCCTTATTAGCAGCAATGACGATGGGACCAGTTGCAGGAATTTTAGTGGAGCTATTAAAAAATATATTGGATTGGTTATTGTCAGGAAGCATGACTGGTGTACCGGTAGGCCATTTGGCCAACTTTACAACAGGTGTGTTATTCATCATCCCGGTGTATTTCTTCTATTCAAAAATACAAAGTGGGAAGGGGCTTATCATTGGATTGCTTGCAGGTACAGTTTCGATGGCAGTTGGTATGAGCCTTCTGAATTATGTGCTTTTCCTACCGATGTACACCTTGTTTTTAGGAATGGAACCTGTGAAGGGGGATGCTTTAAAAGATATGATTGTTTTAGGGATTTTACCATTCAATCTAGTGAAAGGTGTCATTGTCATGATTGTAACAATGATAGTATTCCGAAATATTCGAGCTTGGATGGCCCAGCAACGTTTGAAATATAATCGTACATATTAAAAACAGGAGGAATAATAATGACGACAAAAACAGTTAAAAAGATTGAAGAAATCGCAACTTCGCTTGCAGAGAAATTTAAGGAAACAGCCATCACGCGAGATCAAACAGGGGGGAATGCTAAAAATGAG
The DNA here is from genome assembly GCF_044761885.1 of Lysinibacillus sp. NPDC097231. Classification (NCBI taxonomy): domain Bacteria; kingdom Bacillati; phylum Bacillota; class Bacilli; order Caryophanales; family Bacillaceae; genus Lysinibacillus; species Lysinibacillus sp. NPDC097231. The sequence continues at coordinate 70,270 of NZ_JBIWDH010000016.1, read as the reverse complement.
CGAGATTTAATACGAGAAAGTGGACTTTTAAAGCTTTTAATTCCGACTGAATATGGTGGTTTAGGAGGTAATTGGCTTGAGGTCCTACAGGTTGTGCGTATTTTTGCTAGAGTAGATAGCTCGCTAGCACATGTTTTTGGTTATCATTTTGTCAATTTAACGACGCCACATTTATGTGGGAGTGAAGAACAAAAAGTGCGTTATTATACGGAAACCGTACAACGAAATTTATTTTGGGGTAATGCCTTTAACCCAATTGATATTAAGTTAACGGCAACGAAGCAGGATAATCATTACATTTTTGAAGGTAAGAAAACATTCTGCTCAGGTAGTGTAGATTCGGATTATTTATTAGTATCAGCGCTGTTAGAAGGGCGGGAAGAGCCATTGTTGGCTATAATACCTACTAAACGAATAGGTATAGAAGTGAAAGAGGATTGGGATAATTTTGGTCAACGTCAGACAGATAGTGGGACAGTCGAATTTCATGCGGTACGTGTGGAACTTAATGAAGTACTGGAGAATGGCTTTAATCGCAATGAGTTTTCTCGCCTTCGTTTAAATATTTCAAGCTTTATCTTAAATCATCTGTATTTAGGTATTGTAGAAGGCGCATTTGAAGCAGCAAGAAATTACACACAAACTGAAACGAGAGCGCGTTCACCGCTCTACACTTCAGCAACAGAGGATCCAATTATTCAAAAACATTTTGGTGAATTTTTTGCTCAAGTAGAGGCGGCCAAATTAGTGGTGGAACGCTCAGATGAATTGTTCCAAAAGCTTTGGCTAAAAGGAAGTAACATTACGCTAGCAGAACGTGAAGCGTTAGACGATGTCACGAATGTTGCGAAAATTGTGACGACAAGAATAGGGTTAGATGTTACCTCTCGTATGTTCGAGGTGATGGAAAGTCGTGCTACAGCAAATCGTTACGGCTTTGATCGCTACTGGCGTAATTTACGGACGATGACGCTACATGTGCCAGTAGATACGACTATACAAGAATTAGGAAGACGTGTCTTACAACGTTAAAAGGGGTGAATATCATGGTGCTATTAGAGCGTGAAGAGGAGCATAACAATAATGACTTGGAGGAGGCGATTAAGGTACTTGCGCCAACAACAAAAAATAAAATAGAGGCGAAAAACATTCATTTCGATTATCAAGATGTCTGCATTTTAAACGACATTTCGATAAATGTGCAGGAAGGTGAATTTCTCGTTCTAATGGGCCCGAGTGGTTGTGGAAAAAGTACCTTTCTTCGTTTGCTTGCAGGACTCGAGCAACCAAACGCTGGAGATATTACGATTGATGATGTGTCGCTACAAATACAGGCGCCAGATTGCGGCGTAGTATTTCAAGATTATTCATTGTTTCCTTGGTTAACGGCACGCAGCAATATCGTGCTTGCATTAAAACAAAAGCTTGGGAAAACGAAAAAGAAACAAGCATTACAACAGCTTGCAGAAGATTATTTGAAGCTTGTCAATCTAGGCCATGCCATTACAAAATATCCTGGTCAAATGTCTGGAGGGATGAAGCAACGTGCAGCCATAGCCCGTGCATTGGCTTACGGATCTGATTTACTACTAATGGATGAACCATTCGGAGCACTTGATCCGATTACTCGCATTCAACTACAAGATTTAATGCTCCAAATTAGTCGGGAACAAAAACGCACCATTGTTTTTGTGACACATGATGCTGATGAAGCAATCTATTTGGCAGATCGCATTATCATGTTTGGTCTTGGCAAAAAAGGGGCTGTGACGACTAGTTTAGATGTACCGTTTAAACGGAAAACGACAAATCGTAAAAAACTATTTGAAAGTGAGGAGTTTTTAACGTTCAGAGACAATGTATATGAAGTAATGAATAAAGAGATACTCAATCAAATTGAAGAAACATCACTTGTGACAGCGGATGGCGCAGGGATTTAAGGAGGAACTAGTTTGCAAAAGCGTAGATGGAAAAAATCAATTTATACATTTTTGGGAGGTGTCAGTTTACTTGCTCTAACAGCATGTGGCACGGATGAAAAAGTTAGTGAGCCAGCTTCAGCAGAGGATTTGTCGGAGAAAACGTATGATATTAAGGTCGGATATAGTCAATCCAGCGGTGCGCCATTATTAGATGTTGCGCTGCAAGAAGGCTTTTTTGAGGATGTCGGCGTCAATATCGAACGTATTGGTTTTGCGAACTCTGCTGACGGATTAAATGCGCTGCAAGCAGGGAAAATCGATGTCGGTCTGTCATTTGGCACAGCCGGTCCACTGACGTTCATTTCAAATGGTTCTGATTTCAAAATTATCGGTGGGCATTTAGAAGGTGGACATCCGATTTTAACGAAAACAGAAAATGCTAACCAATACAAAACATTAGCAGATTACAAGGGTAAGAAAGTTGGTACGATTCGTATCTTCACGTCGGATATCGTCTTTCGTTCAGCATTAGCAGAGGAAGGAATAGATTGGGAGAAAGATTTAGAAATTATCGAGTTTAAAACGGGCAGCATGTTATTAGAGGCAGTTGCTTCCGGAAAAGTAGATGTGGCAGTTTCCGCAAACTCATTCTATGCACAAGCACTTGAAATGGGCTTGGAGGCAGTAAGTTGGAGCAACGATTTACAGCCATCCCATGTGTGCTGTCGTGTCGTAACAAAAGAAGAGCTGTTAAAAGAAGATGATGGCGAAGGCTATAAACGCTTCCTGAAGGCATTAATTTTGGCAGAGCGTACGAAGATTGAGCATCCAGAAAAAGCGGTGGAAGCTGCACGAGAACATTTAAAGGTAGATGATGAAGTGATTAACGCCATTGTCAACGAGGGTCATTCTAATTATTCAGCAGATCCAAACAAAGACAGCGTTATCGCCATGTGGAGTCAAATGCAAGAAATAGGTTATGTCGAGGATGTTGAGGATATTGATATTAATGAATATATCAATATTGAATTATATGAAAGAGCACTGAATGAGTTAATAGAAGAACATCCATCTGATGATTATTTTAAACAATTACTAGAAAAATTTAATGCACAAAATGCCTAAGTAAAGGAGGGACACTCTATGCGCCAATTTTTTAAGCAATATAGCATCACGATTTTAATTGGGCTAATTGTACTTGTAGCCTGGGCGCTGTTCACGAAATATGCGAGCTGGATTAATCCTGTGATTTTCCCAGAGCCCCTTGTAGTGTGGACGTCCCTGCAAGAAAAAGTCCAAGAGTTATTTAGCGGTTTTATCAGTTCCATGCAGCTATTATTGCCGGCATATGTGGGCGCACTAATCATTGGTATCGCAGGCGGTGTATTTTTCGGCTTGCATCATCAATCACGCAAAATTTTAATGCCGTATTTTCATGCATTCAGTCCAATTCCACCGACATTATTTATACCCTATGTCATTGCGTTAATGCCGACGTTTCAATCGGCATCAACGTCACTCATTTTTATCGGTGCGTTTTGGCCTATCTTTTTAGGGGCTATTCAAGGGGTATTACTCATTGAGCAACACTATTTAGACAATGCAAAAACTCTTGGTTTGAAAGGCTTCGACTTTTTAGCAAAAGTCATACTTCCTGCAAGTTCCCCGCATATTTTAGCAGGTGCTGGATCGTCACTAGGGATGTCCTTTTTAATCTTAACGATTGCAGAAATGTTTGGGGCATCGTCCGGGATGGGTTACTTCATTCAATACTATGCGGATTTCTCACAATACCATTTCGTACTAGCAGGCATTATTTTCAACAGTATGATTATTCTGGCGTTCATGATTGGTTTTGACAAACTAAAAAAACGTCTGCTTTTTTGGACGAATATGAAGGCTGAATCGAAATGACAGGTAAGCGATTGATGCAAGTGTTAACGATGGTGCTCATCTTAATAGCACTTAGCTATAGCGTATATGTGAATGGTTTTGCAAAAGAAAAAACAAAGCTTCTTGCGGCAAAACAAATGGCGCCTACTTTTATACTGACAAATACAGCAGGTCAAAAGGTTCGATTAGAGGATACTAAGGGACAAGGGCTAATTTTAAATTTTTGGGCCACGTACTGCCCGCCTTGTAAAAAAGAAATGCCATTATTAGATGCCCAATCAAAAAATATAGCAGTTATCACGGTCAATGTAGGGGAGCCTACGCGGCTGGTGAATCAATTTTTACAAAAACAGCAGTTAACGCTGCCCACATTATTAGACCGCGAACAGAAAGTGTATATCCTCTATCAAGTGACGAATCTACCGACCACATTTTTTGTGAATGCAAAGGGCGAGATCGTTGACAAAGTCGTAGGGGAATTAAACGAACAACTATTAAAAGAAAAGATTGCACAAATACAACCAAAGTAAAGGGAGAGATTTTAATGACGAATGAATTCAAACAAGACACAATCGCATTACATGGTGGGCAAACAGTTGACCCTATTACACGTTCTCGTGCTGTGCCACTTTACCAAACGACATCCTACGTATTTGATGATACGGAACATGCAGCGTTCCTCTTTAAGTTACAAAGTAGCGGCTACTTATATTCACGCAATGCCAATCCGACAAATGATGTGTTAGAAAAACGTCTTGCAGCGCTTGAGGGTGGTGTGGGTGCATTTGCGGTCGCTTCTGGGCAAGCGGCTGTGCTATTAGCAGTATTAACTGTGGCACAAGTGGGCGATGAAATTGTCGCAACTAATGCGTTATATGGTGGCACTTATACATTATTTGAACGGACACTACCACGCTTTGGTATTACAGTGCGCTTTGTTGACGGGGCAGATTTGACAGCAATTGAAACAGCTATTAATGATAAAACAAAAGCGGTATTCACAGAAACAATCGGTAACCCAAGTTTGCAAATTGCTGATATCGAGGGCATTAGTGAAGTGGCTCATCGTCATGGCGTGCCAGTAATTGTCGATAACACATTCGCCACACCTTATTTAGCGAAGCCATTTGAACATGGCGCCGATATTATTGTCCACTCAACGACGAAATTTATCGGTGGGCACGGGACATCTATCGGTGGAGCTATCATCGATAGTGGGAACTTTGAATGGAATACTCAACGTTTCCCAGCATTTGTCGAAAGCAACCCATTGATCGACAATCGTTCATTTGTTGAAGCGGCAGGAAAAGCAGCGTTTGTAACGAAAGCACGCTTTGAGCTTGGGCATGATTTAGGGGCTACTTTATCGCCATTTAATGCTTGGTTATTTATTCAAGGTTTAGAGTCACTATCTGTTCGTATTCGTCAGCATGTATCGAATGCCCAGGCGGTTGCCACGTTTTTAGAGCAACATGATTTAGTGGAATGGGTGAATTATCCGACACTAGCGGGAAATGCACAGCAGGGTATTGCCGCGAAATATTTGCCAAAAGGCGCGGGCTCAATTTTCAGCTTTGGCATTAAAGGTGGTCTAGAGGCAGCCAAAACGTTCATTAATGCAGTGGAGCTTTTATCGCATGTTGCGAATGTTGGTGATTCAAAATCACTTGTCATTCACCCAGCAAGTACATCCCATTCTCGTTTAACACCAGCCCAACAAATTAGTAGTGGTGTCACACCAGAGTTAATTCGTCTATCGATTGGCTTAGAAGATATTGACGATATTTTAGCAGACTTAGAGCAAGCACTACAAAAAGCAAGCGTGCAAGCTTTAGTGACAGCGAAGGAGGAGCAATAATATGACAATTGCAGTTGTAGTTAATGATGCAGGCATTATCACAACCATCACAGAAGGCAGCGTGTTACGCATTCTAGCGCACGATGGTAGTACAGAGAATTTCCGTAATCCTGCACTAGATTTAACAGAAGGTCGCCGTGGTGCAGCACTACGTTTAGCCATTGAAAAGGGCGCAAAGATATTTGTTGCACCACCGGAGACGTTTTGTGAACTATCTTATGCGAAAGCACAAAGTGAAAACATTCAATTTTATCACCTGCCTAGTAATAGTCCCTATGAAGCATTTACAACAGCATTAGCGAACGGAGAAATAACACTTTCTACGACATTACCAGAAGCAGAAATTTTACCGAGTGTACCTGTGAAAAAATAATAAAAGATATGGAGGAATGAGCATGGTTGAATTTATTACAATGGCCCCTACTTCAGGAGATAGTGAGTATGTAGGTGCTCCATCGAAGGACAAAAATATTGATGGTTGGACTGGTACTGGTACGGATGCCAATCGTGAACCGTCTGTTGACTATATTACAAAAGTTGCACAGGCTGCAGAACGCGGAGGTTTCTCAACGCTATTACTGCCAATTGGTGGCTCATGCATCGACTCACTTGTTGCGGCATCACACTTAACAGCTAGAACCGAAACTTTAAAATTTCTATATGCAGTTCGTCCAAGTTCAACAGCACCGACGATTTTGGCAAAGCAGTTTGCTTCCATTGATGAATGGTCGAATGGTCGTATCAACGTTAACATCGTTACAGGTGGTTCACCACAGGAGTTAGCAAGTGATGGAGATTTGCTATCTCACACAGAGCGCTATCGTCGCACGCGTGAATATATCTATATCTTAAAACGACTGTTTACGGGCGAGAAATTTGATTTTAACGGTGAATTCTATCAGTTAAGAGGTGCGTATTTACCACGATTACCAAAACAAACACCACCTATTTTCTTTGGAGGTTCCTCGGATGTAGCAAAAGCGGTAGCGGCAGATTTAGCTGATGTATACATGCTATGGGGAGAAACATTAGAAAATACGAAGGTAGAAATTGATTCGGTGAAGGCGCTCGCATCACAAAAAGGTCGAGAGCTGTCGTATAGTTTTTCATTCCAAGTGGTCATTGGTGATACGGAAGAAGAAGCATGGGCGAAAGCAAATAAACTCATTAGTCAGGTAGATCCAGAATTTTTAGCATTGAAACATCAACAAACACTAGCAAATGGGGCAGTGGGTGTGAATCGATTGCATACGTTAATGGTGGCGTCAAAAGATAATAATTTTGTCATTGGACCAAATTTATGGGCGGGTTTAACGCAAGTATTGTCTGGTAATTCCATTGCATTAGTAGGCACACCAGACCAAGTTGCAGCACGTATCGTTGAATATGTGGATTTAGGTTTCGATAAAGTGCTATTACGCGGATTCCCTCATTTAGAGACCATCGAAGAGGTTGGCCAAAAAGTAATTCCACGTGTTCGTGCATTATTAGCGGAGCGCGAAGCAAAAGTCGTATAAGGAGGAGTGAAACGATGACAAAAAAACAAATGAAACTAGGCGTCTTTTTAATGGGCACAGGGCATCATATTGCCTCATGGCGTCATCCAGATGTGCCGAGGGATGCAAGTGAAAGTATTGCATTTTTTCAGCACATCGCACAAGTAGCAGAAGCTGGAAAACTAGATATGTTGTTTTTAAGCGATGGGCTATCGTTTAACCATCTATCGCACCCAGCTGAACTTGTGCGCTTTGAACCGTTAACATTGCATGCGGCATTATCAACCGTGACGAAAAATATCGGCTTAACAGCAACGGCTTCGACAACATATAATGAGCCATTTCATGTAGCCCGAAAGTTCTCCTCGCTCGATCATTTAAGTGGTGGTCGTGCAGGGTGGAATGTGGTGACATCATATTACGAAGCAGAGGCGTTGAACTTTAATCAAAATTCACATTTAGACCATACGCTTCGTTATGATCGTGCCGAAGAATTTGTAGAAGTAGTAAAGGGGTTATGGGATAGCTGGGAGCAAGAGGCGCTTATCCGAGATAAAGACCATGGCACTTATTTTGATAAGCAGAAGCTACACACATTGTCTTTCAAGGGCAAGTATTATGCAGTGAAGGGACCATTGAATTCATCTCGTTCTCCACAAGGACGTCCAGTCATAGTGCAGGCAGGCTCGTCGGAATCGGGCACAGATTTAGCTGCTAAAACAGCCGATGTTATTTTTACTGCACAGCAAACATTAGAGGATGCCCAGTTCTTCTATAAAAAGCTAAAGGATAAGGCGGTAGCCTTTGGGCGCAATGCAGATGATGTGAAAATTATGCCCGGTGTGTCACCGTATGTAGGTGATACAGAGGAAGAAGCCTATGCGAAATACGAACAATTGCAAAGTCTAATTACACCTGAAATTGGCTTGGATTTCTTGTCAGATTATTTAGGGGGATTTGATTTTTCAGGCTATGATCTAGATGGCCCACTACCGAAAGATATTCCCCTGACGAACGGCAATCAAAGTCGTCAACAGTTGATTGTGGCGTTGGCAGAGCGTGAGCAGCTGTCCATTCGTGAATTGTATTTACGTATTGCAGGCTCACGCGGGCATCGTTTTATTTTTGGGACGCCTGAACAAATTGCCGATCAGCTAGCGGAATGGATGGATAAGGGTGCAGCGGATGGTTTTAATATTATGCCGCCATATTTCCCAGACGGATTTACGGACTTTGTGGAAAAGGTAGTGCCTATTCTACAACAACGAGGTATTTTTCGTACAGCATACGAGGGCACAACATTACGAGAAAATTTAGGTTTACCACAGGTCGAGTCACGGTATGACAAGGTAGAAGTTTAACTTCTTTCCGCATTCATCCCTTACCTCTATAGGTAATGAGATGAATGCGGTTTAAGCTACTTTTCAGCGAGTGTCCAAACTCCCGCTGAAATAGAGAAACTCAGGCTATAACTTCCCATCCTGTGAAAATGACTGGGTGACCAACACTACGTTGGCCAATAGTGGATAAAGATAGGGACGTCCGTGGCGAAACGGCGTTCTTTTTATTTGATATGGGTAAGATTAGTGTCTGTTAAAGCTTTGAATAGCTTTTGAGAATCTTCTCTATTGAGATGCTTCCTGTGTAAGATATGTCCACCTATGAACAATAGAATTTTAGTTGTACGATAGATATATGAATGAAAGTGGGTTGATCCTACCAAAAAAGGAGTTACCTCAAGGTGTGAATTTGAGATAACTCTCTTTCCAATAGAAATAGAAATGACATATACGCATAAAGCGAATGACCTGCGTAAATGAATAGTGAAGTGCCACTTTTTTTCTTAGCATATGACTATAAAGGGGTAGGTTAATCGTAAAAGCTTGTAGGAATTTGACCTAAATGCCGACGATGATAGAGCAGTGGTTCTTTTTGCGCATTATTAATTTCCAAGACATGCCCAATGAATATTGTATGGTCACCTGCATCGACTTGCTTGAATGTTTTGCATTGTAATGTCGACAATGTAGCATGTAAAATCGGTAAACCATGTCCGGAAGTTGACCAAGTTGTTTGGGCAAAGCGGTCCGGAATTTTACTCGAAAATAATGTACATAAATGTGCTTGCTCGCTCGCTAAAATATTGACGGCAAATTTTTGGGCTGCTAGAAATGGCGCATGAAGTTGTGATCTTTTATCGAGCGACCATAAGATGAGCAATGGATCAATAGAAACAGATGCAAAGGAATTGACCGTTAAGCCAATAGGTTCGTGCGCGTCATTATAAGCTGTAACAACTGTGACGCCTGTTGGGTAATTGCCTAAAGCTTGTTTAAATGCAGTTACTTTGTCAGTCATGTCAATCACCTCTTGTTATTTTATGATAAAAACACATTGTTCTACGGGCACAATATCTTTTTAATACGCTCAACAGTTGTTTGTTCTAGCCGTGTCATTTAAAGCGAGCTGCCAAAATCTATCATGCTGCACCTTTAATAAAACGACGATGCGGCCCGTTTGTGAATAAAATGCGGAAGGAGCATTTTTCGCCGCTACTTCAATAACTTCTTGTAACCGTCTATCGGAAAGAGGCGAAGCTTTCGATAGACCAAAAATGGAAAGTCTATCTTGGAGGGCTTTGTAAAATGCAGTTGTCATAATCTATAAAAAATCCTTAACTATTAGAAAATTCTTAATATTATTTTAAACCAATAAAACTAACAGGTAAAGTATATAATGAAAAAATGAAAGGGGGCACAATCATGACTTTATATTTCGACCATTTAGTTCATCAAGTTCAGTCACCAGAGAATATAAAAGATTTCTTAAATAAGCGCAATATCCATACCGTGAATGGTGGTCAGCACACAATGTGGGGAACGTATAATACACTAAGTTATTTTGGCTTAACATATATTGAGCAAATAGCTGTGTATGATCGAGCATTATTTGAGGAGGCGGCGAAGTACCCTTATACATTACATCATACGTTTAAGGGGAATAATGAGCATTACGGATTTTCACGCATTGCTTTACGTACCACTAATATTGACGAAGAGGCAACTCGTTTACGTACGCTGGGACTAGAAGTTTTCGGACCTGATGCTTGTAGTCGAACACGGCCAGATGGTTCAGTGGTGAAATGGAAGCTTTTACACTATGGTCTGCCGGGGCAAGCCATTGATTTTCCATTTTTAATCGAATGGGCAGATGGCGATCAAGAGCGCTATGCGCAATTAGAGGCAAGTGGAGCGATCAAAACGGCACAGCCTATTACGATGGAGTCTGTGCAATTTTATGTACGAGATGCCGAAGCTACGGTGCAACGATGGCAGGAAGTCTTACAATTGCCCGAGCCCGACATACAACCACAACGTATATCCTTACAGTTGCCGAATATGCGCTTAGATTTTTATGAAGAGGCACAGGCCACTAAAATGATGCTGGGTCGTAAAAGTGAAGGTCCATTTGGGGTAACGTTAAAAGATAACGAACGAAAAAAGGAAACATTAATCTTCCCAGGCGCTTTTTATTGGATCAATTCATAATAACTAGTTGAGCGAGTAACCGCCACTAGAAATGCTTAAACTATTCATACTTAGAACAAAAAGGAGCTGTTCTTTTTAGGGAACAGCTCCTGTCACGTTTATAATTTTACAACATTTGACGCCTGTGGTCCGCGATTACCTTCCACCACATCAAATGATACCTTTTGACCTTCTTCAAGTGTACGGAAGCCTTCCTCTTGGATCCCCGTAAAATGTACAAATACATCTTCTCCATCATCACATTCAATAAAGCCATAACCTTTTTCATTATTGAACCACTTTACGATTCCCTGTTGCATAAGCATTCGCCTCCAATGCGCTTGAATGTAAAACTAAATCAATTAAGTCGTGACATAATTTAGAAAATGTGAAAAAATGCATTTTCACTTAGAACATACATGAATTGAGCAAAGTTGTCAATTGATTGTCGAAATGCCTTGTATAACTATCTATGAATTCTTTCACAATAAAGGCTATAATGGAATTTAACAACAGAGAAAGTAGGATGCCATATGACAACGAAAAATCAACCTTTAACAGATTTAGAAATTGCAAGTCAAGCGGTTATGAAGCCTATTACTGAAATTGCGAAAGCTGCGGGTATTCCAGAGGAAGCACTCGAACAATATGGCCGCTACAAGGCAAAAATTGATCCATTAAAAATTACAGCACACGGTGAGGATGCAAAAGTAGTTTTAGTAACAGCTATTAGTCCTACTCCAGCAGGTGAAGGGAAATCAACTGTAACGGTTGGACTTGCTGATGCTCTTCATCAATTGAATAAAAATGTTGCGGTTGCTTTACGTGAGCCATCACTAGGTCCAGTAATGGGCGTAAAAGGTGGTGCAACGGGTGGTGGATATGCACAGGTCGTACCAATGGAAGATATTAATTTACATTTCACTGGCGATCTTCACGCAATTACTACGGCCAACAATGCATTATCTGCATTTATTGATAATCATATCCATCAAGGCAATGCGTTAAACATAGACCCTCGTCGCATTATTTGGAAGCGTGTGATGGATTTAAATGACCGTGCGCTTCGTAAAGTAGTCGTTGGTTTAGGTGGTCCTGTTCAAGGGATGCCGCGTGAGGACGGCTTTGACATTACAGTTGCGTCAGAAGTTATGGCTGTGTTCTGTTTAGCGACAAGCATTGAAGATTTACGTGAACGTTTAGCAAGCATCGTGATTGGTTACACATTTGAGCGTGAGCCTGTATTCGTGCGTGATCTACAAGTAGAAGGTGCTTTAACATTATTATTGAAGGATGCCTTCAAACCAAATTTAGTACAAACCCTTGAAGGAACACCTGCCATTATTCATGGTGGTCCATTCGCCAATATCGCTCATGGCTGTAACTCCATTATGGCAACCCAAACAGCACGAAAGCTAGCTGATATCGTAGTAACTGAAGCGGGCTTCGGTTCAGATTTAGGTGCTGAAAAATTCATGAACATTAAAGCACGTAAAGCAGGTTTCAAGCCAAGTGCCGTTGTCATTGTAGCAACGATTCGAGCATTAAAAATGCATGGTGGTGTAGCAAAAACAGCACTCATTGATGAGAATGTTGAAGCACTTTTACAAGGAATTGAAAACTTAGCTAAACACGTTGAGACAGTTCGTACATTTGGCGTTGAACCGATAATCGCTTTGAATCGTTTTATTACGGACACAGAGGCTGAGTTAGAAGCAGTCCTGAACTGGTGTCAAGATAATCATGTACGTATTGCTCGTACAAATGTCTGGGAAGAGGGTGGCAAAGGTGGGCTAGCTTTAGCAGAGCAAGTGCTAGCTGTACTGGATGAAGAAAACAATTTCTCACCTTTATATGACGTAACAGAATCTATCGAAGAAAAAGTACGTACAATCGTGCAAAAAGTGTATGGTGGGAAAGATGTACAATTTACAGACCAAGCCAAAAAACAAATTGTCCAAATTGAGAAATTCGGTTGGGACTCTCTGCCGATCTGTATGGCGAAAACGCAATATTCTTTATCCGATCAACCAAGTCTTTTAGGACGCCCAGAAGGATTTACAATCACAATACGTGAAGTTATTCCAAAACTTGGTGCAGGCTTCTTAGTTTGTCTTACAGGCGATATTATGACAATGCCAGGTTTACCAAAAACACCAGCTGCCTTTCGTATGGATGTAGATAATGATGGACATGCGGTAGGTTTGTTCTAATTTAATAATTAAATGTACAAAAGCTGCTCCTTGATAGGGCAGCTTTTAATTTTCAAAGGAGGGAAGCACCATATCGAATCAGTAAACAACTAGCCAGCCATAAAAAAATGGCTACTCGAATGATGATATCTATTGTCAATTAAAAGGCAGAAAGCTTTCTTTCTCGTTTTATCTTTTTTAGAAGCCTAACAGAAAAAGCAGAAATAAAATGAGTTAAATAAAGAAATTGGAAAGAAACAATAAAAGCTACCATCATCTTCATCGAGTAAGATGGGCAGCTTTTACTGTTTCTTCAGCGGGTTGGTATTACATAACATAACTATCGTTCCTACTTCCTTCATAACTTACTTCATTTTGGCTTAAATGAAACTCGGAAAAAAAATGGTGCCTAAAAAAATAATCTATTTTTGTTAGCACGACTCTGATATGATACAGCTTTTTGCAATATGTTGGCAAAATAATAGGTGTATTATTTTACATTAAAGGGAGGAGTTACGTTCACACATACTCAAAGCAATGAATAGTAGAAGGTAACATCGATTAATGGTAAAGATATTACACGTTTGCGACATATGGCCAAAGCCTTCTTGGTCGTGAAAACAAGCTAACTGTTCGTTCACTTATCTCGTCATGTACATTCACTATGCGGGTTAAAACAAAGAATTTCTAAGGGAAAGTGTTCACTTTTATTTGTTTTCTTAGATGATTGGTTTACACTATACGCACGTCATCTTTCAACACAATATTCAATTGTAAGCCCGCTGAAGTTGTATAATCTGTCGAAACATAGCTGTTGTACATTACTGAAATAGTGAGGTTACAGAACAAAAATAGATGTTCTGTATGGTTAGTATATAATATTCTGAAAAATTAGTCAATTGAAAGTGTTTTTTATTTGATTTTTTGTTTCTTACCAACTCCTCTAAGCAATGCAGTATAATTACAAAGGAAAGGACTGAACAAAAAATGAACAATTTAATGGATAAAGTACGAGGAATTTATGAGCAATTTGATGCTAGCCATGACTTTCAGCATATTGAACGCGTTTATCAAAATGCGTTAGCGATTTTACATACAGAGCCAGAAGCAGATGCGGAGGTCGTAAAAATTGCTGTGCTTTTGCATGATGTGAGCGATAAAAAGTATACCGATAGTAAAGAGCAAGAAGAGCAGCTAATTGCTGAGTTACCTCTGAGCGAAGAGAAAAAGCAGCATATCAGAGATTGTATTGCACAAGTATCGTTTAATGGTGGAAATGAGCTTGAAGCAACTTCTATTGAGGCAAAAATTGTACGAGATGCAGATCGATTAGATGCGATTGGGGCCATTGGAATTGCACGTACATTTGCATTTGGCGGTGCGAAAGGTCGTAAGCTTTACGATAAGGAAGAGGAAGCACGGTTAAATATGACGGAAGAGGAGTACCGCCATAAAAATACATCCTCCGTCACACATTTTTACGAGAAGCTCTTATTTTTGAAGGATTTAATGACAACTGAAAAGGGCATACAAATGGCTCAGGAACGCCATCAATATATGGAAAGCTTTTTGGATCAATTACACCATGAAATAGGTAAGTAAATATTAAAGTTAGACTCTGATAGGAAAAGGCATAGGTGCTGCATGAAATTGCATACTTGTGCCTTTTTGCTTTGCGCGGGTGTTTTTAGAAAAGGAGTAGGATTTGTTGTCCTTTGTTTACCTGACATTTGATGTTATGATAAAAATGGATATCAATAATAAAAGTCTACATAAACGTAGTGTGGGCACTAACACACCTAAAATGAAAGAGATGGAAAAGTGTAATGAGTCATTTAATTGTACAAAATTTAACGAAAACCGTGGGCGATAAAACGCTCTTTCAGAATATTGAATTTACGATTTATGAGGGGGAGCGAACTGGATTAATCGGTATTAACGGAACTGGTAAATCTACATTGCTTTCCATTTTAGCAGGTGAAATCGAAGCGGATTCCATGAATGTGGACCGCCCAAATAAATACCGTGTTGCTTATTTACCGCAGGAGCCAACTTTTAATAGTGGTGAAACAGTGCTACAGGCAGTGTTTGCAGGGGATTCTCCTATTTTAAAGTTAAATCGTCAATACGAGGAAGCAGTAGCGTCACTTGCTTTAGATCCAACCTCAGAAAGTTTACAAAAGACATTGTTCAACTTACAACATCGAATGGATGAGGAGCAAGCATGGGATGTCAATGCCCTCGCCAAGACAGCGCTAACAAAGCTTGGAATTGAAATGTTTGAAAAAGAGGTCTTAACGCTGTCAGGTGGCCAGCAAAAGCGCGTAGCTTTAGCAAAAGTTTTAATAGAGCCGGCAGATCTGTATTTATTGGACGAGCCTACCAACCATTTAGATGTACAGTCAACTGAATGGCTGCAAGAAATGGTACTACGATTAAAAGGGGCCGTTATTTTTATTACCCATGATCGTTATTTCTTAGATGAACTATCGACACATATCTACGAGCTAGCAGATCAAACGTTGTATCGACATACTGGGAATTATGGAGATTATTTAGAGGCGCGTGCCATTCGTGAAGAAATGAAAGCAGCCTCTGCCCAAAAAGATCGCAACCGCTATCGTTCAGAATTAAAATGGATTCGTCGTGGAGCGAAAGCGCGTTCTACGAAGCAAAAGGCACGTATTCAACGCTTTGAACAGCTAGAGGATAACTTAGAGCGTAAATCAGACGATGTTTCATTAGAGATTGGACTAGCAACAACACGTCTCGGTCGAAAAGTTTTAGAGGCTGAGAATATTTCAAAGGCTTTTGGCCAACAAAAAATTCTTGAAGATTTTTCATTTTTACTGCAGCAGGGTGACCGTATTGGTATTATCGGCGCGAATGGTGTAGGGAAATCAACATTATTGAACATGCTAGCAGGAGAGCTTACACCTGATCAAGGTGAAATTCTTGTAGGCTCGACGGTAAAGTTAGCACATTTCAAGCAAACACTGCCTAAAATGAATGAAAATGAGCGTATGATTGAATATATTCGCGAAGCCTCCAATGATATTACTGATGCAGAAGGTGTACGCTACTCGGCTGCTCAAATGTTAGAGCGTTTCTTATTCCCACTGCATGCGCATGGCACACCAATTGGTAAATTATCGGGTGGGGAGCGTAAACGTCTACATTTATTAAGACTATTAATGGAGCAGCCAAACGTCCTGTTATTGGATGAGCCTACAAACGATTTAGATATTGAAACACTCGGTGTGCTAGAGGATTTCATCGAGCATTTCCCAGGAGTTGTTATCACAATTTCTCACGATCGCTTTTTCCTAGATCGTATTGCGAAAAAACTGTGGATTTTAGATGGCCAAGGGCATGTTGAAGAGAAGCTTGATATTTATAGTGAATATTTACAGAAACGTGAACAAGAGGCGACAGTAAAGGTAGAGGCACCAAAAGTAGAAAAACCTAAGGTCGAGAAGCCGAAATCGGATAAGAAAAAATTATCCTTTAAAGAGCAAAAAGAATGGGAAACGATTGCTGATGACATCGAGAAGACAGAGACAGCGATTATGGAGACAGAAGAGGGTATTGCCAACTCTGGTGCGGACTTTACAAAGCTACAGGAATTAACGGCAAAGCTTGATGAGCTGAATGCACATTATGAACATCTTATTGAAAGATGGTCTTATTTAGATGAAATCGTTAACGGATAAGGAGCGATAGACATGAAAATTATTACCATTGAACCGACACCCAGTCCTAATTCTATGAAGATTGTCGTTGATACAGAGTTACCTTTTGGCAAAAGCTATAATTTTACAAAGGATAATAAAGAACAAGCAACTGGTGAAGCAGCAGCGATTTTAGCCATTGAGGGTGTTAAGGGTGTTTACCATGTAGCAGATTTCTTCGCAGTTGAGCGTAACGCAAAATATGCATGGGAAGGTATTTTAGCAAGTATCCGTCAGGTGTTAGGCGAAGACGTCCAAGAAGAAAACGTGATGCAAGTTGCCAATGAATTTTATGGTGAAGTGTATGTTCATGTACAATTTTATAAACAGGTGCCACTACAAGTAAAAGTATTTGACAATCAACGGGAGCACCGCGTGAGCTGTGGTGAGCGCTTTGTAGAAGCATTCAATAAAATTACTGAGAGCGCAATGGATGAAAATTATATTTTCCAACGTAAGTGGATTGACTATGGCGTGCGCTATGGAGAGCTTGAGGAAATCGCTGAAGCAGTGAAGCAAGAGATAGATGTAACCTATTCAGAGGAACGATTAACAGAGATTGTCGCAATGATTAATGATACTGACAAATCAATTACGAAAACAACCAAGCTAAAAATTACTGTTGAGCAGTTCAAGCAACCTGAATGGGAAAAACGTTTCCAATTGCTTGACCAAATGGCAGATCCGGAGCTAGATGATTTGCCGCTTTTAGATTTGGCGTTACAGGACGAGCAAATGTCTATCCGCCGACTTGCAACAGTTTATTTAGGAATGATTGAAGATGTGGCAGTTGTTCCATACTTGGAAAAGGCATTACAGGACAAAAGTGCAGCGGTTCGTCGAACTGCAGGAGATTGTATGAGTGACCTCGGCTTCGTGGAGTTTGAAGACGCGATGCAGCAAGCATTACAGGATAAAAACAAACTTGTTCGTTGGCGTGCAGCCATGTACTTATATGAAGTCGGTACTGAAAAGTCATTAGCAGCATTAAAGGCAGCTGATGAGGATAAAGAGTTCGAAGTGAAGCTACAAGTAAAAATGGCGATTGCCCGTATTGAACAAGGTGAGGAAGCAAAAGGTTCTGTTTGGAAGCAAATGACAGAATCTCGCCAGCAATAAAAGGAATAAACCAGCATCTATTTAAGCTACTATTAGCTTAAAGTAGAGGCTGGTTTTTGTTTTAATTGAAGACAATTTTCTTTCTACTAAATCATCTAACCTATGCTTTAAATTTTCAGCTATACTTAGAGTGAAGGTGAAATGATAGATACACATCCATTTGGTATGTCCAAAACTTTTTCTTTGTTGACCAATCCCAGTCACTTTCAACTCTGGGAATTTCACTTCATACTCTATAGGTGATTTTCTTTTGCAAAGCTTATAATCTAAAACAGTTCTATCAACGGAGAATACGCTCCTAACAGCGAAGAAAGCAATTTAACGAGGAGGAATATTAAGATGAACACGAAAAAAATTACAGATGAAAAGGATTTAAAAACAGCATTTGCCATTCGTCAAAAAGTTTTTATAGAGGAGCAAAAGGTACCAGAGGAAGAAGAATTTGATGAGTTCGACAAGCTAGATGCAGCATGTGATCATATTCTTGTGTACTTTAACGATCAACCTGTTGGCACTGGAAGACTGCGAGTTGTTGATGGCTACGGTAAACTAGAGCGTATATGTATATTAATAGAATTCCGTAAATTTGGTTTAGGTAAAGTGATTATCCAAAGTTTAGAGGAAATAGCACTTAAAAAAGGTTTAACAAAATATAAATTAAACGCGCAATCCTACGCAGAGGGTTTTTATGAAAAATTAGGCTATAAGCGTGAAGGTGAAGAATTTATGGATTGTGGTATCCCACATATTTTAATGAAAAAACAATTTAATAAGGTGTAGGATGGACAGACAATAAAAATATATAAATATACGCTATACATAAGCGGTATTTGTTTTTTACCGCTTGGTGTATAAGATATGATAATTAAGCA
Source organism: Lysinibacillus sp. NPDC097231 (assembly GCF_044761885.1). NCBI lineage: Bacteria > Bacillati > Bacillota > Bacilli > Caryophanales > Bacillaceae > Lysinibacillus > Lysinibacillus sp. NPDC097231. Next base: position 51,660 of record NZ_JBIWDH010000016.1, on the reverse strand, counting down.
GTAGGAGGATTTATTCATGCTTGATATTCATACTTAGGTAAACATTGTACTGACTTTATTTCTAGATATGCGAAATCAGTTTGTGAATGGAGATACAATGATGTCTAGGTAAGATCAGATAATATTGGGGGAAGAGGTGATTAATGGGTCTTTTTGATGTCGAAAATGTACAAATCTCGTTGTATTTCAAATACGTAACAATTTCATAATATTAAATGAATGGGAGAATAATTATGGGAGAAATTAGAACAACAAAGGAACAAATTGTAGAATATTGGTTTAATATTATAGATGAAAGTGGCTTGAGCGTGGATGCCAGTGAAGCTATTGAAAGATGCTGGAGATGTGGTTATAAGGCTCGACTACAACGTTGCCACATAATTCCTGATTCTCTAGGTGGGACAGACTCAGTTAATAACCTAGTTTTGCTTTGTGAGCGCTGTCATATAGAAAACCCAAATGTAAGTGATACTAAAATAATGTGGGATTGGATTAGAGCATATACTACTCCTTTTTATGACACTTTTTGGATGATAGAAGGATTTAAAGAATACGAATTTATATACGGTAAATCATTTGAAGAAGAGGTTAGAGAAAGAAATATTAAAAATACAGAATTAATTAAAAAGAGATTTCATGAAGAATTTAAGAAAGCATCCTTTCATTTTGGTCATCCCTACTTGAATAAGGCTACAATAGCAGGGATGATACACATGGTACTTAAAAAATATGACAAGGAAAACATTTCTACAGAAAACTGTGATTAAAAAATGTTTATATTTAGCTGTGGATTCCATTTGGATCAAGTAATATTTTAATTGCATCTTTATCACTTATTTTAGAGGGAGTTACGGTAAATAAATCGATATGAATCATATCTTCATATACGACTAATAGCTGAGGAGCAATAATATAGATGTCATCATTGAATATGGCTTTCTTATAAGTTTCAATATGTTGGCTGCGGTTAGGTAAAAATGCTTCGACATTTTCTTCATTTACAACGCAATAAATATCGATATCTGAAAATTCATCATGCTCCTCTCTAGCCATTGCTCCTCTTAAAAACATGATTTAATTTCAAGTGTATTCTCTCTTTCTATTCAAACAGGCTACCCAAATAATATTTTGAGTAGCCTGATTTTCTAGACTTCCTTTACAACAGTACCTGAGAAGCTATCGTGAGGAAGAAGTTGTCCATTTTGTTGTTTGAATGCTTTTGGATTTTTCAAGTAATCGAGTGTGCTAATTGAGTCACGGTAAGCCATTCGTTTCATAATTTGAGTGGAAGTCAGCTCAGTCCCATTTTTATTTTCAAGAACTAGCCCCATTTTTTTGTAGCCAACTGTTTCCCATTTTTACGCAATTGTCCAATTTCAAGTGCCCACGTAACGACTGTCGGTGTGACAATGGCATGAATTGCCTCGTTTTTTATTCTTTTTCGCAGGACATATTCCACACCAGTTGCGACAGCCGACGAAATAGCCAAATCAATTAGAAATGCTTTTGTTCGTTTTTTTGTAATAGAATTTCATCACCTAAGCGCCTCCTCTTATTCAGCTTTAATACGAATTGCAACAGAATAAGTTCCAAGATATTCAAAATAACATGTTGTCTCTAAACGGTATCTCTTGCTCAGAAAGGTAAGATGCAATGGCACCATGTTTTTCTGTCGAAGCACCTGCATAGTGATTGGCGAATGTAAGGAGGGGAACAGCCTGCTGCTTACAAAAATCGATGAGATTGGCTGCTGTAATCTGTTTGCTAAGGAGAATAGCTAACATTGCGCCAATAAAGGCATCACCCGCTCCAGTTGTATCAATTGCATGGACCTCGTCAGCTGGCACTATGACATGAAGGTTTTTAGTATAAAGACTTGCACCCTCGGCTCCTCGAGTAATGATGAGTACTTGTACTTTCCCTTGAAATAATGAATGGACTGCTGTTTCTTCATCCTCAATCGCTGTTATAAACAACAATTCCTCCTCGGACAGTTTAACGATATGGGCCTTAGGTAAAAATTCTAAAATGGTTTGACGACATGCCCTCTCATCATTCCATAGTGGTAATCGAACATTGGGATCAAAAGAAACAAGGCTACCTGCCTGATGAGCCTGTTCTATCAAGGCCACATGTGCATGTTTCATAGGGCTTTCCACTAGATTAACGGAACAAAAATGAAGAATATCTTTTGCTGTGAATAGATTAGCTGGGAGTTGCTCTTTGTTGTAAAGTAAATCGGCTGCGTGGCGACGATAAAATACGAAGTCACGGCCTCCATCACTTGTCAGAGAAACAAAAGCTAGACTTGTTTCACCCTCAATAGTTTGTAAAATATAGTTTGTATCGACACCAGCCTGTTTTAACGTGTCTATGAGAAAATCTCCAAAAGCATCCTGACCTACCTGGGTGAGAATGGCAGCTTGTTGCCCAAGTTTTGCACATGCGGCAGCGACATTGGCAGGAGCCCCTCCAGCATTTTTAGTGAATTGCTTAACTGTAGCTATGGAGGCGTTTTGTTCAGTAGGTGTAAAATCAATTAACAATTCACCAATCGTATAAAGTTTATTCAATGAAAAACCTCCTTACTATCAAATTAAGATGGAGCTTGGGACACACGTTTTTTCTTCGGAATGTAAATGGTATAAAAGATGCCACCGAAAATTAACACAATACCCATTGTTTGCGTGAAATTTGGCATAAAATCAAGCAACAGCATATCGAGCAATATTGCCACAACCGGGTCAACAAATACTAATACTGAAACTAGAATTGTAGATAAACTACGAATACTATCAAAAAATAAATAGTAAACAAATCCTGTATGAATAAAGCCTGTTCCTAAAATATATAGCCAGTTTGTTGATGTTAAGCCTTCAAACAATGAAAAATTGATAAAGGGAAGTAGCATGATAATTCCGACCATTGTTTGTATATACGTTAATGCATAGGAGCTAAGTTTTATGATCGTTTTACTCGTTAGCATCGTAAACGCGTAAAACAATGCAGACAGTAATGCCCAAATAAAGCCTGATTTCATAAATTCAGAGAGTGATAAAAAATTATTTAAGCCAATAATGAACATACTGCCGATAAAACAAGTCACTGTTGCTAGCAATGCTTGAATAGTCATCTTTTCTTTTAAAAACAATGCGCCAAATATTAATACGAATATTGGTGCTAAATTATAGATCGAAATCGCAATGGAAATCGACATTTCTTCAAAGGCTTTAAATAAGAATACCCAATTTAAGACAATAAAAACACCGCAAATAAGTGTTCGTAAAATTTCTTTTTTATCCCATACTTCTGTTTTATGCCCACCTGTGATGAGCCACATTCCTCCTAGAAAAAGGGTAGCACAAATGCATCTGACAAATACTAGCTCGACGGCAGGTACGCCAGTATGAACGGTAAAAAATCCGATGGAGCCAAAGAGAGCCATTGAGACAGTTAGTTTGATAATTGCTGAAATGTTCATACAAAACCTTCTTTCTATTAATATTGTTACAATCTTTGACGCTAGTGAAAGTAGGGGAGACTTAACATTATTTCTCTCAGTAGAGGGTGGAACAGCTCAGCTAAGAGAAGAATCTGCTCAGGTAGAGATCGACTTCGCTCAGCTAAGAGAAAAATCCGCTCGGGTAGAGGTCAACCTCGCTCAGCTAAGGGAAGAATCCGCTCAGGTCAAGGTCGACTTCGCTCAGCTAAGAGAAGAATCCGCTCGGGTAGAGGTCTCCATCGCTCAGCTAAGAGAAAAATCCGCTCGGGTAGAGGTCGACCTAGCTCAGCTAAGAGAAAAATCCGCTCAGGTCAAGGTCGACTTCGCTCAGCTAAGAGGAGAATCCGCTCGGGTAGAGGTCTCGATCGCTCAGCTAAGAGAAAAATCCGCTCGGGTCAAGGCCGACCTCGCTCAGCTAAGAGAAGAATGCGCTCAGGTCAAGATCGGAACAGCTCAGCTAAGAGAAGAATCCGCTCGGGTCAAGGTCTCCATCGCTCAGCTAAGAGAAAAATCCGCTCAGGTCAAGGTCAACTTCGCTCAGCTAAGAGAAGAATCTGCTTCGGTCAAGATCAGAACAGCTCAGCTAAGAATCCGCTTAGCCCCCATTCCCCTACAAACCTTTCAATCCCTAATGTTCAAAAAATAAGTAAAGAAAGCCGACAGCATATGTCAACTGTCGGCTTTTCATGAATAGTTCTACAATTATTCTCGGATTTGGCCGTTACCGTGAATGAAATATTTTGTAGATGTTAATGCAGGTAAGCCCATTGGTCCACGAGCGTGTAATTTTTGTGTACTAATGCCAATTTCTGCACCGTAGCCAAATTCAAAGCCATCTGTAAAGCGAGTAGATGCATTATGATAAACAGCTGCTGCATCCACGCTATTTAAGAAAGTATCCGCTACTAATGGATCTTCTGTTATGATGGCTTCTGAGTGATTTGTGCCGAACTTATTAATGTGTTCGATTGCTTCATAAACGTTTTCCACAATTTTAACGCTGATCTTTAAATCTAAATATTCAGTTGCATAGTCTTCTTCAGTTGCTGGATGAGCGAAATCAAGTGCTTGACAAACAGTTTCATCGCCGATAATTGTCACACCTGCTTGATGCATAGCACTTAGTAGCTGTTTGCCGTACTCATTAAACCAATCAGGATGTATTAGTAAGCTTTCTGCTGCATTACAAACAGAAGGGCGCTGTGTTTTCGCATTGATACAAATTTTTTCTGTTTTTATGTAATCGGCCGTTTGGTCTACATAAATATGACAGTTACCAGCGCCTGTTTCTAGTACAGGTACAGTCGCCTCACTTACTACTAAATCAATTAGTGCCTTTCCACCGCGAGGGATCAGAACATCTAAGTATTCTTTTAAATGGAATAATTCTTTCGCTGTTTCTCGATTTGTATCTTCAATCAATTGTACCGCGTCTACAGGGATTGACGTTTTTTCGAGTGCACGATGGATACTTGCTACAAGAGCTACATTAGAAAATTTAGCAGAGGAACTACCCCGTAAAAGGACGGCATTCCCTGTTTTTAAGGATAATGTTGCTGCATCGACTGTTACATTAGGACGTGCCTCGTAAATCATCCCAATAACGCCGATTGGCACCATACGTTTTTCAATCAGTAATCCATTATCCTTTTCAATTCTCTCTAGAAGGCTGCCGACTGGATCATTTAAATTTACGAGCAGATGAATAGCATTTGCCATAGCCTCAATTCGTTCCTTGTTCAGCATAATACGATCAAGTGTGGAAGCAGGCATTCCTTTTTCCTCACCAATTGTTAAATCTTTTGCATTTTCAGCAATAATATAGTCTTGATCGATTATCAATTGCTCGGCAATTTTTGTGAGAGCCTCGTTTTTTTCACATGAAGTTTTAATATTTAAAATATAGCTAGCAGCTTTTGCCAGTTTTCCTTTGTGTTGAACTTCACTAGTCATGTAAATGCCTCCTTAATTTGTTTGGATTTTTAGCCATTTATCTCGATGAATAACCTCAATTGGATAGTTTGCCAACTCATCTGTTCGTTTTCCCATCGCATGAGCTAACTCTAGGGAAGAATACAAGACCTCGCCTCGTCCAAGCAGCCCCTTTTCACTATAAACTTCGACAACATCACCATTTACGAAATCACCTTCGACACGATATACACCAGCAGGTAGCAAGCTTTTGCCATTTGCCAATATCGCATGTTCTGCACCACTATCTATAAAAATTTTACCAGATACTTCCGTGAGTGCAATCCACTGTTTGTTATTTGTTAAAATTTCAAGTGCATCATGTTCAACATACGTACCATCACCACGTCCTTCAACGATGTCGACAAGCTTATTAGCACCGTGACCAGTTCCGATAAACACCTTGACACCTGCGTTTAAGGCTGCTCGCGCTGCAAGTAATTTAGATTCCATACCACCTGTACCAACTCTAGAGCCTGCACCATCAGCAAAGCCAAGCATTTCATCGGTTACCTCTGTTAAGCGATCAATACGCTTGGCTTGGGGGTTTTTATTTGGATTAGCGTTATATAGGCCATTAATATCTGTTAAAATAATGAGCTGATCTGCGTGTACAAGGCCACTCACCAGTGCCGATAACATATCGTTATCTCCAAACGTTAACTCACTGACAGATACCGTATCATTTTCGTTAATGATAGGGAGCATGGAACGTTCTAGTAATTCCTCAAATGTAGCGTATGCATTTTTATAGCGCTCCTTTTTTGAGAAGTCAGTGCGTGTTAGTAAGATTTGGGCAGGGACAATATCATAAATGCTAAATAAAGCATTGTAGGTTTGGATCAGTAAGCTTTGCCCAACAGCCGCTGCTGCCTGTTTACCTTTTACCGTAACAGGACGAGAAGGGTAGCCTAGCTGTTTAAAGCCTGCTGCAACAGCACCAGATGACACAAGCAATACTTCATAACCATATTTTTTTAATTCAGCTATCGCTTGCACATGATCCATTAAACGAACTTTATCAATTTCACCTTTTGCATTTGTTAAGGAGCTACTTCCAATTTTGACGACGATCCTTTTTCTTTCCATAACAATACCTCCAATTCGTTCATACACTAATTCTTTACACTGCTCTATTTGCTTTAGTAGCCATAAGGATTTCGCTACTATGTAAAAAGCTATCGAACATTCAATGTTATGTAAGATGTCTAAACCCTATTTGTTGATGCAGTATCTTTAATGAAATAAAAAAACCTTTTCATCCTAAGAAACTAGGACGAAAAGGTTCGCTTTCCGTGGTACCACCTACATTGAACGTCATTGACATTCCACTTTACTCATAACGCTTGAGACTGCGCCTAGTTTGGCTAGGACGTATTACGAAGTAGGTTCTTTAGTCTTTCTTGCACAATGCCTTTCAGCCGATGGACATCGCTCTCTTATCAAGCAGTTTCTAGGTACTAGTCTTCGTTCGCAAATTTAATATAAAAAATTCTTGTGTGGGCTATATGCCAATGACTATGGCAGAGCTCTATTGTTTTAAAAAGTAATTGAATAAAGAATGCACTACTTCAGCGAGTCTGTCAAGCTGAATGGAAAAGTTAATAGAAAGTTTTGAATAAATAAGTAGGTAATGCTGAACAAACGAGGGTAAAGGGTAGGGGATACATTTCTAATTATTTAAACCACCAAATGGCGATTAAGAGCGGGAGCATCGCTAAAATAATGACGAAGAAACTCCATACTATTTGTTTTCCTGAGGACATATTTTTCGGTTTTATACTCATTTGTTCATATAATTGATTGATGGCAAGTTGCTCTTTTGTGTAGAGCATCGCTTGAAATTCATCATAATCTTGTATATAACTTGAGGGGGCACGAGGACTGAAGCGTAAACTTCGAATATCGTCAGTAATCTCATTTTCGCCTATCCAATAGGTAATAACAGGAGCTAATCCTGAATTTTGGGTAGCCTGTACCTCGATATCGTGTGTTTTCATTTTATAATAGACATTTCCCTGTTCGTCTTGATATTGTCTTACAATATCACTTACTGCCACCAACAACACCTCTTTCTCTTTTAAACAATACACTTTTTTTTATTATAAGGTATTAATCGAGAAAAGTGTTGCTTAAACGAGTATTATTGGTAGGATAATTTTTTTCTCAAAATTCAATATAAAGTCATAAACTTACATCTAAAGAAAACAACGTCATGTAGTATAATGGAAATATTATTTAAAAGAAGTTGAAGGAAGGGAAAGTATTGGAATTTTCGACGTTGTTAGCGTTTTTAGGAGCAGCGATTATTTTAACCCTCATGCCAGGGCCAGATAATTTGTTTGTTCTTGCACAAAGCATTGCTCAAGATAAAAAGGCCGGCATTGCAACATCATTTGGTCTTTGTACAGGCTTACTCGTCCATATTGGCGCTGCCGTTTTAGGTATCTCTGCTATTATTTATCAATCGACAGTGATTTTTTCTATTGTCAAATTTGCTGGAGCTGCCTATTTATTGTATTTAGCGTGGCAATCATTTCGAGCAAAAGGAGATCCTTTTACATTAGAGCAGCAAAATGCCCAAGCCTATATAACGTTATATAGAAAAGGGATATTGATGAATATTTTAAATCCAAAGGTCTCTTTATTTTTCTTAGCACTATTGCCACAGTTTGTAAATCCTTCGCAGGGACATGTTGCTTTACAAATGCTAGTATTGGGTATTGTATTTTTAGTACAAGCGTTGATTCTCTTTTCGTTGTTTAGTATATTTGCTGGGAAAGTAAGGAAAGTCATTATTGGTAAACCTGCGATTGCCAAACGCTTAAACACTATCCAAGGTGTCCTATTCGCGTTTATTGGGATACAAATTGCACTAAGTAAACAGTAAAGGGAGGAATTCACATGGCAATATTACATATTACCTTCAGCTTATCTACACAAGGCTCCATAAAACTTGCAATACGTCAAAACCATTTACAGCGAGAGGAGTCTGTCCTTAGTGTCAATGATGTTTTCTCGATTGGTCCACTTACTAGCTTAGAAGAACGAAAAAGCTGGTTGGCAACTCATATTTTTAGAGAAAATGAAGATCTTGAATTATATGAAGATGTCCATGAAAATTGGAAGAAAAAAATCGCAGGATTGCCGTGCGATGTCGATGTTTGGATTTGGTACAGTCAAAATACACATGAAGAGATTGGACTTCGCTATGTCATGAGTGAGCTTGTTCATAAATGCTGTATGGTCTATGGAATTGACGCGACAGAAGGCTTGAAGCGTTTCCAACCAAACATGGAGTTACGTCATACAGGTGTGCTATCCTCTGAGATGTTAATGAAGCTTCGTCCTGATGCTAAGCGTTTTTCGATTGAAGAGTGTCAGCAACTCGCAAAGGAGTGGGAGGAGCTAAAGCAAAATCAAAGTACACTACGTATGTGGAAAGATGGTATTGTGCATGTAGAGGAAGATACATTAGATCCTATTATTATCGAGTGTGCAAAAGGTTTGCAAGTACAGCACAATGAAGAATGGCTTTTACCTATGCGTATCATCGGTGAAACATTTGGAGTATTTAATGACTATTTAAGTGAAGAATTTGTGGAAAACCGCCTGATCGCTCTTGTCAAACAGGGACTTTTTGAACTTGATGGCGATACAACAGATATGCATTCTTATCGCGTAAAATATGTAGGAATGTAATCGATGGGTTAAATTTTCTTCAATAGAATAAAACAGCTTCTAGCTAGTAACCACCTCTCACTTTTGGAGAAGGTGGTTTTTGTACCCATAAGATTATCCATTTCACAAAAGTGTTGGACAGCTTTCACGGCAAATTATCGATATAAAAGTCAATTGGGTGTGGGTATATCAGTTACACTGACATTTGCAAAAGCAATTTGATAAAGTAAAGCGAGTAACAATTGTGAGAAAGGTGACATTGTTACTCGCTTTTGTGCTTAAGCCATCATTAAATTATTTCTTTTCATAAAAATCAAATACAAACTGCTGAAATTGTCGTGCAGATGGTGAAAGGTAGCGATTTTCAATCCAAGCCATACCAATTATACGTTCACAGACCATATCCTCCACACGAATTTTAGCCAATTTTTTAGGGTTTAGGTCTTCATCATCAGGCAGTAACGATACGCCAAGACCTGCACCTACAAAGCCAGCAATGGTTGATACCTCATCGCCTTCATAGGTAATTTTCGGTTTAATACCTGCTGCATTTAATAATCGATCAGCAGTACGGCGCAATGCATACCCCTTTTTCATAAGAACAAAATTTTCTTGTTCAAGCTCTTTCATTTTAATGCTCTTGCGATTGGCGAGGGGATGGTCAATTGGCACCATAATATAAAGTTCATCACGCCACAGCTCCTTCCAACAAACAGGTGGCTCAGTGTCAATTGCTGCAAGGAGGCAAAGGTCTAACTCTCCTGCAAGTAATTGCTTCAGCTGTGAATGTGAGTAGTTTTGTGTAAAGTGAAAACGTATATGCGGGTGTTTCTGACGGAAAGCGCGGATTAAATCAGGTACGATACTAGTCCCCAGAGTATGTAAAAAGCCGAGTGACACATCTCCAAGCTCTGGGTTATTAAGCTCCTGTAATTCTAGGACTGCCTTTTCATATTCTTTACGCATGCGTTGGACACGATATAAAAATAACTCGCCATATCTGTTAAGCATAATTGAACGTCCTTGTCGATCAAATAAGGGTACTCCTAATTCCTCTTCAAGTTTAGAAATCGAGCGACTTAATGCTGGCTGAGAAATTGCTAATGCTTCAGCAGCACGTGTCATATGCTCAAGTTTTGCTACAGTTGCAAAATATTCTAATTGTTGCCACTCCATGTTCTCACCACCACTATTCCTTATATTTTGAGTTACCTGCATTATAACGGTAAAAGAGTAGGAAGTATAGGCGCCAAAAAAATTTGAAAAAGATGGAGCACTTAAAAAGAGGAATGTAAAATTAAAGTAGCTGAAAGTGTGATAGTACAGCCATTAACCTCACATCATTTATGCATGTAACACATCAAAACGATAAAAACTATAAATTGTACATTATGAATAAAGGGTGTTAAGATAGACACATAAAATACACAATTCAAATTTCCGTGAAGGGGATATTATAAAATGAATTTATCAAAGCCACAACCTCTAACAATTGAGGGAGGCAAAAAAGCCGTACTATTACTGCATGGATTCACAGGTAGCACAAAAGATGTGAAAAAGCTAGGTGAATTTTTATCCAAACGTGGTTATACAGTTCATGCACCAATTTATAGTGGGCATGGAGTAGAACCAGAAGCTTTACTTGAAACAAGACCAGAAGATTGGTGGAACGATGTTGTGGAAGGTTATAACTTCCTACAGAGTAAAGGCTATGAAGAAATCGCAGTAGTAGGGATTTCACTTGGCGGCGTATTTTCGTTAAAAGTAGCAGAGAAGTTTCCAGTGAAAGCATGTGTTGCTATGTGTGCACCAATTACGCGCGATAACTCAAAAGGATTATTTACTCGTTTATATCATTACGCTCGTTTATATAAACATTTTGAAAATAAATCAAAAGATCAAATTATTTCTGAATTACATGAATTACGTATTACACCGAAAGATTCATTAGATGGTGTGACACGTTTAACAACTGAAACACGTGAGGAATTATCAACAATTAAAGCACCAACATTAGTATTACAAGGTTCATTAGATGATGAACTTTACCAAGAAAGTGCGCCTTTCATTTTGGATACAGTGGAAACAGATGACAAAGAAATTATTTGGTATGAAAATTCTGGTCATATTATTACACTAGATAAAGAGCGAGAAAAAGTGTACGAGGACGTATACAAATTTTTAGATCATATAGAGTGGTCAGTAGCAAACTAAGAGCTGTCAGCAGACAGCTCTTTTAAATTTGTCTTTTAGAAGCTAGGAACGGACCATTTCATAATTATATATTGAAAAACTATTGTTTTTATAATAAATGCCTGATACCATTGTGGAATTGTAGTGAAAAATCATTCGATTAAAATAATTTGCTATAGTCAAATACATCTAAGGAGTAACAAAAATGCAACAGAAAATACCTTTTTCAACATATGCAGTCATCGGCACAATGCTTTTCGGACTGTATTTTGGAGCAGGGAATCTAATTTTTCCAATTCAGCTAGGACAATTAGCAGGAACTAACTTTTGGCTTGGATTAATTGGATTTTTAGTAACAGCTATTGGTCTACCGTTTCTGGGTATCTTGGCAATTGGTTTATCAGGTAGTAACGGATTACGTGATTTAGCGAGTCGAGTTCATCCTTTATTTGGCGTCATCTTTTCATTAGCGCTATATTTAACGATTGGCCCATTTTTTGCCATTCCACGTACAGCAACAGTACCGTTTGTCGTTGGCTTTGAACCATATATTCAAGCACAGCACACAACACTTCTACTTGCAATATTTAGCTTTGTATTTTTTGCTATCGTGTATTACTTCTCATTGAATCCTGCGAAAATTATGGATTATATCGGTAAATATTTAACACCTGCCTTTTTGATTGTGCTATTTATTTTAATTATTACAAGTATTGTAAAGCCAATGGGTCATTTCCAACAGCCAATGGGAGACTATATTGATGCAGCATTTATGACAGGCTTTAAAGAAGGCTACAATACAATGGATGCTCTAGCGTCATTAGCCTTCGGAATTGTTGTCATTAATGCCATTAAAAGCGCAGGAATTTCTAATAGAAAAGAAATTGCAAAGGCTACCTGGAAATCGGGTATTTTTGCCATGGCGTTAATGATGTTAATATATGGTCTAATTACGTATATGGGGGCATCAAGTATTGGAGCTGTTGGCTCATTTGATAATGGTGGCTTAATATTTGCAGCTGTTGCTGATCATTATTTCGGTTCATTTGGAGCTATTTTATTGGCAATCATTATTGTCCTTGCTTGTTTAAAGACAAGTATCGGCTTAATCACATCTTGTAGTGAGTTTTTCCACGAAGTGTTTCCGAAAATAAGCTATAAATGGTTTGTTTTGTTATTGTGTGTTGTGTCATTTACAATTGCCAACTTCGGATTAACGAATATTATTAAGTTTGCCATTCCAGTGCTGATGTTCTTATATCCGCTAGCAATTGTCTTAATTCTACTTGCTTTAAGCTCCTCGCTATTTAAACATAAGCAAACGGTCTATGCGATTGCGATGATTTTTACATTTTTTATTAGTTTAATAGATGGCTATAAAGCATTAGCTGCAAGCATTCCGGCAGCAAAATTAAGTATTTTTGAGGCGATTCAACAGGCTTATTCTGACTTTTTACCTTTTTATGACATCGGTTTAGGTTGGATATTACCAGCGTTGGTTGGGGCATTTATAGGATACTTATTCCCAGCGAAAAGGGCATAAACGGTAAGAATGAGGCTGGGACATAAGTATATTTTCAAAGAAAATTAAAAAATTTCACATCAGAAAAGCGCGAGAAATCAACGTTTAAAATTGATTTCTTGCGCTTTTTAAGGTTTTAGGCAGTTTTTGTCTATTTTAATTGTAAAAAAGGCACGTACCAGTGAATAGGTACGTGCATCCTCTGTATTAGTAAGCTGTCCAGCCACCATCAACAGCAATTACTTGGCCGTTTACAAAGCTTGCTTCATCTGAGCCAAGGAAAATAGCAAGCTGAGCGATTTCCTCTGGCTGTCCAGCACGTGGATTAATAGCCAAACCTAGCGCTTGGCGAGCTGCACCTGTTTGACTCACATTTGTCATAGAAGAAGCAATGTTTGTGATAACTGCACCAGGAGCAATACCGTTACAGCGAATATTTTTATCTGCATACATAAATGCTGTGTTTTTTGTTAAACCAACTACAGCATGCTTTGAAGCCGTGTAGGCAGCCCCGGCACGAGCGCCATATAGACCACCAGCAGAAATATTGTTAACAATGACACCATGTCCTTGAGCAAGGAAAATTTCTGTTGCCAGACGCATAGAACGCATAACAGCAGTTGTATTTACCGCAAATACTTTATCCCAACGTTCATCAGAAAGTTCACCAACTGGCTCCATACCATCCATAATACCTGCATTATTGACTAAAATATCTAATTGACCATAAGCATTTTTTGTTTCATCAAATAAGCGTTGTAAGTCTTCTGTTGATGCGACATTTGTTTGAACTGCGATAGCTGAGCCACCAGCTGCTTTGATACTTTCAACAACAGCTTGAGCACCCTCTAAATTCAAGTCAGAAACCACGACTTTTGCGCCTTCTTTAGCATATCCTTCTGCGATAGCTTTCCCCATACCTGAAGCTGCACCTGTTACGATTGCTACTTTTTCTTCTAATCTCATCCCAAAGACCTCCTATTTAAGTTGTTTCTCCAGAGATTGTCCTAACACAGAGTAGTATGTGAACATTTCTTGGATGTATCATGTCAGATATTGAACATGTGTTCATTAAAATAATATAATAGTTATGTAAGCGATTTCAATACGCAAAATACGAAGAACTGTTCAATAATCAACACATTTATACAAATCTGTTTAATATGGAGATGAAAAATTTGACTGCCAATGATTTAAGAGTTGTTAAAACAAAGCAAGCGTTGCACAATGGATTATTGACTTTATTGAGTGAAAAGCCATTAGAAAACATTACAATTGCAGAAATTTGCCGTGTTGCAAAAGTGAATAGGGGCACATTCTACTTACATTATGAGCAAAAGGAAGGTCTATTTGAAGAATACTTTCAGGAAATAATGGAGGATTTGTATCATTCTTATGAAGAACCATATCGCGCAGTGACAACATTGGATAAGAATCAATTAGATCCAAATACTATTCGAATTTTTCATCATATTGAGCGCTTTAAAATGTTCTATCGCATTGTTTTTTCAAAAAATGTACCTCTAACTTATTATTATATGCTGTTTGATGAAATTCATTCGCTTATGAAAAGGGACCTAACAGCTCATAAAATTCACGATGATATCTCCATTGATTATTATAGTGCCTATCAAGCAAATGCTATTATCGGTTTAATCATTCAGTGGTACCGTCAGGATTTTACAGATAGTGTTAGCACTTTGAATATGCAACTTGCTGCTATTTTACGGTTTGGGCATTGATAAGTAATGAAATAAAGAGATTAAACTTAATAGAATGACGGCGAGGACTATTTTGTAAAATAGTCCTCTAAATAATTATAAGAGCTTTGTTGAGTTACCTTCATATCAATACCCCTATAAAGAAAATATTACTTTCCCTATTGTTATTTAAAGTTTTTTTCTGAAGATATGAATCTTGTTAGTTCAACTCGTAATCTAGTTACAGAACAGAAGGGGTTTCTACTTTCGATTTTTTAATAGCAACAACTATGGTAGAGATGGCCAATGTTACAGCAATAATCATTCCTAACGAACTACTATTGCTCATTAAATTGTCAGAGCTTCCTCCGAAGATAATGGTGTAATAGCCATCTGCTCCATATGTAGCCGGAAGAATAGAAGCTAGTTTATTGTAAAAATCAGATAGCATCATTTGCGGAACAAGAACACCTGATGTAACAAGCTGTAGCGAAAGGGCGCAAATATTAAATACCATGCCCAAATTCCCAAAGACTATGACAAAAACTTGAGCTAAGCAGAGGAAAGCCCAGAACATTAAAGCTTGAAATAGGTAGATTGTTAAAAAGATTTGGTCACTTGCAATATGAAATAGCTGCATTAAAGCAATTGTTATTAATGGGAGGGTAAAGGCTACACCAATATTAATAAGCTGTCTTGCTAGGAACAATTGCCATTTTGAAATGGTATCTTGTACAAGTTGTGCGGCTTGCTGATGCTGCATAATCATAACCATTGCTCCAACAAATGACGAAATAATAACCATTAATGGTACAAAGTTGGCAGCGAAATCTTCAACATTATTTGTTTTAATAATCATAGAATTCACTGAGCGATCCTTTACACTTTGAACGGTAGAAGCAACAGCATCTTGAATTTGTAGTGCTGCATTTTGTTCCAGTGGGAGCTGTGAAAATTTTTGAGTAAATATCTCAATGGTCTTACCTTGTTGTAAAGGATAAATGCTGTGATTAATTTCCTCTGTTAGTTGTTTGCCTACGCTCTCCATCATATTTTTTGCGATACTTGCATTTGCTTGATTAATAGAATATATTATTTCAGCTTCTTTACCAGCTTGCAGTTGTGTAGAAAAGTCGCTCGGAATATGAATAATCATATTAATGTCACGTTGATTTAACTTCTGATCAGCTTGCTTTAAAGAGGTGAAATCTTCTATTGAAAAAGGTAGAGTTGCTTTTATTTTGTTTGCTACCTGTTGACCGATCTCAGTATCTTCACTAATTAGTCCAATTTTTAAATTTTCAGCTCTGTCATTTACACCATCATACGCGGTCATCCAAATAGAAAAGAAAATAACTTGAAAAGCAATAGTGGCAACAATGCCAATATACGTTTCACGAATTCTAAATAATGCTTGTAAACCTTTCATAATAGACCTCCTGTATAAGTAAGTACTTACTTGCATCGAAAGGAAAAATTTTTTCTAGGGAGCCAATCCCCTAGAAAAAATTGAAACGCTCATTTTTAACAATTCTTCAGTTGGCATATCAGAAACTATTGTTCCTAAGCGTGCCCGCGACATAAAATGACCAAAATTAAGGGCAATAAGTGATAATGCTGCTGCTTCAACATCAAGCTCTCTAATTTTCCCTCTACGATGCATTTCCTCAAAATAATGAATCAACTCATGTTTAATTAGGAGAGGGATATTGGCAATCTCCTCATTAATTTCAGGAAATTGCATAGCTTCTTTAAAGCCAATCATTACGAAGTCCTGAATAGACATTAAAAAGTTAAAATGTTTAAGGGAGAAATTGAGTAAATCCGTTTCCAATTCCCATGTAACATTTTGATTAATCTCTTCTTGTAAAACCGGATAATAGGAGAAACGCTCAATAATGGCTTTTAAAATGCCGCGCTTGTTACCGAAATGGCGAAAAATGGTTACTTCATTAACGCCAGCTAATTCAGCAATTGCTTTAGTTGTTGCCGCGGTATATCCCTTCTCGCTGACAAGATGTAAGGCTGCTTCAATAATTCGTTCTGCGGTATTTTTGGTAGACAAAAATATACTTCCCTTCATGCAAGTAATTACTTACATGCTAGCATAGTACAATTTCTTATGCAACAAAAATAATAACGCTCATGTTGAATTAAGAAGTGCTCAGGTGGTAAGTAAAATCGCTCAGGTAATGTCAAAAAGCGCTCGGGTGGCGTGTAAAATCGCTCAGGTAATGTCAAAAAGTGCTCGGGCGGCAGGAAGACTCGCTCAGGTAATATCAAAAATCGCTCGGGTAGTTGTGCGAACCGCTCAGGTACCAGGCGAACTTCTTCAGATGAATCCGGCCTCCGCTATGACACAAAATAAATGAATGTATTGACAACTATATCGACGGCTGATATATTTTTATTATATCGTCAGTCGATATATTGTTGGACGATATAAGGCGGCTAAATCATTGGAGGATTCTTCTTCATTCCACACTTATTATTAGTCTTCATCAATCGGGTTTTTTGCGGGGATTAAATCTATTTACTACCTATAAAAGCTTTTTAGTACAGATAAATTACTGCCCGTTAATGCGGGATAAAGGGGGAATTTTGTATGACTCAGGAGCATCCGCCGTTAACAGAGGGCGTTTATTATATTTTATTAGCTTTATTTGATGCACGGCATGGTTATGGCATCATGCAATTGGTAGAGGAAATGAGTAATGGTCGTGTTCGGCTTGGGGCTGGCACCATTTATGGGGCCATCAAAACATTACTTGAGCGTGGGTGGATTGAGGCGCTAGATGGCGACGGGCGAAAAAAGGAATACATGATTACAGAAAGTGGAAAAAGTGTTGTGGAATATGAAATTTTGAGATTAAGGGAACTTTTTGACAATGGTATCCGTATAACGAAAGGAGATGGATAATATGCATAAATATCGATTGATGATTAATCCTTATGCAATTGAGAATTGGGTCAATGATATGGCTAGCCAAGGGTGGCATCTGAAAAAATTTACTTGGATTCGTTTTACATTTGAGCGTGGTGAACCAGGTGATTATATTTATCGCCACGATGAATTAGAACGGTTTGGTACCCACTATGAAGATGACTATCTGGAGTTTTTAAAATCCTCAGGTATCGAGCAAGTAGATCGCTCTGGCAATTTTATTTTCTTTAGAAAGCCTTCTAATGAAGGACCTTTTGAGCTTTTCTCAGATAAGAAAACTAAGATTAATAATCTGTCTAAAAAAATTATGTTGCTGTTATTCATTATGCTTCTTAATTTATTCGTTGGTTTAACAGGACTTAGTGGTATTTTCTTAGGGCAACATACTGATACGGTAAGATTAATATTGAACAGCACTGATATTCTTGTGGTTGTGTTAATTGCTATACCATTATTTAAACTTATGCGGGTGCGGAAAAATTTAAAAAAAGAACTGGATGTGTATACAGATTAAAGCGGGAGGATGTGGATTCAATGAAAAAGATTAAATTTCGCTTTTATATTGACCATGAACATGAAGAACAATGGGTAAATAACATGGCTGAACAAGGCTGGTATTTAACAAGTTTTTGGCCCTTCTTATATGTATTTGAACGTGGCACCCCTGGTGAATATATATATCGCAGTGAAATGGTGATAAATAGGAAAAAAGATTACTATGATTTTTTAGACACGATGAATATTGAACATATGCATTCATTTGGGGTATGGGCATACTTTAGAAAAAGAAAAGAGGCAGGACCATTCGAAATATTTTCTGGGAAATCAGAAAAAATAAAATATTTATCACGTATTAATTTATTGTTTATCCTTGTCTGTTTGCTAAATGCTTTTGCTGTTTCGTTGAACATTGTACCTTCCATCATTCATCATGAATACCAAGAAATCACATGGTTTTGCTTGTTGAATGTATTGTTAATGTTCTTATTAATGCTAGAGGTTTATAGAAATCATAAACGTAAAAAGAGGTTAAAAATACTTACACATATTTATGAGGACTGAGTCTACAAGGTGGGATGCATGGATCTAATGCAGAAATTGGAAAACGTAAATATACTGCAACAAAGAATTACATATATTCAAAGAGGTTAAGGAGGATAAAAGATGACATTGCAATTACAAAATGTTACAAAGAAATATCAAGATTTCACAGCGGTTGATAATCTGAATTTTACCATTAAAAAAGGGGAGATTTTTGGACTGATCGGACAAAACGGAGCTGGCAAAACAACGACGTTCCGGATGATTTTAGATTTGCAGGAAACTACAGCTGGCACGATTATGTGGGATGGTAAACCAGTGAATGCCATTAACCGAGATGTGCTTGGCTATTTACCAGAGGAACGAGGCATTTTTCCAACGATGAAGGTAGAGGATCAGCTTTACTTTTTTGGAGAGTTACGTGGAATGAAGAAATCAGAGCTAAAGAAGGATATTGACTTTTGGATAAGTCGATTTGAGCTGGAAGAAAAACGCAAGGATAAGGCTGAAACATTGTCAAAGGGAAATCAACAAAAAGTACAGCTGATTGCAAGCTTTATCCATAAGCCACAGTTCTTAATATTGGATGAACCATTCAGTGGTCTTGACCCTGTCAATAAAGATTTACTGAAGGATGCTATATTACTATTAAAAGAACAAGGTACGACGATTTTGTTCTCAAGTCACCAAATGGATAATGTGGAGGAGTTGTGCGACCACCTTTGTCTATTAAAACGTGGAGTCGCTCTATTCTCAGGGAGTTTAATAGATTTAAAGAAGCAATACGGGAAAACGAGACTAGCGGTACGAACTGACTGGTCAACAGCTCAATTGTTAGCACTTGATGGTGTGAAAGATGTTCGAGTAGAGAAAGAACAAATAGTGCTTATTTTAGAAGACGAGAGCTTTGCACAAAGCATTTTTGAGCAGCTTTCAAATGGTAAATATATTGAAAAGTTTAGTTTAGATTACTTATCGTTAGATGAGATCTTTAAGGATAAGGTAGGTGGCAACATTGTCGAAGTTTAATTTATTAGTGAAACAACTCTATAAATCAAAATTGAAATCAAAATCTTTTATTGTCATGACGTGCATTTACATTATTGGGATGTCTGTTGCAGTTTTCTGGTCGGACATTAAAGAGCTTTTTATGGGTAATGACGATGCAAAACAAATTGCTATTGTCAATGAAACAACAGCCGATTTAAGTAGTCTTTTTATTTCCAACGGCGATATGGTATTTATACAGAATGAAACCAATTTATCGGAGTTGGAGAAAAAGGTTAAGGACGAGAAGCTAGATGCCATCGTTAAAATAGCAGATCAGAATGGTCAGCTACATGCTGAAATTGCTACTTACACGCCGTTGAAATTAAACGATCAAACAACGTTATCTTCACTACTGCAATATGCTGGTCAAAATTATACTGTACAACAGTTATCGCTAACACCAGATCAAGCAGCACAAATTATGGATGCCAAAACGATTATCTCTAATAAAAACTTGAATACAGAGTCTGCTGGTGGTAAAAGTGAAGAAGAGAAACAATCAGGGCTATTTGTATCTTATGCAGTGGGTATTTTAATTTATTTCTTTATTTCTACATTCCTGTCTATGATTACAACGGAAATTGCCTCTGAAAAAGGTTCCCGTGCAATGGAGATGCTATTAGTAAGTGTCAAACCAGCTACTCATTTTAAAGCAAAGATTGCTGGTGTACTATTACTTGCATTAACACAGATGGGCATTATTACAGTTGTCTTCCTAATCTATGCGAAGTTTGTGAAGAACGGCGTTATTTGGGATATGGCAGGTAGCATTGTTAAAGAATTGTCGTTGGGCTACGTGATATATGCAATTCTATTCCTAGTACTAACAATCGTTCTTTATTTAATTGTTGGGGCATTATTCGGTTCTTTAGTATCTAAAGTTGAAGAAGCAGGTCAAGTATTAATGCCTGCGATGATGATTACATTAATTGGCTTCTATGTAATGTTATCGGGAATGGGTAATCCAGATACAATTATCATTAAGGTATTCTCTTATATTCCATTTACGTCTGGAATGGTTATGCCAATGCGTATTGGGGCTACAGATATTGGGGTAATGGTACCACTAATATCACTAGGTATTTTAATAGCAACGATTATTGTGGCTTACTTATTCAGTCTATCATTCTATAAACGTAGTGTACTGACATATAGTTCAGGTGGCGTTATTAAAAAGTTTAAAACTGTGCTAAAAGTGACAACATGATGATGAAAGCAGCTACATATTGTGGCTGCTTTTTGGTTTTAGCTTCTTTCAGACGCAATTATGCCGAGGCGTAATTGATTATGATGCCAATCATAGAAAACTCTGTAAAGTATTTCTTGGATACTGTCGAATTTCCTAATGAAACACGCTATAATTTATAAAAGGGGTTGGGGCTATATGTTATCGCATGTACAAATCGATGCTTTATTAAAACAAAACTCGAAGTATCGTCCAGCATCACAAGAAGAGAAGGAGCTGTTTTTTGACAAGCTTGAGCAACAGTACCCTAAGAGTGATGAATTAGTCTCAATCTTGAATAATCGTGAGCAATTGCAGATTTGTGTCGATATGTCCAACCCTACAAATTATAGATTTCAACTAGAGCATTCAGAGGGTTCTTATAGATTGACTAACTCATTTTTTGCAATGCTTGAATAAATGAAACTTTTTCGTTATGTAATCGTAAATAGTAGAAGATAAATCGCAGGGGGTAAATCAATATGTCTGAATTCGACAACGACCTATTAAAATCAAAGGATCCATTCGCAACAGAAAATCCATTACTACAGCCTAATCCATTATTACAGGTAAAGCAAGAGCAAAAACCAGTCCTTGTTTCTGAACAAGAGCTATCACAAATTGCTCAAAATCAGCTTGCGTTAAAGCAAGATCCGGAAATCCATGCACTAGCACAAAAAATTGATGTAAAAGACCAAATTGCCATGCTAGAACTTGGAAAAGAAACTGCGAATGGCATTTCTGCTTTTTCAGATAAAATGCTAGCAACTATGAAATCTAGTAAACTTGAGGAATCAAGTGTATTACTAAACAATTTAAATAAAATTATGGATAAATTTGATCCTCAGGATTTTGCAGAGGACAAAAAAGGTGGCTTCCTTACAAAGCTATTCAGTAAGGGAAAGGAACAATTAGAAAAGTTCTTATCCAAATATGACAGCATGAATAAGGAAGTTGATGTCATTTTCCGTGAGGTTCAAAAATACGAGGTTGAAATGAAACGTAATACAATTGATCTTGAAAACCTATACGATCAAAACTTAAACTACTTCCAAACTTTAAGTAAGTTTATTGCAGCTATTGAAGTGAAAACGGATGACGTTCGTTCTTCATTACCAGAACTAGAACAGAAATCTCAAACTGGTGATCAATTAGCAGCGATGGAATATGAAACAATGCTACGTGCAGTGGATTTACTAGAGCAACGTCGTTATGATTTAGAAATGGCGCAGCAAGTTTCGTTCCAGTCTGCCCCACAAATTCGTTTAATGCAGCAAGGCAATAACCATTTAATTGCTAAGATTAACTCTGCCTTTGTCACAACAATACCGATCTTTAAGCAAGGGCTCATTCATGCAGTAACGCTAAAACGCCAAAAGCTTATTTCGGATTCAATGAGTGAACTGGACCGTCGTACAAATGAAATGCTAGTAAAAAATGCAGAGAATATTAGTAAAAACAGTGTGAATATCGCACGTGCGGCAGGTAGCCCAAGCATTAAAATTGAAACAATTGAAACAACATGGCAAACAATTATGACAGGTATTCAAGAAACGAAGCAAATTCAAGCGGAAACAGCGAGAAATCGTGAAGAAGGCCGTAAACGTATAGAACGCTTGCAACTGGAATACGAAAAACTGAAAAAAATGTAATCGTGAAGCTTCTTGCAACCTTTCCTTGCAAGAAGCTTTTTTGCCCCTCAAAATTCCCACTTCAAAGAAAGAAGTGAAGTGGAAAGTCAAGCAGGAGATCAATTGCCCGTAAAAGCCAGATGTTTCACTTTATTTTGACAAAATAGAAATTACTCATTATGATAAGAAAAATTAGAATGATTATTAAAGAAGAAGGAAGCGGAAAGATGTTAAATAAAGCAATACCATTACACGAACTAATTAGTAATGGAGTGAAGCAAAGATGATGAAAAAAATGGATCTAACTTCATTGTCGTGTGAACCTTTAAAGGATGGAACGCTTGCAATTAATACGACAGAAACACTTATGCTCGTATCACAAAATCGCTACCAAAAATTAACGCATTTAGAAGAGCTGTACAATGCTATTCATATAGATTTAGATGAAAAGCACACTATATTGGAGCAAGAGAGAAAGTTTTTAAAGAACCAAAATAGACAACTAGTGGAAGAAATGCAAATATTAAAGCAGCAAAATGCTGTATTACAAAAGAAGTTAACGGAATATAATTGTGCCGTAGATGAGCTTAAGGAACTTCGCAGACAAAATACTGAGCTACTAATTGAGCTGAGTAAATATACTGCCTTGTCGAGGGAGTCACTGTCAGGTCCGCTAAAATCTATGATTCGTGATATGCGCGAACAAGGCGTAGGGATTAAGGAAATTCATATTCGTATAAAACGACAAATCAATCCAGAAATCAGCTATAGTATGGTACGTAAATATATTTCTGAGCTAGAATCCGAACATAAAGAATAACGCCAAATTGATATGATATCAATTTGGCATTTACAGTTTCCAATCAAAGTCCTATAATTAGTCTATTCTTTTAGAAGTTAAAGCCTTCGGACGCAATTATGCCGAGGCATAATTGATTAGGGAATTTTACGAAAAAGTCGTAATTGATTTCAACAAGAGTAGGAGAGTTAGAGGCAATGTCAAATGAGAAAAAAGGGGTTTTGGCAGCATTCTTGGCTTATGCCTTCTGGGGTGCCTTTCCTCTATATTGGAAATTACTCGAGCATGTACCGAGTATGGAAATTTTATTGTCACGCGTCATTTGGTCCTTTGTCTTTACAGTACTAGCAGTAGTTGTATTTGGTATGCGCAAAGACCTTCTAGCGGATTTAAAATATTTATGGTCACACCAAAAGCATTTCTGGCAGCTTGCGGGAGCTTCCTTTGTTATTTCAATGAATTGGTACTTATATATTTGGGCAGTTACTCATAACCACTTAATTGAAACGAGCTTAGGCTATTATATTAATCCACTGCTGTCAGTTATTTTTGGAGTCTTTTTCTTTAAAGAAACTCTTAGTCGTGCACAGTGGGCAGCTACTGGAATCGCCTTTTTGGCAGTTATTATATTAACGATTAACTATGGTTCAGTTCCTTGGGTAGCGCTTCTTATTGCTATATCCTTCGCTATTTACGGTGTTTTGAAAAAGAAAATTACCCTTGATGCGACAAGAGGACTAGCTATTGAAACGCTATTTATTCTACCGTTTGCATTAGGCTATTATGTTTACCTATTTACAACGGATCAAGCCTCATTCTTACATGTTGATGTGAAAACAGACATCCTTATGATTGTCAGTGGTATAGTGACAGCCGTACCTTTAATTTTATTTGCGAAAGGGGCACAAAATATCCCGCTCTATTTATTAGGCTTTATTCAATATGTCTCACCGACAATTGTATTAATTTTAGGGATCGTGCTTTATAAAGAGCCGTTTAGTCAAGTAGAACTTTTAGCATTCAGTATTATTTGGGCAGCCTTACTACTGTTTTCAGGTTCGAAAATTATTGAAACGAGAAAGGCTCACCATAAATCTGCTTAATAAAGGGCTTGTAGAAATTTTCTACAAGTCCTTTTTGTATAATCCATAAAAATAAAGCTATTCTATCTTTAACTCAAATAAAAATGTCATGAATGAATATCGTTTACAATGAAAGAGGAGAAACTTTATGGATTTTCACTATACAGTCACATCAAATAAAACGATTGAAGAAACAATTTCAGCTATAGACATAAATTTAAAAGAACATAAATTCGGCGTTTTATGGGAGCTCAACTTAACTGAAACGTTGCATAAAAAAGGCGTAGATAGTTTTACAATGCCTTATAGAATTCTCGAGGTCTGTAATCCAGTAGAAGCAGCGAAGGTACTTGGTCATAATGCATTAGTTGGATACTTCCTGCCGTGTAAGATAACGGTTTATGAAGATGCAGGGAAAACGAAAATCGGCCTTCCAAAACCAACTGCGATGATAGGGTTGTTAAATGACCCTGAATTAAAATTAATTGCTGAAAAAATTGAAAAAATTCTAATGGATGTATTAGAGAAAAGTAAATGATGAATAAATAAGCACTTTACTTTTTTGTCAGTATATAGTAATATAATGGCAGTCAATTAGATAACAATGATGTTGATTATAAATTAATGAGAGGTGCTTTTGATGAGTGCGGTAGGTTCTAAATAGGAACAATTACATGAAATAAATTTTAATGACTACAGGGGATTTGTATCTTATAGAGACCCCTTATTTAGTTGTGGATTTATTTCGATACCTATGAAGATACCTACAATACTTTATAAAGCGTGTAATGCTCTGACTAAACTTCATTTTAACTTCTTTCAGCAAACATCCGCTGAAATAGAGGAACTCAGTCTAAGAACGCCACGTCCTGTGGCAACGACTGAGTGACCAACATCACGTTGGCCCAAAGCCTCTGGAGGATGTCACGGAATCGGAAAGGAATGCTTTGTGCTTGCACAAAGCCGATTCCGGACGCAATTATGCCGAGGCATAATTGATTGAAGTCTTTTTCACGATGCTTATTACACATGCCTTGTAATGTAAAAGCTGTGGTGTCCCCACAGCTTTTTTTGTTTTTTTAATTGAATAAATCATTGCTATCTAATGAGTAGGTATCTTCATGAATGATTAAGGGAAAATCATAGTGAGGAGAAATTAACAATGAATCATACTACTTTTGAGAAGTTACAATACAATGAATTAAAGGATATCGTTAAATCATACTGTGTCAGTGGGTTAGGGAAACAGTTATTAGATAAATTAACGCCGAGTCCAAGTTTGACAGTTGTTAAAAATCGTTTGAATGAAACAACTGAAGCAAGAGCAATTTTAGATGCGGAAGGTCATGTCCCATTTTTAGGGATTTCGAATATCGACAATACTATCAAAAAGCTTGAAAAGGGGATTATTTTAGACCCAAGTGAATTAGTTAGTATCTCAGACTTTTTAAGAGGCTGTAGAAAAATTAAAAAATTTATGCTGGAAAAGGAGTTTTTTGCACCAGTCCTTGCCTCCTATGCGAAATCTATGGCTGAATTCAAGAGCATAGAAGAGGAGATCAATTTTGCGATTAAAGCAAATCGTGTGGATTCTGCTGCGAGTAGAGAGTTAAAGCGTATCCGAAATCATATCGAAACAACAGAGGAAAAAATTAAAGATCGCTTAGCAAAATTTTTAAATAATAGTGCAAATAAAACATATATCCAGGAATTCTTTATTAGTAAAAAGGATGATCGATACACGATTCCTATTAAGGCTTCTTATAAAAATCATGTGCAAGGAACGGTAGTGGAGATGTCATCAAAAGGTGCAACGGTCTTTATGGAACCAAGTGCAGTTGCTAAATTAAATGTGGAAATGGCCACTTTGAAAGCAGAGGAAGCGGTAGAGGAATATCAGATTTTAGCGACGTTATCTGGATTACTGATGGAAAATATCCGTGAAATCAACATCAACATGGAGTTAATTAGCCAATATGATATGGTATTTGCCAAAGCTAAGTTTAGCAAGCATATTGGTGGCGGAGCACCCAGTTTAAATGATGTTGGCTATATAAAGCTCATCAATTGTAAGCATCCACTGTTAACCGGTGAGGCGGTGCCCCTTCATTTTGAAATTGGTAAAGATTATCGCAGCTTAATCATTACAGGACCGAATGCTGGTGGAAAAACAGTCGTCCTAAAAACCATTGGCTTATTAACATTGGCTACTATGTCAGGCTTCCATATTGTTGCAGATAAAGGTACTGAAATAGCTATATTTGATCATATTTTTGTAGACATCGGTGATAATCAAAGTATTGAAAATGCACTTAGTACGTTTTCATCGCATATGAAAAATCTTTCTGATATTATGAGGGCATCTAACAATAATACACTTTTACTATTTGATGAAATAGGCAGTGGTACTGAACCAAATGAAGGAGCAGCATTAGCCATTTCTATTTTAGAGGAGTTTTATCATATGGGATGCATCACAGTTGCCACAACCCATTACGGTGAAATTAAGCGTTTTTCTGAAATGCATAGCGATTTTATGAATGCGGCAATGCGTTTTAATAGTGAAACATTAGAACCGTTGTATCAACTAGTTATCGGCACGTCTGGAGATAGTAATGCTCTGTGGATTTCACAGAAAATGAATGTTCGTGAAACGGTATTGCAAAGAGCGAAAGACTATATGGCGAATAAGGATTACCATCTAGAACGAGTAAATGATAGTAAAATCAGGAAGCCTGAAATTGAGAAACAGAGAAATTGAGGTAAGAGAAAAGGGATTGCACAAGTGTGCAATCCCTTTAATAATTATTGAACCGTATCTATTTGTGCTTTAATTGAATAATAAGTTTCTTCAATTTTTTGTTTGTAAGGTAGATCAATTAAATCCTGAGAATCCTTATAGGCCATCTTGGCGATTTCGTAGGCTGTTGTTAACTCACCAAAGTGTGCATAACAAAGCGCTTTATAGGAAAAGCATTCATTAATGCCTAATATGTCATATGGATGTAAGATGGATGAAGGAATGCTTGTAAAATGGTCAAATGCTTCCTTAGCTTCTTCATATCGACCTAGCAAATATAAGGATTTACCTTTTTCACAATAATATAAGTTTTTATCAAATTTAATCGTTCCCATATCCATAAGTGGACGAAAATTCTCCATTTCCTCTAGAGCCTGCTGATAATCGTGAGTGTAATTGTTATAATAATGAGCTCGTAATAAGAAAATAAAAGCATCCACATCTATTCGTTCAACAAAAATTCGATACTGCTCAAGCTTCTTCAGCATATGCTCTACTTGCTCGAAATCATTGTCAATCATTGCACAAAACGCCCCAATACGATACATATCATCAATATAAGAGTAAAATTGATTTTTATGTGCATTGGTAATGGTCTCATAAATAAGCTGTTTACCTGCTTCATGTTCGCCAATTGCTAACTGAAAAAGGCTAATATAATAAGCCATTTTCACAGCATCTCGCGAATCTAATTGGTAATTTTCCTGCTCAGACTCTTCTTTCGCCTGTAAAATACAAGAATAAGCTATTTTGTAGTTTCGTTCTACCGATAATATATTCATCTGTAATATATAGGTTTCAAACCAATGACTTAGTAAATTAATTTCCTTAAACATATAGCGTGCCTGTTGAAGAGGTGACTCCCATGCCGTTGATCCCGCATGATATTGTGCTGCTGCATATATATACAGTAAACGACCTGCTTCATAACTAGGCGAAAGCTCTTCTACGTAAGGCTTAATCATCTCTACGATTTGCTGCATATTATCTGTATCACCAAGTTTTAATTCCGCAAACAAAATTTCTACCTGCTCTAAAAGTTGACGTACCGTAGAGGGAGTTACTTGCTCAAGTAATTCACTTGCTTTTACCCCTAGACGCTCAGCGATAAAATCAAGGCTTTCCATTGAAGGCTTGGCCTTACCATTTTCAATTTGGCTTAACATACCTTTTGTTAGACGATCACCGGCAAGTGCCTCTAATGTTAATTTTTGTTCCTTTCTTAATTTGCGAATTCTTGTACCTAAAGAGTCCATTGCCTCGCCTCCTTTTTTATAACATGTCCTTTGTTTAATTATATTAAACTTTCTCTTGCGTGAAAAGTGGGAATTGTGGTATATTTTGTTTAATAAAATTAAACTTTTTAACGTAATTGAAAATATGGAGGGATTTTGCATGAATGAAGCGGCAAAATATAAAAAGGCGACATATCATTTGTGGACATTTACTGCCAGTAAAATGATTGCCATGTTAGGGTCTCATGTCATGGCGTTTGGAATCAGTTTGTATATTTTAGCCATGACAGGGTCGGCAATGAGCTTTGCGACCAATATGATTTGTTCCGTGTTACCACGTGCACTTGTAGCACCATTAGCAGGCTATGTGGCAGATAATTATTCGAAAAAGCGTACAATTCTACTTGCACAAGCTGGTACCATTTTGACAGTGGGTGGATTACTACTTTATACAGAAACGGTAGGCTTATCGGTGTATGCAGTTTATACGGCTACTGTTTTCAATACCATTTGCTCTGCTTTTTCTGGAGTAACGTTTTCATCTGCGATTGCAACGCTTGTTAATCCAGAGCGTTTACAGCGTGCCATGTCATTTAATCAATTGTCGACGTCTGTAGCTATGATCGGGGGACCAGTAATTGGGGGAATGATGTACGGATTCTTTGAGATGGACGTATTTTTAATGGTCAATGTAGTGGCTTATGCCATTGCCTTTTGTTTAGAAGCAACTATGAATTTTAACCTTTATAGTACAAGAGGGGAAGATGTGAAAAAAGAAAAAATGTGGGAAGGGCTCAAGAGTGGTTTTCATTATATAAAACAACAAAAAGTCATTAAAACGATTATGTGGGTTGCCTTATGGATTAACTTATTCTTCTCAGCAATCGCTGTTGGAGGAACGTATATTATTATTGAACTGCTCAAAGTAAAATCCACGCATTTTGGCTTTATTGAGGCTTCGGGTGCGGCAGGAATGCTAGTAGCTTCACTTTATTTTGCAACAAGACCAGAGGTGAAGGCACCATTACGTTTCTCGAAAATTAGCTTGTTGCTATTGGCTGGTAGTGTTGGGCTAGCAGTGATTCCATTGGTAACAAATTTTTCATATGTAACAATTGTTGTATTTTACCTTATTATTTACTTTATTTTTGCTATTTTTGAAATGGGCATTAATATGCCAATCGGGGTGTATATGCAAAAAAATATAACTGAAGAATACCGTGGGCGTGTCTTTGGGCTGATGGAAACGATGGCTATGTCGATGATGCCAATTGGTATGATGGTTTATGGGGTGTTATACGATACATTACCAGCGATTGTTATTTTGCCGGTGACAAGTGTGATTATTATTACGCTCTCACTAGTCTTGCTACGGACTTCTACCTTAAAAGAAGCTCATCCAGAGTTTTATAATAAAGAGGTCATGACCGAAACTATGGCCAATTAAATTTATTCTTATATACAAAACCAGGCATGTATTCACACTAGCATGCCTGGTTTTATATTACTGGTCCTCAATCACAATATAAGTAGCTTTAATCGGTCCATGCACACCTACAACTGGAATCATTTCAATATCTGCTGAGTTACTTGGCCCTGTTATAAAGTTGATACAGGAGGCAATTTGCTCGCCATGTCTGATTTTTTCACTAATAATGCGAGCTGCTTGTGTCATGCGTGGAACAATTGTACTTTTAGGAATTAATATAATAGACTTCTCTGGCAAAAAACTAACTGATCTACCTTTATCCTTGTTACTAAAAAGCACGGCAGTTCCTGATTCTGCTAAGGTTATTTCGCTTATGGTGATGCCGATGTTTGCTTTTTCAGCCTGTTGGATATTTTCCTCAGGTTGCTCTGAGTCCCATTCATATAGTTGAATATTTGCTTGTGGCCACTGCTCAGCCATTAAGGTTGATAGTCCATAGCTTTGGAAACGCTCGTCCTTCCAGGTGATCACGGAATGACCCCCATAATTTTCGACCACTTGGTGTAAATCATCTGAAAGCTTTGTAGTAGTTGTCTTGACAAGAGTTGTATTGATATTTTTACATTGCTCAGCTAACACTTCTACTAAATCATCTCTTGTTGCATCTTTTAGGACGCGATCTTGTGGTTGATGTTGCCAAGTTGGTCGTGCGAGTTCTGTTTTCGGTGCATGTCCAAGCTGTTTTGCGATTTTTGATAAAAATACATCTCTATTTTGAATGGTACCTGTCATTATTTTTGCCCTCCTTTTTGGCGGTGTTTAAACCAGTCACGGAAATTATCCTTATTTGGAGCAGGAAAATCTCTTGCTTCCGTCCATGCTTTTAGGGGACCTGGGCCATTTGAAATTTTATTATCTTTTGTAAATGGAGACATTGCCGGTGAAGCCATTTTTGTCGCCATTTTATATAGGGCAGGGGTGGAAGCACCTAAACCAAATGCCTTCATTAATAGCTTTTCCGATACAGGTGCCTTTCCTTCATTTTCAACAATGACTTGGCGATGTCTATGAATAAGCTGATGTAACGGAATCTTTAC
The DNA here is from genome assembly GCF_044761885.1 of Lysinibacillus sp. NPDC097231. Taxonomy (NCBI): domain Bacteria; kingdom Bacillati; phylum Bacillota; class Bacilli; order Caryophanales; family Bacillaceae; genus Lysinibacillus; species Lysinibacillus sp. NPDC097231. Next base: position 20,758 of record NZ_JBIWDH010000016.1, on the reverse strand, counting down.
AGGACAAGCATCTGTGCAGGCACCGCATAATGTAGAGGCATATGGTAGCTCCTTAAAATCATTATAGCCACCTAATAATGGTGACAGAACGACACCCACTGGTCCGGAGTAGATAGAGCCGTACGTATGCCCGCCAACATGACGATAAACTGGGCAAGCATTGACACATGCTGCACAGCGAATACATTGTAAAATAGGCTGGAATTCGCCACCCAAAATATCAGAACGTCCATTATCAACAATTACTAAGTGGAATTCCTCGGGTCCATCTGTGTCACCTTCATCTTTGATCCCCGTTAATGTTGTAATATAGCTTGTTAGTTTTTGACCAACAGCACTTCTCGTTAATAAACTCACTAGCACTTCCATCTCTTCAAAGCTAGGAACGATTCTTTCCATTCCCATGACCGTAATTTGGGTTTTAGGTAGGGCGGTCACTAAATCGGCGTTGCCTTCATTCGTGACGAGAGTAATCGAGCCACTTTCTGCAATAGCGAAATTACAGCCTGTAATGCCAATATCTGCTGTTAAATATTCATGCCTTAATTTTTCACGTACATAAAGGGCAAGCTCCTCTGGTTTTTCAGTTTTATCATAACCTTGCTTTTCTTTAAAAACATCTCGAATCTGCTCCTTATTTTTATGCAAGGCAGGAACAACGATATGAGATGGCGGCTCGTGATCGTCCACTTGCAAAATGTACTCTCCTAGGTCAGTTTCAATGACTTCACAGCCAAGCGACTCTAAAGCGGCGTTTAAATTAATTTCTTCTGTGACCATGGATTTTGACTTCACGATTTTCGTAGCATTTTTCTTTTTAGCGATGCTTTGAATATAGTCTGTCGCTTCTTGTGCTGTTTGTGCAAAGTACACATGTCCACCTCTTTTAGAGACATTTTCACTTAGCTGATATAAATAAAAATCTAAGTTCGCCAACACATGCTTTCTTATTTCTTCTCCATGAGAGCGCCATTCTTCCCAATGTCCGAGCTCTTGTGCTTGTGTAAGTCGACGGGATTGAAAGCGTTCCTGCGCGCTTGACACTGCGCCACGCATAAATGTATTTTCTAATTCCTTCGTTACACGATGATTGAAGCTATCATCACTTGTTTTCATTGCCATCCCTTTTCCCCCTCTTATCGGCAGTTCAATACTTCCGCAATATGCATGACTTTAATAGGCTTTCCTTGTCGATTAATTCGACCACCAATATTGATTAAACAGCCAGCATCGGCGCCGATTAAAATGTTTGCTCCTGTTTCTTCAACATTTTGTACTTTTTCATTGACCATTTCTCCCGAGATATTCCCCATTTTTACTGAAAATGTTCCCCCAAATCCACAGCAACGATCTTTCCCAGGGAGTTCTACATACTGTAAGCCTTTCACTTGGTTTAATAATTTAAATGGTGCTTCCTTTACACCGAGTAGGCGTGTCATATGACAGGAGGTATGATAAGTAGCCTTGCCATCTAAATGTGCACCTACATCCTCAACCTTTAATACATCTACAATAAACTCTGTAAATTCATAGGTTTTATCTGCTAATGCTTGCGCTTTTGGTTCCCAAACGTGATCTCCTTTAAACACTTCTGGATATTCCTTAAACATATAAGCACAGGAACCAGAAGGGGAGACAACATACTCTGCATGCTCAAATGTTGTTATCATTTTTTTCATAGCATTTTTAGATTCTTTGACGTAGCCACTATTGTAGGCAGGCTGCCCACAGCATATTTGATTTTCAGGAAAGTCAATATCACAGCCAAGCCTTTCAAGCACTTCGACGACAGCTTTTCCTACATCACCTTGAAACATATCAACTAAACAAGTCGCAAACAGTGTTACCTTCATAATAATCGCTCCTTTATACATCAAATCCTCACGGAACAGCTAATCAACTGGTCATCTGATGACTTAATGGTTAAATATATTATTTTTATAATACTACAACTTTTCAGACTAATAAAAGTGTTTACCGCAAAAAATTTAAAAGCTGTCTATTCGAAAAAATAGACAGCTCTTGTTATTTCATGGATTCTGTTGTTTCGAAATATTGCATTAAAACCTTTTCCACATTACTTAGATGCGAAGCCATTGCTTGCTTTGCCAGTTCCTCGTTTTGCTGTTTAATCGCAAGGAAAATTTGCATATGTTCATCGTATAGCTTTTCACTTGTTGTTTTTTTTGAGTACAACCAAATTCGGCGCGTTTCTTTCATCATTTCGATCATTAAGCCTGAGACTTGATCTAATAAAGTTGCAAGTAGGGGATTTTGTGATGCTGTTGAAATGGCTGCGTGAAATTGAAAATCCACTTTTTCTCCAAGTTCACCATCACCTTGTACCCGTTTCATCTCATCCAAAATTTCCAGCATTGATTGTATGTCTTCCTCTGTTCGATGAATGGCTGCGCTAGCTGCTGCGCCCACTTCGATAATTTTACGTACTTCTAATAAATGTGAGACATCCTGCTTATTTGTTAAGATCACTGTTGATAGGGGGAAATCAAGCTGGTTGGGTTGAACACTTTTGACAAATGTACCCGAGCCCTGCTTAATATCAATGAGCCCCATTGCGTTTAGTGCGGAAAGTGCTTCTCGAATTGCGGATCTACTTACTTGTAATTGTTCAGCAAGCTGTTCTACAGAGTCAAGACGATCACCAGGCTTCAATACGCCACTTCTAATTTTTTCATAGAGGATTTCGGAAACTTCCTCATATATTTTTTTAGGTTTAATTTTTCTTAATTCCAAAGAGCTACACCTCATTTATCTCTATCTTTTGCTCTGTCGATATGTTTATTATACATGAAGAAAAGTAATTTACTCGCTGTATAAAATGAATACTTTATGTAAATGAAAAAAGCTTAATATGAAAATGTTATAAAATCAATTTGAGGTTAGCCTAATATAATGTAGAATAAAGGCGAATATTGTTGACAGATAATTCACGGGAGCGCATAATGCAAAAGAACATGAACAAAAGAGTTTCTTGGTCTAATAACATCCGAATAATAAAGTGTGTATGGTATTTCACTTTTTCAACACCTTTTTGCCATGAAACGTTCACAAACAAGAAGGGCGCAATTTAATGTGATTTTTGGTACGATGGAGGCAGTAACTGTAAGGAGCGAATGAAAAAATATGGGAACTGATATTAACGTATTTTTAGCTTTTGGTGCAGGGTTTTTAAGCTTTATTTCACCGTGTACTCTTCCATTGTATCCAGCATTTTTATCATACATAACAGGTATGACATTAGATGAGCTAAAATCGGAACGCGGTATGTTACAAAAGCGTGCTATTTTCCACACATTATTCTTTTTACTAGGATTTTCAATTATCTTTATTATGATTGGACTAGGGGCATCTCTAGCAGCAGAGTTCTTCCTTAATTATCAAACATTACTACGTCAGGTTGGTGCCATTTTAATCGTAGTATTTGGTTTAATGATTGTAGGATTACTACAAATTGACTTTTTAATGAGAGATCGAAAATTCCAATTTAAAAATCGACCATCTGGTTATATTGGTTCTGTATTAATCGGAATAGCCTTTGCGGCTGGTTGGACGCCGTGTACAGGCCCAATTCTAGCATCGATTATTGCATTAGCTAGTGCTAATCCAAGCGCAGGCTTTAGCTATATGTTAGCTTATTATTTAGGCTTTGCGATTCCATTCTTCGTGTTATCTTTCTTTATAGCACGTATGACTTGGATTCGAACGCACAGCCAAAAAATCGTGAAAATAGGTGGTTATATTATGATTGCCGTTGGAGTATTATTATTCTTTGATGGATTAACGTATATAACACGCATTTTAACGCCTATTTTCGGTGGATTTACAGGACTATAGTCTGCTAAACTATAAAAGGCAAACTGTACTTTAACGTGGAGGGAGATGAACATGTGCCTACAGTTTTAGTAGTGGATGATACGCTATTTATGCGTGTTGCAATAAGCAATATGTTTACTGAATGGGGTTATGAGGTAGTCGGCAAGGCAGCAAATGGTAAAGAAGCTGTAGACATGTATCGCGAGTTACAACCAGATCTAGTAACGATGGATGTAACAATGCCCGTTATGACAGGTATTGCAGCAGTAAAAAAAATCATCCCAGAATTTCCGAATGCAAAAATAATTATGATTACGGCTTTAGGTCAACAGAAGTTAATCGTGGAAGCGATAGAAAGCGGTGCGAAAGATTTTATCACAAAGCCTTTCGAGCCAGATAGATTAAAAGCTGTAGCAGACCAATTACTTGGACAAAATTGTTAAATTGACATTAGAGGAGGATTTTATATGTTAAGCAATATCCCTTCTCAATATTATGTTATAGGCTCGACCATTATGGCCATTTTTATGGGTAGCTTTGTTATGTTTATACGTATGCGAGCATCCAAAAAACCAACAAATGAGAAGAAAATTATCATTCCACCTATTGCAATGTCTTCAGGTGCATTCATGTTTTTATTTGAACAATTTAGAGTTCCGCCTATGCAAATTCTAGAGGCGGCAGCAGTCGGAATGGTATTCTCGACAATATTAATTGCTACTTCTAAATTTGAATTAAAGGGTCAGGATATCTATTTAAAACGTTCAAAAGCTTTCGTGTTTATATTAATCGGACTGCTAGTTTTCCGTATTGTTGCAAAAATGATATTAAGCAGCTCCATTGATGTTGGCGAGCTAGCAGGCATGTTTTGGATTTTAGCATTCGCAATGTTACTTCCTTGGCGAATTGCTATGCTCATACAGTTCAAAAAAGTCAAAAAAACTATTCCATTGAAGGATATGTAATGGAAAAAGAGGCTGGGACAGAACCCGATTATTTTGAAAAATAGCGAAAATGGATAATAACTTTTCCGCCTCTCTGAGTTAAATATTCCTTCATAAATCAAAAAAATGTTAGACCGATTGTATCTTGGTCTAACATTTTTTCTTTTTGTCCCAGCCTCTTTTTTTTGAATGAAGTTCGGCTAATGGATAGAACAGTTCGAGTGGCGGATAAGGTCAGCAAAGTGGAGGATGGAAGACAGAGCGACGGATTGGGCTGTCAAAGTGGCGGAAAGAAAGTCGAAAGCGACGGATGGACTAGACAAAATGACGGAAAGAAAGTCGAAAACGACGGATGGAATAGCCAAAGTGGCGGATAGAATGTCAGAAGTGACGGATAGAAGACAGAGCGATGGATGGACTAGTCACGGCGACGGAAAGAAAGTCGAAAACGACGGATAGAATAGTCAAAGTGATGGATAGAAGACAGAGCGATGGATGGACTAGACAAAATGACGGAAAGAAAGTCGAAAACGACGGATAGAATGGCCAAAGTGGCGGATAGAAGACAGAGAGATGGATAGCAAGGCGAAAGCGACGGAAAGAAAGTCGAAAACGATGGATAGAATAGCCAAAGTGGCGGATGGAAGACAGAACGACGGATGGAAAGGCAAAAGTGACGGAAAGAAAGTCGAAAACGACGGATAGAATGGCCAAAGTGGCGGATAGAAGACAGAGAGATGATAGCAAGGCAAAAGCGACGGATGGACTAGTCAAAGCGACGGAAAGAAAGTCGAAAACGATGGATAGAATAGCCAAAGTGGCGGATGGAAGACAGAACGACGGATGGAAAGGCAAAAGTGACGGAAAGA
>NZ_JBIWDH010000016.1:0-15020 GCF_044761885.1 Lysinibacillus sp. NPDC097231 | reverse complement strand
ACGTAAAGAAAGTCGAAAACGACGGATAGAATGGCCAAAGTGGCGGATAGAAGACAGAGAGATGGATAGCAAGGCAAAAGCGAAGGATGGACTAGTCAAAGTGACGGAAAGAAAGTCGAAAACGACGGATAGAATAGCCAAAGTGACGGATGGAAGACAAAATGACGGATAGAAAGGCAAAAACGACGGATGGACTAGTCAAAGCGACGGAAAGAAAGTCGAAAACGGCGGATGGAAGACAGAGAGACGGATGTACTAGCCAAAGTGACGGATAGAAAGGCAAAATCGGCGAATAGAAAGTCAAATCGACGGATAGAAGATAGAACGCTGCACAAATCATTGTGCAGCGTACCATCAATCAAATAGATGTTCATAAGGGGAAATGTCAATTTGCATTTCCTCTAATTTTTTGCGTAAAAATTTATGATCACGCTTAGGTGTTGCTTGAATATAACCACGAATAATCAAGTCATGGTTAATGGCAGATGCTTTTTCGTCTAATGCAAGCTCGCCGATTTTGCCAGCTATTTTTTCCTTAGCCACTTGTCTAAATAACTCAGGAACAGGGCTTACCAGTTCATATAAAAGCTCTTTCTCAGGTTGTCCCCATAAATGAATGGTTTTATCTAAATAATACTCTTGCCAATCTAAATCAGATTTACCGTCCTGCTTTGGTAGTGCCTTTAAAAATTTGCGGAACATAAAAAATCCGCCTATCGCCATCAATGAAATGAGTACGACTACCCAAAACAAGATAAACCATAAAAACCAACCTTGTAACAAATCGTTCACCTCTTTGCCTTCTCTCACTCTATTATAAAAGCTAACCTAAAAAAATTCATCCTTAATGTCCCTTTTTTAGCAATAAGTCTGTATATATTTCGTGAAAGGGGGTGACGCTCATGGCAAACGTCAATTTCATAGATGCTACACTACGCTTAAAGTATGTCACTGGATACAATGAACAAAATGAGCCTAAGTTCGCAACTAAATCGTACCGTCATTTAAACAACTCTCATACTGCAGAGAGTTTAGTAGATGTCGCACATGCCATTGCAAGTCTATCTTCATATACACTAGACAGTATTGCAAAACAAGAAACTACAGATTTATCTTAAGGAGGGGAAATGAATGACACAAATTTTAGAGCTGCAATTCGAGACAACAGCAGGGAAAACAACAACGGTTGCGATTGATGCACCAAAGCCAAATGTCACAGCAACCGAAATTCTACAAGTTATGCAAACGATTATTACGGAAAATGTTTTTGAGGGACAAGCTGGTGCTCTGGTTGCAATGAAAGGTGCTCGCCTCATCGATCGACAAGTGACCGAATTTGAATTAGAGATGAATTAACCTAGAAATGGTCTTTGCAGTATTCTGCAAGGGCCATTTTCAGCAATTTTAGTTGATGAATCTGAATATGGAGGTGGAATCTATATGGAACAATGGTTGAACATGATATCGGATATTGGTTTTCCTATTTTAGTGTCGTTTTATTTACTGCACCGAGTAGAGGTTAAACTAGATGCGATTCATGATGCACTTATTTCCTTAAAGTGAAATAAACTTCACAAATATGTACGAAAGCTGTCACTTCGGTGTCCTTGTCAATGTTACCATCGTACGATAGGATGAGGGTAATGCAAGTAGGGAGAGTGTTATGATGAGAAATAAAATAATTGGGCTTGTTTTACTTTTTGCATTTGCAGCAGTGCTCAGTGCTTGTGGAAATACAAAATTTAGAGCAGATTATAGCTTGGAATTACCAGATTTTGAACATGTCAATCAACGTGGTGAAACCGTTTCCTTAGAGAGTTTAAAAGGAAAACCATGGATTGGGATGTATATTTTCACAAATTGTACTTCCATTTGCCCACCCATGTCCTTTAATATGACGCAAGTTCAAGAAAAACTGAAGAAAAAAGGTGTTGAGGACTATAATATTGTTGCGTTTTCAATTGACCCTGACGTCGATAATCCAGCAGTATTAGCTAATTATTTAAGTAAATATAATGTTCCAGATGAATCAAAATGGAACCTTCTTACTGGCTATTCACAAAGTTATATTGAGCAATTCGCTGTAAAATCCACAAAAATAATGGTGAAAGACGATCCTAACAGTGACCAAGTGATTCATGGTAATCAGTTTTTCTTAGTTGATAAGGATGGCGTATTAGTAAAAATGTATAGTGGTTATGCTGAAAATATTGAGGATGTACCGATTGATACAATGGCATCAGATATCGAAACATATATTGATGAAAATTTATAATAATATTGAAGAAAGAGGCTGGGACAGAACCCGATTATTTTGAAAAATAGCGAAAATGGATAATAACTTTTCCGCCTCTCTGAGTTAAATATTCCTTCATAAATCAAAAAAATGTTAGACCGATTGTATCTTGGTCTAACATTTTTTCTTTTTGTCCCAGCCTCTTTTTTATGGAAAATGATCTTTTGCTTATGTAGCTTCGTTTATAGTGTAGAAGGAGGGAGAGATTTTGACTGATGCAGAAAATTTAGAGCAACTCATGGAACTACATACCGAGCAATTATTCCGAATTGCTTTCTACTATACGAAAGATTTACAAATAGCAGAGGATATTGTTCAAGATGTATTTATTAAATTCTATCATCACCAAAAGTATTATGAGGAAAGAGGAGAGATGAAGGCTTATTTAGCACGCATGACCATTAATAAATGTAAGGATTACTTAAAAAGCTGGGCTTATCGAAAAATTACATTTCAGCATAAATTTTTTGCCAAACAAAAAACAGTTTTACAAGATACACTTATTCTTCAAGATGAACAAGCTCTTTTAGATGAAGCCATTTTACGGTTACCAATAAAGCAACGTGAAGCAATTGTCTATTTTTATTTGGAGGATATGACGATCAAGGAGATAGCAGAGCTATTGGCTATTCCTGAGGGTACCGTGAAATCTCGTTTAAAGAAAGGGAAGGAATTATTAAAAATAGACTTACAGCATATTGAATGGGAGGTACTTTTCTATGGATAAGCATACAATGCGTGAATTGAAGGATGTTACAACACATAAAGAAGCAATCATTCAAAAGGTTCGACGACAAATTCAGCAAGAGCCGTATCCATCAAAGCAACTTTGGCCTTATCGTATGATGGCCATCGTAATGACATGCTCTATCTTACTATTTATTGCGTGGCAAGCTTCGAAACCGATTGACCATTTAACGACAGAAATACCACAAGAAGAAAAACAATCCTTTACCGATTTATTTCAAATAGAGGTTGAAGGAAAAGAGACAGCGTTCAGTCAGTATTTTCAAATAGGAGATACACTCAGTCATCGCAAAAAAATCAAATTTTATGCACCGCTTCAAGGTTTTGAGGCCATGCAAGCAGTAGCGACTACAATGGGGGATGCTGTTCATTTAATAGACCCGGAAAATCTTCCATTTAATTCAAATGTACAGGAGGTCTATGCGGTAACATCAGAAATGCCAGATGATAGCTTGCAAAAGCAGATTCAATTTAGTTATAAAGAGAAGTCTCTCACTGGGGTGGATCGGCAATATATTATTTTGACAGTAACAAATGTAAATTATAATCCTTCAACCTATAAAGTTACAGAAGGTATCCAGAACTTTGATGGGGAAATCACGAATGTTGGTTTGAATTTTATGAATCCGTTGTATTATCGGGCGATGACACCAGATAAAGGTTTCGCGTATCTTTACTATAATTATGATGAGGCAGACAAGCGCATATATAGAATGAGTACAAGAGCCAATGAGTTTTTTGCTTATTATAATGGCTATGTATATCAAATAGGATATCAATTAGATGGTGATCAACAGGAGGCTCAAGAAAAAATGGTGAACATCGCAAGGGAATTCATCCCGCATTAAAATTCAACGAAAGCAAAGAAGCAAGGTGGAAGATAAACTGCCTGTAAGTGCCCGATTGATGACGGCTTATAATCAGTTGGGATGAAGAAAACTCTTAGTAAGTTTCACTTTATTTTTGGTAACGACTAGTTACCAAAATTAGACATCCCATTCTGTCTATATTAAAATAGTAGAAAAGAGGATGGGGGATTCAACAATGGCTTTAGCGGAAACGTATTTAAGTGTGATCCAAAAAAGATTTAAAAGTGTCAAAGAGCAAGGTGATAAAACACTTGCTCAATTGGAGGAGGCCCAATTGCACTGGGCGTATAATGAAGATTCAAACAGTATCGCAGTGATTGTGAAGCATGTTAGTGGGAATATGATTTCACGCTGGACCGATTTTTTAACGACGGATGGTGAGAAGCCTACTAGAAATCGAGACGATGAGTTTATGGATAGTCTTCAGACAAAAGAAGCTATCATCTTGGCGTGGGAAAAGGGCTGGCAAGTATTTTTGGATGCTTTAGAGAGCTTAACAGAATCTGATTTGCATGGGCATGTCACAATAAGGGGCGAACAGCTTTCTGTGATAGATGCTATTGAAAGACAAATGGCGCATTATTCCCAGCACGTAGGACAAATCATTTACATTGCTAAACAAGTAACAGGCGCACAGTGGCAAACATTAAGTATCCCAAGAGGTCAATCTCAGGCTTTCACAAATGATATGTTAAAAAAACATCAACAATAAAATTGTAGCCATCTCCTTGTGATGATGGCTTTTTTTGTTGGAAAAAATCTGATGATAGCATGAAGCGCCCCTCTAAAAAGATCCAACTTGACGCAACACTCTGGCCAATTCAGTTTTCTACCAATCACACACCATTCCTTCATTTTAGTAAAGACATAACCTAAAGAGGAGAAAGAGAACCATTATTATTATTATGAAACTAATAGGATTGAAAAACCGTATATTATAATAATTGGTTTATATAGGAAGGGTATTGAGGTAAAGGGAGGTTAATATAATGAAGAAAGGAAGAGTCTATTTAACGCTCTTATTCGGAATAGTTTTCGGGCTCGGCACTTTATTGCTATTTATACATAATGATTTGCAACGTGAAAAGCTTGTAGCTCTTCAACATAGTCAGCAGCAAACGGTTATAAAAGCCTGGTATTTAGCAGATAGCCATAGTAAGGAGCAACGATTGTATCCGCTCAAGCAGTTATTTTATGTTGAACGATTTGAAATTGAAGATACGGCGAGCCTGCAACAAGTGCTAATGACGGGGCAGTATGTAAAGGTAAGCCGCCCTACAAATCAAGAGAGCTTTAAGGATCTGTATATCGTATTTGACAATGGACAGGAATTGGCTTTGAAGCTTATAGAAAATGAGATGGGAATGTATCTTATGGACCAAAAAACCATGAAATACTACGAGCTACAAGACGACAAGGCAATAGAATTCTTACGGCAAATAGATGAAAAGAGTCAATCTTCTCTTTTAATTATTATTATTTATTCAATCTTATATTGGAGTGCTATAGCTATAATTGTGATTAAGATTATGAAGTGTAGAACCAGAAAAGAAGAAGCTGCTTTGATTGAAGAACCTACTGATGAAAATAAAAAGAAGCAAGAAAGGGTTAGTACCATTTTTGTGGCCGCTTTGTCGCTGTCCATTACGATTATTCCTAGCGTTTACGGTGCAAAACATATGCTATTGATCATTAGTATCGTTTTACTTGTTGTGGGCATTCGTGAATGGTATGAGAAGCGGCAACAATTTTGGATGATGATATTGCTATGTATGATCCTTTGTGTCTATTTATACAGTAATCAATTTATTAGCACCTATTTTAACTAATTGAATGAAACTTGGGAAAGTCAATATATTTTAAGATGTGTTTTTATTTTTGTAAAATTTTAGTGATGATTTGTGATTTTAGACATACTTCTTATAGGATAATAGATTTGCTTAGGCTATACTTGCTAATGATAATAGTAGAATAGAGGGAGTCTTATGAGGTTAACGGTAGAACGAAAACTGCAATTTGCTTTTGGTATAGTATTACTATTTTTATTACTGATTACTAGTATTTCGATGTACTATTTGAAAGGTAATAATCACACACTCGAAGAAATAGAAGAAAACACCGAATTAATCAATTTGTATAATGATATTTCCTTCCAAACAGTCCGGGCAAACGCAGCCATTCGAGGGTATATGTTATATGGAAAGAAAGAAATGCTCAAAAATCATCTTGAAATTCGAGATACTTTACATAAATCCATTCGTCGTATTGAAGAACTCGGACATAAAAATGCGGACTTTAAACAGTTTTTAAAGCAGTTAGATGAATGGGAAAAGTCAATAGATGAACAAATTGTACCGCTTTTTCAAAGTGGTGAACAACAGCAAGCACAGCAGCTAGCATTACCAATTTTAGGAGAAGGCTCACAAAAGCTTGTTGTGTTCGGGAAAACAATGGCAACAGCGCAGCAGGATAACATGCAGGCTCATATAGCAGATACAAAGCTAAGTGGAGACAGAAGTGGTAAAGTAATTGCTATTTTAGCAATGGTATCCTTACTAATAAGCATTATTATTGCTACAGCATTTGGCCGAAGAGTAGCGAAAAATATTCAACAAACTGTTGTAGAAATGGACAAATTCTCTGACGGCAATTTACAAACGCATCTTCAATTTAAAACAAAAGATGAGTTTGCGCAGCTGGCAGCTTCCTTTAATTTGATGTCTGAAAAGCTTAGACATACTATGAAACAAGTTGGTAATTCATCTGAACAGGTAGCTGCAACTTCTGAGCAGCTCACAGCGAGTAGTATGGAAGTGACTCAGGCAACAGAAGTTGTCACAGAATCGATCCAAGATATTGCACATGGTATTGAAAAACAGGATACATTGACAGGTGATGTACGAAACTTATCCTCGCACATTTTGAAAAAAATGAATGACATATCAACGAGTATTGATAATGTTAACGATGCCACTGTAGATACCAAAAATATGGCTAGTACAGGGCGTTCCTCAGTTCGTAATGTCATTGAACAGATGAATGAAATTTCGGAAAATACGGCAGAGCTAAGTACACGTGTACACGACTTAGATAAAAATACAGCAGCAATTGTGTCAGCGGTTAATGTTATAAAAAATATTGCGACTCAAACAAACCTATTAGCCATCAATGCCTCTATAGAAGCGGCACGAAGCGGTGAACATGGCAAGGGCTTTGCGGTAGTAGCAGAAGAGGTACGGAAGCTAGCCGATGAATCGAATTTAGCTGCCATAGATATTGAAAAGGTCGTTGCACAAATTACTGAAAGTACAAGAATTATCGAGGAAGACATGATCAATAGTAATGATTCCGTAACAGCTGGTCGTGAAAAAGTAAACGTCGCAAGAGATAATTTCATAAAAATTGACGATGCCATTAATGATGTACAAGCACAGACGGAATCTGTTACAGCGGCGATTCGAGCGATATATCTAGATATTGAAAAACTTGTCAAAGAAATCGACTATATTAGCGAAGTATCCATGAATTCGAGTAGTAATGTTCAAAGCGTTGCCGCATCTTCAGAGCAACAAAATGCAGCGATGGAAGAAGTTGCAGCAGCCTCAACGCATCTTGCCAAAATGGCCATTGATTTACAGGAATCCATTCAAACATTTAAATACTAAAACATAGCTCCTAGTCCTAGCCCCTTTGAATCATAACTAAACATGATGCATAGGGGCTCTAATTTTATATAGGATGATGAAGAAGTGCAAAAAATAAGCTTTTATGAAAGGAGAAATCAAAAAAATGAAAAAAAGAGTTTGAATTTAAGTATTTTGTCCTATAAAAACTATGAGTACATAGAAAGAACCGACTTTATGGAGTCAAAAGGAGAATCTATTTTATGAAACAATTATTTAGTAGTTTTAAAGGCAAGCTTTACACATTATTTGCTCTTATATTATTGATCCCAGTTATTTCTGTAGGGGGGTTATCGTATCTTTCGGCAAAAAGTTCAATAAAAGAAGAAATTCTATTTAGTGCGGATGAAAGTGTAGAGGTTTTAAATAAGCTCATTGATAAAACTATTAGTGAAAAAGTAAACGACATTCATATTTTTAGTGAGGATATCGATTCTTCTATGTATGGACAGAAGGAAACGGGGATAGTAACAAACTTTCATCAATATACGAAGCTGCACCCAGAAGTTTTAAGTATTTATGTCGGAACGAATGAGGGAGCGTTTATTCAAGAACCAAAAATAAATAGCGCGGATTATAATCCCTTGGAGAGAGATTGGTATAAACAAGCTAAAGCATTAAAGGGTAAAACATTAATAACAAATCCTTATATTGATGCCGGTACTGGAGATATGGTCGTAACGGTTGCCCGCCAGGTAAAAGATCAATCTGGAGTAATAGCAGTTGATATAAAATTGACAGACCTTCAAAAAATCGCAGACTCTATTAGTATTGGAAAAAATGGGTATCCTTCTATTTTTGGTGACAATAAAATGATCATTTCACATCCTACTTTAGAGCCAGGAGGAGAATTAAAAGAGAGTTTCCTCGATCAAATATATGAAAGTAAATCTGGAACGTTTGAATATGTCTTTGACGGTGATGACCGTATGATGTTATTTACAACGAATGAATTGACGAACTGGAAAATTACCGGAACAATTTTTTCCAAGGAAATTAATGAAGCAGCATCATCTATTTTATATCATATGTTAACTGTACTAATTGTTGCGATTATAGTAAGTACGATTATTTTCTATTTCATAATGAAGGCAATCATAAAACCAATTAGTTTGCTAAAGGATCGTGCAGTCACAATTAGTAATGGTGACTTAACCGAGAAAGTGACGATTACCTCAAATGATGAGATTGGACAGCTGGGTCAAGCCTTCAACGATATGCAAGAAAGTTTAAGGACACTTATTCAAAAAATAGAACAAAATGCAGAGGAAGTAGCATCATCGGCAGAAGAGCTAACTGCAAATGCTAATCAAACGAGCACTGCCACAGAGAAGGTCGCCATTTCGATTCAAGATGTTGCTTTGAGTGCAGATACCCAAACGACGAGTGCAAACAAGAATGCAGAATCGCTACATGAACTTTCCAAGGCTATTCTTCATATCGCTGAAATTTCGTCTACTGTGACTGATCTTTCACAGCATGCTACGCTACAAGCAGATGAAGGTGGAAAAGCAGTCCAAGATACGAAAGATCAAATGCATTCTATTCATTTATCGGTGACAGATTCAAACACTAAAATTCAAACACTATATGAACGTTCCCTACAAATAACAACTATTTTAGATGTGATTACTAGCATTGCAGATCAGACAAACCTACTTGCTCTCAATGCGGCGATCGAGGCAGCAAGAGCAGGGGAACATGGTAAAGGCTTTGCAGTTGTGGCTGATGAAGTAAGAAAGCTGGCAGAGCAATCACAAGATTCTGCTAAACAAATTTTTGAGCTCATCCAAGGCATTCAGTCTGAAACAGAACAATCTGTCAATATCATGGCAAAAGTTTCAGAAGATGTTCAAAATGGTCTACGGGTATCTGATGAGGCTATAGCAAAGTTCCAAGTGATTATGACAAGCATGAATGAAATTACGCCTAAAATGGAAGAGGTTTCTTCTGCCTCTGAACAAATGTCAGCGAGTGTACAAGAGGTGGCAGCCATTACGGAGGATTTGGCTTTCTCTGCCCAAGGAAATGCTGCTGCTTCAGAGGACGTTGCGGCATCGACAGAGGAGCAATTAGCATCGATGGAAGAAATTAATGCCTCCGCTCAAGCTCTAGCGAATATGGCAGATGAACTTAAACAGTTAATAAGCCAATTTAAATATTAAAACAAAAAAACGCCATTCCATTTGTGGAGTGGCGTTTTTGAAATTATTATCGATCTTCTTCCCAACAATCGGTATTTTTCAATGTTGGAATTGATTTGGCATAAAATACTGGATTTTTGCCAGTTTTCCTTTGCTGTGTAAAGTCGTCTAAAACAAGGAAAGCGATTTTGCCAAGAATCATGATGATCGCAATATTGATTAAAGCCATTAGCCCCATAAACAGGTCGGCTAAGTTCCAAACAAGTTGTACTTGTGCGATGGAACCAAACATTACCATGCCAAGCACTAAAATCCGGTAAACAACCATCCATCCTTTATGGGCATTCATGAATTCAATATTGGATTCTCCATAATAGTAGTTACCAACAATTGAACTAAAAGCAAAGAAGATAATTGAAATAGCGATAAAGTAAGGGGCCCAATCTCCAACATGAACGGCTAGGGAGTTTTGCGTAAGAATAATCCCATTGCTTTCACCTGTTTCATATAGACCAGCTAAAATAATGATAAACGCTGTTGCTGTACAAATCATAATCGTATCAAAAAAGACACCTAAGCTTTGCACGAGCCCTTGCTTTGCTGGATGAGAAGTGTTAGCAGTAGCAGCAGCGTTTGGCACGCTACCCATCCCTGCCTCATTAGAAAATAAACCACGACGGACACCTTGCATAATGGCAGCGCCTATCGCTCCTCCGGCAGCTTCACGAAGACCGAATGCTTGACTGAAAATCAGCTCGAAAACAGTAGGGATTTCCGATAGATTCGTTACAACAACGTAAAAAGCGACAAGTAAATAGAAAATAGCCATTACTGGTACAAGTACTTGTGTGACTTTTACAATTCTATGTACCCCACCAAAAATAATCATGGCTGTTATTACTACGAGTATCACTCCAATGACAGCAGGGTGTATATTAAATGCTTCACCATCAGAAGTAGCAATTGTATTAGACTGTACGGCATTAAAAATAAAGCCAAAGCTTAATGTTAATAGAATACTAAAAATAATGCCTAGTTTACGTTTTCCTAATGCCTTTTCCATGTAGTAGGCTGGTCCACCTCGGAATGTATCGCCATCCTTCACCTTGTATACCTGTGCTAAAGTACTTTCAATAAACGCAGTCGCCATGCCTAGGATAGCAATCATCCACATCCAAAATATTGCACCGGGACCACCGACACCAATGGCTAAGGCAACACCAGTGATATTCCCAGTACCCACACGGGACGCTGCGCTAATTGTAAAGGCTTGGAACGGGGAAACACCAGACTCGCCCTCTCTTTTTTCAACGATTAATCGAAACATCTCAGGGAAAAGTCGAACTTGGACAAATTTTGTGCCAAATGAAAAATACAATCCTGCAACTAATAACAATACAATAAGAATATATGTCCATAAAATATTATTAGTGTTATCTACAATATTCGAAATCCATTCCATTAGTCTTCCTCCTTTCACAGTACGTTTTAGTCTACACTGATTTTTTATTAAAAATCAACTTTTTGAAAATAGTGAATTTTAACAAGTATCTGCCTATATCTCGGTTTGATACCTTGATTACGGCAAGAAAAAACTATTTTTAAAATAAAAAAACTGCCCCTTAATGTTAGCGGTAAAACTAACATTGAGGGGCAGTTCAAAAATAAAAAATTAGGATAGATTTAGCTATACAACTGTATTACTTAAGACTGTTACGAAACCGTTGTTAGTCGCAGTATTAATTAATTGATTAATAGATTCAAGTGCTTTATCAGTGAATAAATACCATTTATCTGCAGTCACATCATGAATTAATACTTCTGGATATCCTTTCAATAGTTCAGCTGGGAAGGCATTGTTTAAAGAATAAAGATCAAACTGTTGAATACTTTTATTGTCATAACTCATAAAATCATATTGTCCAAGTTTATAATAGGAACCAGGATTGTCTATATTAGTTTGCCATGAATAGTTAGTAGGAGCATCAACTATGCTTCCTTTATTTTCAATGAAAACCTTATATAAGGCTTTATTATAGGCGTTCCCTTGGATTTGCTGTATGACCCCACCCATTATCATGTGGTATTCATCTTGAATTGCTTTTACTTTTACATTGTCAATCACCAATGGCTCAGTATCCACTGTTACTGCGGAGTGCTGATAATTGACCTGACAACCAAAGGTCTCTGCAATAAATCGAATAGGAACAAATAGTCTATTATTCTTTAAATATGGTTGGACATCAAGTAACTCTGTTTTACCGTTTTTGAGGACAGTGTTGCTATTCGCTTTTAACGCTATCTGCATGTTGTTATTAGTTAATGTTACTTTTGAATCGGTCCAATTTACAGCTGCTCCCAAATTTTCACTGATAACACGTAATGGCACCATTGTTCGATTATTCTTAACTTCTGGTGCCACATCTGTAGTAATGGCAACTCCATCGATCTTAATAGTACTATGTGCTGCATATGCAGGTAGAGAAGTCAGCATAAGTATCATAACAAGGAAAATTCCTGAAAAAATCTTTTTCATTATGTAACAGCTCCTTTTTATTAAAGTAAATATCTATCATTGGTAAATATTCCTAACCCCTATTAATATAGCAAAAGATCTTCTTTTAAACAATTTTCGAAGTAGAAATACATATAATGAATTAAATGGAAAAGTGTTTAAGGAGGAGTCTAATATGGGATTTTACTTTCTTTTGTATTGGCATTTATTGATAATGATTATGTTGCTTATGTTATTTTCTGGCGTTATCACCTTATTATATCCTCAGTTTTCATCTACTATTGTTTTGATCGTTAGTGGTCTAATTGGCTTTGTGTATTCTATATTAATAGAGATTAAGGACTCTAGTTTCTTGTTCATCAGCATAAATCTTATTGTTACGGTCATTCCCATTTTATTAATGAGGTATTTGCTATTTTTGAAAAGAAAGGCTGAAGAAATGGAAAGGGGATTTGAAGGAGTTAGTAAAGAATAATTGTATCTTTTTGAAAATTCCTTCATTTATGTGGGATATTAGTATAATAATAGAATGAGAGGAGGAGATGGCATGAAAACAATTGGCATGATTGGTGGTATGAGCTGGGAGTCATCTGCGGAGTATTATCGTCTGATGAATGAAGGGGTAAAGCATCGATTAGGAGGCTTACATTCTGCAAAATGTATTTTATATAGTGTAGATTTTCAAGAAATTGAGCATTATCAAGCTTCAGGCGAATGGGAAAATGCTGGACAAGTACTTGCAGAGGCAGCGCAATCCCTAGAAAAAGCAGGGGCGGATTTTATTGTAATTTGTACAAATACGATGCACAAAGTCATTGATGTAATAGAGTCCAATATCACGATTCCTGTTTTACATATTGCAGATGCAACGGCTGCTCAAATTACAGAGGTTGGTTTACAGAAGGTTGCTCTACTTGGGACTACGTATACAATGGAGCAGGATTTTTATAAAGGACGAATAGAAGGGTTTGGCATTGATGTTATTGTTCCGAATCACAACGAACGGACTGAGGTAAATCGAATCATCTATGAAGAATTATGTTTAGGCAGAATCGAGCCAGTTTCAAAAGAGTACTATGTACAGGTGATTGACAAGCTAGTGGAATCAGGGGCACAGGGCATTATTCTTGGCTGTACAGAGATAGGCTTACTAATCAAACAAGACGATGTTAAAGTTCCTGTTTTTGATACAACTGTTATTCATGCACAAGCTGCTGTTAATGTGTCCATTCATGAGGGGGAGTAAAATGCCAAGGAAAGTACGGGAAATAGGCTTCAATGTTGGAACGTTACCAGTAGGTGAAAAAAATTGTATTACCGATGTGCCAGGTGTGCGTGTTGGGCATGTAACGCTTGATGAAAAATTGAATGCAGACGGGGACTATGCATGTACAGGCGTAACTGCGATTCTGCCACATGAAGGTAACTTGTTCCAGCAAAAAGTCACTGCCGCAAGCTACGTGTTAAATGGTTTTGGTAAATCGACAGGGCTTGTTCAGGTGAATGAGCTTGGTGTCATTGAATCACCAATTATGCTAACGAATACATTCGGCGTTCCAGCTGTCACACAGGGAACGCTGCAGTATATGCTCGATACGAATAGTGACATAGGTTATACAACAGGTACTATTAACATCGTAGTTGGGGAATGTAATGATAGCTATTTAAATTCAATCCGAGCATGTCCCGTAACACCTGGGCATGCTGTTGAGGCGATTCTTACTGCATCTAATGACATTGCTGATGAGGGGGCAGTTGGTGCCGGAAAAGGAATGATATGCTTTGGCTACAAAGGTGGAATCGGTTCATCTTCCCGAATTGTGACACATGAATCAACAAACTATACAGTAGGAAGTATGGTCCTTAGTAATTTTGGACATAGCTCAGAATTTTCAGCACATCGATATCTCATCTCAAATGTTCAAAGTGAATCGGCATTATCTCCTACAGATGGCTCCATTATTATCGTACTTGCCACAGATGCGCCGCTTAGCAGTCGTCAACTAACACGTGTCATCAAACGCTGTGGTATCGGTCTTGGACGCACAGGCAGTCATTTTTCACATGGTAGTGGGGATATTGTCATCGGCTTTACGACAGCTCATCACATCCCACATACCACAGAGCAGCTTGTCGAAACACGTACACAGCTACGTGAGGATCATCCAATCATGAACCAATTATTTGCAGCTGCGGCAGAAGCAACAGAGGAAGCAATTTTAAATTCACTATCTCAGGCACAGACGACGGTTGGTCGAGAAGGTCATAAAGTGGAAGCCTATCAATTTTAAGCGATGATATTGCTTGTTCAGCTTTCTAAAAGTGATGTGTGAATAAGTTAACGTATGCAACATTCGATGAAATAATAGAGCAGGTTAATTTTAGCCCACTTCAACCAAATGAAAAACAAATACCTCAAAAGTTTATTGTCAATCAACACATGAATATGGCGTTCTTTATGTAGAAGTCGATTGGAACGAAGGGCGGTGACTCCTGGAAGCGGGAAAGTCAGGATCCTGGACTGAGCGGATGATTTCTGAACAAAAGCGAAGGAAGCAGCCTACCCCCGCCCTCGGCAAGCTTCCGTCCGAAGTGAAACGTCATTATCTCCATTTTATTGTAAAAACAAAAAGGCAAACTCGATATTTTTTGGATTTATCTACAGTCTGTAGAGGCTGGGACAAAACCTCAAGAATTAACAAAGAAGCCCGGGGAATTTTACGATCAGTAAAATTCCCCGGGCTTTGTATTTGAACATATAAATTT
>NZ_JBIWDH010000015.1:0-102363 GCF_044761885.1 Lysinibacillus sp. NPDC097231 | reverse complement strand
GTCTAGTGATGATGGCAAAGAGGTCACACCCGTTCCCATACCGAACACGGAAGTTAAGCTCTTTAGCGCCGATGGTAGTTGGGGGCTTCCCCCTGTGAGAGTAGGACGTCGCTAGGCAATAAAAATTAGTCGAGGATTTATTCCTCGGCTTTTTTGTTTTATAAAAAGAATATAAAAATGTTATAATAATTAAAATGTTAAAAATTACATAATAAATTTAGTTCTATTTAAAACGTCTGATATACGCCTTCTGATAAACTAGCGAAAGCTGTCGATGGAATGCTTTGAGAAGTTGATCATTGTACATGTAGAAACAAAAGCGATGGATAGAAACATCAAACAGACGGATAGAAAAGTCAAAGTGACTGATAGAAAATCATAAAAAGGTTTTCAAGCTTCATATTGTACTTGAATAATTTCATAACATATATCGCTTTGATAATGGAGGGATGAACCATGAGGCGAAACATTTTTACTGCTATATCTATATTGTGCTTATTGATTACATTTTTTATGTTTGGCTACGATGCAACAAAATGGTATGGTAGTTTTTATAATTTCCTTTATGATATAAGTATATTTGCACCTTTAATAATAGCGGGGCTTGGGACAATAAGTGCGATTTTTGGTGTGAAAGGCGATATCCGTATGTTTCTTATTATACTCAATGCTATATTGTTGTTTCTTTTCTTAAATGCATATTTAATGGGGATATTTGGTTTTCAAAGACCTTAATTAATAAAGAACTGCAGAATTTACTTATTCCTGCGGTTCTTTTAATTTGTCTCCATTCAGCAAATGTGCAACGTAAGTGATCAACATTGTAGCGATATTCATGCAGACCTAAGCCTCATTCAAAATCTGGACTCATTGTCTATCTCCCGTAATGCAATGTGACAGCGGAAATTATGCCAATGTGAAATAGAAGAACTCAGTCTAAGAACGCCACGTCCTGTGGCAATTTATCTGTGCGAAAGCGAAGCGACAGCAACAAGGTTTTATCTGTGCGAAAGCGAAGCGACAGCAACACGGTTTTATCTGTGCGAAAGCGAAGCGACAGCAACACGGTTTTATCTGTGCGAAAGCGAAGCGACAGCAACAACAACACACGACCGAGTGACCAACATTTTGTTGTTACTGCGGTTACGTCTGCACTACACTTTCGCATAGACGATAACCCTCTTGCTGTCGTTACGTTAGCACTGCGCTTTTACACAAAAAACATCTGCCGCTGCCGCTTTGCTTTCGCGCAAAAAACATCTGTTGGCCCAAAGCCTCCGGCGGATATCACGGAATCGGAAAGGAGTTCTAAAAAGGATGTTAGCCTAAAATCATCGCATCCATGTGATAACGGCTAACTGACCTGCATCGGTAAAAAACGCCACGTCCTGTGGCTTTACCGAAATGACCGACATCGTGTCGGCCCTCACCCGGGCCTAAACACGAAGCCGATTCCGGACGCAATTATGCCGAGGCATAATTAATTTAGTAATTCTTACGTACTTACTGAAGTATATCAAGGTATAATGGAATTCAAGATAGGAAAAATAATGGGATACGGAATTGAAAGGAAGAAAGATTTGGGAAAAAAACAAATTTGGTATGAGGTAGAAGAAAACGAGTCGATTGAAGATTGTTTGGCGAGAATGCGTCAAGACGGCTATATGGCAGTAGGAAGAAAAGAAGAGCCTATTTTTCACTTAGTCAATGGAGAACCAACGTATTTACGTCAAAAAATACAATTTAAAGCGATGTTATGTCAGGATTTCGAGTGAATTTGACTAAAATCCGAACGTTTATAAATAGGTAAAATAAAATGTTCGCATTTTTACATTGACGATAGTGCAATCACTTGTTAAAATATGAGAAGGAAAAACAAATAAAATCCCACATATATGCTAGAGGATTGGCTCTAGTGTCTCTACCCGGCACCGTAAATGCTGGACTATGCGGGAAAGCACTTTTGGCATGTTACGGAAGGTATATGTACAGATATGTACATTTGTATATTCTTTTCATAATTAGTCCTCAAGTAAGCTGCTTTCACGCTGTATGGTAGAGAAGTAGTTTATTTGGGGATTTTCTTTGTACAAAGAGGAAAAGAATTGCAGTAGCTATTTGAAGAATAGAGGCTTGCACAAATATTGATCATTTTTCTATCGTTTAAAAGGAGCGACAATTCATGAATCCGAAAATCGGTGTCATTATGGGGAGTTCAAGTGACTGGGAAACAATGAAACATGCATGTGATATTTTAGATGAATTACAAGTACCGTACGAGAAAAAGGTTGTGTCTGCACATCGTACTCCTGATTTAATGTTTGAGTATGCGGAGTCAGCACGTGAGCGAGGTATTCAAGTAATTATTGCAGGTGCAGGTGGAGCTGCGCATTTACCAGGAATGGTGGCAGCCAAAACGACGTTACCAGTGATAGGAGTACCTGTACAATCTCGTGCTCTTAATGGTCTTGATTCTCTATTATCAATCGTCCAAATGCCTGGCGGTGTACCTGTAGCGACAGTGGCTATTGGCAAAGCTGGAGCGACTAATGCAGGCTTACTAGCAGCGCAAATTTTGTCGACAACAGATGCAGAGCTTACTAATAAGCTAGATGCTAGACGCGAAGCCACTAAGCAACAAGTGTTGGAAAGCACAGGTGACTTAGTGTGACAAAAATTATTTATCCAGGGCAAACGATAGGTATTATTGGCGGAGGACAGCTTGGCCGTATGATGGCACTGGCTGCGAAAGAAGTAGGCTTTAAAATTGCCGTTCTTGAACCAACAATGGATTCACCATGTGGACAGGTTGCGGATATACGTATTGTGGCACCATATGATGATGAGGCAGCTTTAGAGGAACTTGCAGAGGTAAGTGACGTTATAACTTTTGAGTTTGAAAATATCGATTACGATGGCTTAAAACGTTTAACACAAATGGCTTACGTTCCGCAGGGGGCAGAGCTGGTACGTATTACACAAAACCGTGTGACTGAGAAGGAAGCGATAGTAAACGCGGGTTGTCCAGTAGCACCTTATATTGTTGCGAATACATATGACGAATTAGTAGCCAATATTGATACGATTGGTTATCCTTGTATAGTCAAAACAGCAAGAGGTGGTTACGACGGCAAAGGACAGCAGCTTTTAAAATCAGCACAAGACCTATCATTAGCTAAGGATCTTTTCTCTCATTCACAATGTATTGCTGAGGGATTTGTGCCTTTCGTGAAAGAGGTATCTGTCATTGTCCAAAGAAACGGCAATGGTGAATCCTATTGTCAACCAGTTGGAGAAAACATTCATGTTCACCATATTTTACATGAAACGATTGTGCCAGCCCGTATAAAAGAGGAAACAGCACAGGCTGCAGAACGAGAAGCATTGAAAATTGCAGATTACTTGCATTTAGTAGGGACGCTTGCGGTAGAAATGTTTGTATTAGAAGATGGTAGCATTATGATTAATGAATTAGCACCAAGACCGCATAATTCTGGTCACTATTCGATAGAAGCATGTAATGTATCACAGTTCCATCAACATATTCGCGCTGTTTGTGGTTGGCCATTACGTAAACCACAACTTTGGGCACCATCAATTATGGTGAATGTTTTAGGGCAGCATGTAATGCCGCTTAGTAACTCAATTGCTAAATATCCTGAATGGTCTATGCATCTTTATGGGAAAGCTGAAGCTAAAGTGAACCGTAAGATGGGCCACGTAACGATTATGACAAAAGACTTAGAAAGAACACTACAACAAATCGAGAGTTCTGGCATTTGGTCAGAATAGAAGGAGATAAGCAATGATTGAACGTTACACAAGACCCGAAATGGGCGCAATTTGGACAGAACAAAATAAATATCAAGCATGGTTAGAAGTTGAAATTTTAGCATGTGAGGCTTGGGCAGAATTAGGCGACATTCCAAAAGAAGATGTAGCTAAAATACGTGAAAATGCTTCATTTGATGTAAATAGAATTTTAGAAATTGAGCAAGAAACACGTCACGATGTTGTAGCATTCACTCGTGCTGTATCTGAAACACTTGGGGAAGAACGAAAATGGGTGCACTATGGTTTAACTTCAACGGATGTAGTTGATACAGCCCTTTCTTATTTGATTAAACAAGCGAATGATATTTTACGCAAAGACATTGTGAATTTCATAAATATTATTGCTGCAAAAGCGAAAGAGCATAAGTATACGGTTATGATGGGACGTACACATGGTGTTCATGCTGAGCCAACAACTTTCGGTTTAAAACTAAGTTTATGGTATGAAGAAATGAAGCGTAACCTTGAACGCTTTGAAGCGGCAGCAAAAGTAATTGAAACAGGAAAAATGTCTGGAGCGGTTGGGACATATGCCAATATTGATCCTCAAGTTGAACAATATGTATGTGATAAATTAGGGCTTACAGCATCACCTATTTCAACACAAACATTACAGCGTGACCGACATGCACAATATTTAAGTGCTTTAGCGTTAATTGCAACTTCAATTGAAAAGTTTGCTACAGAGATTCGCGGCTTGCAGAAATCTGAAACTCGAGAAGTCGAGGAAGCTTTTGCAAAAGGACAAAAAGGTTCTTCAGCAATGCCACATAAACGTAATCCAATCGGATCTGAAAATATGGTTGGTATGTCACGTTTAATGCGTGGATATATGGTGACAGCTTATGAAAATGTAGCTTTATGGCATGAACGTGATATTTCACATTCATCTGCGGAGCGTGTAATGTTACCGGATGCAACGATTACTCTTAACTATATGTTAAATCGCTTCGGAAACATTGTGAAAAACTTAACAGTATTCCCTGAAAACATGAAACGTAATATGGGTCGCACTTTCGGTTTAATTTATTCTCAACGCATCTTATTAGCTCTTATTGATAAAGGATTAGTGCGTGAGGAAGCGTATGATACAGTACAACCTTTAGCGATGCAGGCGTGGGACGAGCAAGTTCAGTTCCGTACGTTAGTTGATGCAAGTGATAAAATCACATCGTATTTAACGAAGGAAGAGCTTGATGAGTGCTTCGACTACAACTACCATTTACAGCATGTAGACATGATTTTTGAACGTCTTGGACTAAACTAATATTTATTGAGCCTAAACAAAATAAATGTTAGAGTCACCAGCGGATGGGACAGAATTGAATCGTTGTACGTACGGTTCAATTCTGAACAATTCGCACGTATTTGATAATATCCAGGGGGAATAACGAAATGACTAAAGGTCAACTTTTGTATGAAGGTAAAGCAAAAAAATTGTATACAACAGAGGAGCCAAATGTGCTGCTCGTTGAGTACAAGGATAGTGCAACAGCATTTAATGGTGAGAAAAAAGAAGAGATTGAAGGAAAAGGCGTATTAAATAATCGCATTACTTCAGTAATTTTCGAAAAATTACAAGATAACGGAATTGCGTCACATTTCGTAAAACAATTATCTGATACACAACAACTTGTAAAAAAGGTAGATATTATTCCAATTGAAGTAGTAGTTCGTAATATAGCGGCAGGTAGCTTAGCGAAACGCCTTGGCTTCGAGGAAGGTACACCATTAAATCGCCCAATCGTTGAGTTTTATTATAAGGACGATGAGCTAGGCGATCCGTTCATTACAACGGAGCATATTGACGTACTTAATCTTGCAACACCTGAAGAAGTGACAGCCATTTATGATGGTGCACTAGCTGTTAACAAAGTGCTGCAGCCAATATTTGCAGAGGTCAACGTTACGCTAATTGACTTTAAATTAGAGTTCGGACGTGACAATGACGGAAACGTACTACTGGCAGATGAGATTTCACCAGATACATGCAGACTTTGGGATGCAACAACAAAGCAAAAGTTAGACAAAGATGTTTTTCGTAGAGACCTTGGTAATTTAACTGAAGTTTATACTATTATACTTTCTAGACTCGGAGGCAAATAACCATGAAAAAAGTTAAAATTTACGTAACATTACGCGAGAGCATTCTTGATCCACAAGGTTCTGCTGTACAAGGTTCTTTAGTAAAGATGGGGTACGCTGAGGTAGAAGATTTACGTATCGGTAAATATCTTGAACTAGCAATTAATGATACAGAACGTGATATTGATGCTCTAGTAAAGGAAATGTGTGAAAAGGTTTTAACAAACGTTGTAATCGAAGACTACCGTTACGAAGTCGAGGAGGCTAACTAATCATGAAATTCGCAGTACTCGTATTCCCTGGGTCAAACTGTGATATTGATATGTATCATGCGATTAAAGACGAGCTAGGTGAAGAAGTAGAATATGTATGGCATACAGCAACAGATTTAAGTGGCTTTGATGGCATTCTAGTGCCAGGAGGCTTCTCATACGGGGATTATCTTCGTTGTGGTGCAATGGCTAATCAATCTAACATTATGGCAGAGGTTAAGAAAGCAGCTGATGCTGGTAAACCAGTATTAGGTGTATGTAATGGTTTCCAAATCCTAACCGAAGCAGGTTTATTGCCAGGTGCATTACTTCGCAACAAAAATTTAAAATTCATGTGTCGTACAATCCAGCTTAAGGTCGAAAACAACAATACCTTATTCACAAACCAATATGAACAGGGTCAAGTGATCAATATTCCGATAGCACATGGTGAAGGCAACTACTATTGTGACGAGGAAACTTTACAGAAGTTAAAAGACAACAATCAAATCGTGTTCACATACTCAGGCGAAAATCCAAACGGTTCTTTAGAAGATATTGCAGGGATTATAAACGAGCGCGGCAATGTATTAGGTATGATGCCTCACCCAGAGCGAGCTGTTGATGCACTGGTGGGCGGAGCAGACGGTCTAGCAGTATTTAAATCAATTGTGAAGCAGTGGAGGGAAAATCATGTCAACAACTAAGTTTGAGCCAACAGCACAGCAAATTAAAGACGAAAAGCTATACGCTGGTATGGGGATGTCAGACGAAGAATTCGCAATGGTGGAAGGTATTATAGGGCGTCTACCAAACTGGACAGAGACAGGGCTTTTCTCAGTAATGTGGTCGGAGCACTGCTCATACAAAAATTCAAAACCAGTGTTACGTAAATTCCCTACAAAGGGTCCTCAAGTTTTACAAGGTCCAGGTGAAGGTGCTGGTATCGTAGATATTGGTGATGAACAAGCAGTTGTCTTTAAAATGGAGTCACATAACCATCCATCAGCAATCGAGCCTTATCAAGGTGCTGCAACGGGTGTCGGTGGTATTATCCGTGACGTTTTCTCAATGGGGGCACGTCCAATTGCAATGCTGAACTCACTACGCTTTGGTGAATTAAAATCAGCACGTGGTAAATATTTATTTGAAGAAGTGGTTGCAGGTATCGCAGGTTACGGTAACTGTATTGGGATTCCTACAGTAGGTGGCGAAATTCAATTTGATCCTTGCTATGAAGGTAATCCACTTGTTAATGCAATGTGTGTTGGTTTAATTGACCACAAAGATATTCAACGTGGTATCGCAGCGGGTGTAGGAAATACAGTGATGTATGTTGGAGCAAAAACAGGACGTGATGGTATCCATGGTGCAACATTTGCGTCTGAGGAGTTAACAGAAGAATCAGAGAATCAACGTCCAGCAGTGCAAGTAGGAGATCCATTCATGGAGAAACTTTTACTTGAAGCATGTTTAGAAGTTGTAAAATCTGACGCTCTAGTCGGGATTCAAGATATGGGTGCTGCTGGTCTTACTTCATCTTCAGCAGAGATGGCATCTAAAGCTGGTTCAGGTGTAGAAATGAATTTAGACTTAGTGCCACAGCGTGAGACAGGTATGACAGCATATGAAATGATGTTATCTGAATCTCAGGAGCGTATGTTACTTGTTGTGAAAAAAGGTCGCGAAGACGAAATTAAAGCGATCTTCGATAAATATGATTTAGATGCTGTAGCAATTGGTCGAGTGACAGATGATAAAATGCTTCGTCTATTACACAATGGTGAAGTTGTAGCCGAAGTACCTGCTGATGCACTTGCAGAAGATGCACCAGTTTATCATAAGCCATCTGCAGAGCCTGCATATTATGCTGAGTTCCAAGCGATGGAAAACACTGAGCCAGCTGTAACAGATTACAAAGAAACTTTAAACGCACTTTTAAAAGCACCTACAATTGCTTCAAAAGAATGGGTTTATGATCAATATGATTATCAAGTACGCACATCAACAGTCGTTGCACCAGGTTCTGATGCAGCAGTTATCCGTGTTCGTGGTACAAACAAAGGTTTAGCGATGACTACAGACTGTAACTCACGTTATATTTACCTAGATCCAGAGGTGGGCGGTGCTATTGCTGTAGCAGAGGCTGCTCGTAATATCGTAGCAACTGGTGGAACACCACTAGCGATTACAGACTGCTTAAACTTTGGTAATCCTGAAAAACCAGAAATCTTCTGGCAAATTGAGAAGTCAGCAGACGGCATCTCTGCAGCTTGTACAGCACTGAATTCACCAGTAATCGGTGGTAACGTATCTCTTTATAACGAGCGTTCTGGAGAAGCGGTTTACCCAACGCCAACAATCGGTATGGTTGGTCTAATTGAAGATTTAGCACATGTGACAACACAAGAAGTTAAAGCAGTTGGCGATGTAGTATTTGTTATCGGTGATACAAAAACTGAATTTGGTGGTTCTGAACTTCAAAAATTATTAAATAATGGCGTTATTTCAGGAAAAGCACCAGCTATTGACTTAGAGATTGAAGCTGCACGTCAACAGGCATTGCTTAAAGCGATTAAAACAGGACTTGTACAGTCTGCACATGATGTGGCAGAAGGCGGTCTTGCAGTTGCAATTGCTGAAACAACATTTGACGCAAATGGTTTAGGTGTTGATGTTACATTAACTGGTTCTGCAACAACAGCATTATTCAGTGAGACACAATCTCGCTTCGTGGTAACAGTGAAAGAAGAAAATGCGGCTGCGTTTGTAGAAATTGTAAGAGACGCACAAAAAATCGGAGTCGTAACAAACGATGCGCTAGTTAAAATCAACGGTGAAAACGGTGTGCTTGTAGAAGGTACAGTGGAGGAATTCCGTTCTAATTGGAAAGGAGCAATCCCATGCTTGCTGAACTCAGAGGCTTAAACGAAGAATGTGGGGTGTTTGGTATTTGGGGTAACCCAAATCCTGCACACCTTAGTTATTACGGGCTTCATGCTCTTCAACATCGTGGACAAGAAGGAGCTGGAATCGTCGTTTCTGACGGTCAGCATCTTCGCGCGGTGAAAGGCGAAGGACTAGTTAATGATGTTTTCAACGAAGAAAAATTAAAGGCAGTTAACGGTAAAGCAGCAATTGCTCATGTTCGTTATACGACTGCTGGTGGAGGCGGTATTGAAAATGTACAGCCGTTATTATTCCACTCTTCAACTGGTAGCCTTTCAATTGCTCATAACGGTAACTTAGTCAATGCAACGCACTTGAAACAGTATTTAGAGCGTCAAGGGAGTATTTTTCATTCAAGCTCTGATACAGAAGTGCTGGCGCATCTTATTAAGAAAAGCTCGCATTCACCATTCCGTGCGAAGGTGAAAAATGCCCTGTCATTATTAAAGGGTGCGTATTCTTTCTTAATAATGACAAAAGATGAAATGCTTGTTGCACGTGATCCACATGGTTTACGTCCATTATCTCTTGGAAAGCTGGGAGATGGCTGGGTTGTAGCCTCTGAAACTTGTGCATTTGATTTAATAGGTGCAGAATTTGTTCGTTCTGTTGAACCTGGTGAGTTATTAATTATTAACGATGAAGGTGTAAAATCTGATCGTTTTGCAGATATGGATAAACGTGCAATGTGCGCAATGGAGTACGTATATTTAGCACGTCCTGATTCTGATATTGATGGTATTAATGTTCATATGGCACGTAAACGTATGGGAAAACAGCTTGCTCGTGAATGTGCGCATATAGAGGCTGATGTTGTAACAGGTGTACCAGACTCAAGTATTTCTGCAGCAATCGGCTTTGCAGAGGAAAGTGGTATTCCATATGAGCTAGGTCTTATTAAAAATCGCTATGTAGGTCGTACATTTATCCAACCAACACAGGAATTACGCGAACGTGGTGTGAAAATGAAGCTTTCTCCAGTTGTTCAGGTCGTAAAAGGTAAACGTGTAGTGATGGTGGATGATTCAATCGTTCGTGGTACAACTTCACGACGTATCGTCAAAATGCTAAAAGATGCAGGTGCGGCAGAAGTACATGTTGTAATCTCTTCACCACCGATGACCGACCCTTGCTATTATGGCATTGATACATCGACACATGAGGAATTAATTGCCTCTAGCCACAATGTAGATGATATCCGTGAAGCAATAGGAGCCGATTCACTAACATTCCTTTCAGTTGAAGGTATGGTAGAGACAATCGCACGACCATATGAAGATGAAAACCGTGGACTATGCCTAGCTTGCTTTACAAGCAAATATCCAACAGAAATTTTTCCAGATACAATCTTACCACATGAAAAAGAACTATTACGTTAAGAAAAACATCTTACGCGCCTAGCAAATCACATAATTGCTTTTGAGTTTGAAAGCATTATGTCTATCATTGGATGAGGATGAGCCAAGGCGATTTTGATGATAAGGAGGAACTCTGCGTGTCAAAAGCATATGAACAAGCAGGTGTAAATATTGAAGCGGGCTATGAAGCCGTAAAACGAATGAAATCTCACGTTGAACGTACAAACCGTCTAGGTGTGATGGGGACGTTCGGTGGCTTTGGTGGTATGTTTGACCTGTCAGAACTAAATCTTAAGGAACCTGTTCTTATTTCAGGTACAGATGGTGTAGGGACAAAGCTAAAGCTAGCATTTATGGTAGACAAGCATGATACGATTGGTGTGGACTGTGTAGCGATGTGTGTCAACGATATCGTAGCGCAAGGTGCCGAACCACTATACTTTTTAGATTATGTAGCTCTTGGAAAAGCTGAGCCAGCAAAAATTGAACAAATTGTAAAGGGCGTAGCGGATGGTTGTGTACAATCAGGTGCGGCATTAATCGGTGGTGAAACGGCTGAGATGCCAGGTCTTTACGAAGAAGATGAGTATGATTTAGCTGGTTTTGCAGTAGGAGCTTGCGAAAAATCAGCAATCGTGACAGGTGAAAAAATCGTAGAAGGTGACGTGCTTGTTGGTATTGCTTCAAGTGGTGTGCATTCAAATGGTTACTCATTAGTACGGAAAATTGTCTTTGCTGATAATGATTATGCAGTTGATGCAATTGTCGATGGCTATGAGGATCTTGGTCCAATCGGGGAAGCCTTGTTAGTACCAACAAAATTATATGCAAAGCCTGTACTTGCAGCTTTAAAGTCAGCAGACGTTCACGGCTGTGCACACGTAACTGGCGGAGGCTTTTATGAAAACCTACCTCGTATGATGCCAGAAGGTTTAGCAACTGAAATTGATTTAGGTTCTTGGCCGGTATTACGTATTTTTGAGTTTTTAAAAGAAAAAGGACAGCTTGAGGATAAGGATCTATATAATGTCTTTAACATGGGCATTGGCTTCGTTTTAGCTGTACCGGCAAATGAAGCTGATAAAGTGATTGCTACAGTAGAAGCAAATGGTGAAAAAGCATACAAAATCGGTCGCGTTGTGAAGGGCGAGGGTGTTGTATTTAATGGCTCACATGATGGGAGTTTAGTGTAATGACTGCACCAACTAAAATTGCCGTTTTTGCTTCAGGCAGCGGTAGTAATTTTCAGGCCATTCAAGAGGCGATTGAACGTGGTGAACTCAATGCAAAGGTCGAGCTTGTTGTGACAGACAAGCCTGGCGCATTTGTAGTTACCCGTGCTGAAAACTATAGTATTCCCGTGCTAGCTTTAAGTCCAAAAGAATTTGCTTCTAAAGCAGATTATGAGACTGCTATTATCAAGGCTCTACATGAATGCAATGTGGAATGGGTTGTGCTTGCAGGTTATATGCGCTTAATTAGTGAGGTATTACTAACTGCATATCCACAGCGTATCGTGAATATTCATCCTTCACTATTACCAGCTTTCCCTGGAAAAGATGCTATTGGTCAAGCGTTGGAACATGGTGTCAAGATCACAGGTGTAACTGTACATTTTGTAGATGAAGGTATGGATACAGGTCCTATTATTGCACAGGCGGCTGTGCCAGTCATTGATGGCGACCGTGAGGCAACAGAAACGGCGATTCACAAGGAAGAGCATGTATTATATACAAAAGCATTACAGCAATTATTAAAGTAACCCATTGGTTAGGAGTTAGGTCTTCTAGACGAGGCTACTCAATCAAAGCCTAACTCTATTCCAACAAAAACAGCAAGACATTTTCGTGGCAAACACGATAAAAATTAGGAGGATATTGTTGTGACAAAACGTGCATTAATCAGTGTTTCCAATAAAGATGGTATTTTAGAATTTGCAAAAGAACTAGTAGCATTAGGTTATGAAATTTTATCAACTGGTGGTACGAAAAAAATGTTACAAGACAATAATGTTGCCGTAACAGCAGTCGATGAAGTAACTAAATTCCCTGAAATTTTAGATGGCCGTGTAAAAACATTAAATCCTATGATTCACGGTGGTCTATTAGGAAAGTTTGACGATGCTTCTCATCAAGCACAAATGAATGAGCATGGAATTGAGCCAATTGAGATTGTGTGTGTCAATCTATACCCGTTCGTTGAAACAATTTCAAAGCCTAATGTAACATGGGACGATGCTATCGAAAATATTGATATCGGTGGTCCAACAATGTTACGTTCTGCAGCAAAAAACCATCAATATGTAACAGTAATCGTGGATAGCAATGACTATGCAAACGTATTAGAGGAACTAAAAGCAAATGGTGCAACGACAATAGAAACACGTCGTAAGTTAGCTGCGAAAGTTTTCCGTCACACAGCCGCTTATGATTCATATATTTCAAATCACTTAACAGAAGAAGAGTTCCCAGAGAGCTTAACAATGACATATGAATTAAAACAAAACTTGCGCTATGGTGAAAATCCTCATCAAAAAGCAGCATTCTATCAAAAACGTCTTGGCTCTGATTTCTCATTAGCTTATGCAACACAATTGCACGGTAAAGAATTATCGTACAACAATATTCAAGATGGGAATGCAGCATTGCAAATTGTAAAAGAGTTTGAAATGCCTGCAGCAGTAGCTGTCAAACACATGAACCCTTGTGGTGTTGGAACAGGTGTAACATTAGAAGAAGCATTTGATAAAGCATACGAAGCAGATCCAACGTCTATTTTCGGTGGCATTATCGCTTTAAATATGGAAGTGGATGCAGCAACTGCTGAAAAATTAAGCCATATATTCTTAGAAATCATTATTGCACCAGCTTTCTCTCAAGAAGCACTAGATATTTTAACGCAAAAGAAAAATATTCGCTTATTAACAATACCTTTTGAGCAAGCAAAACTAGATAAATTCAATGTTGTATCGGTAGAAGGTGGTCTTCTTGTACAAGAACCAGACCGCTACGGCTTTGCCAATGCAGATATTAAAGTAGTAACAGACCGTGAACCGACAGTACAAGAATGGGAAGCATTACAGCTAGGTTGGGCAGTTGTGAAGCATGTTAAATCAAACGCTATTGTTGTGACAGATTCACAAATGACTCTTGGTGTTGGTGCAGGTCAAATGAACCGCGTTGGTGCGGCCAAAATTGCATTTGAGCAAGCTGGAGAAAAGGCAAAAGGTGCAGCATTAGCATCAGACGCATTCTTCCCAATGAGCGATACAGTAGAAGCAGCTGCAGCAGCTGGTATTACAGCAATTATTCAACCAGGTGGCTCTATAAAAGATCAGGATTCCATTGATAAAGCAAATGAGTATGGTATTACAATGGTGTTCACAGGCGTACGTCATTTCAAACACTAATTACAAGCTACGCACTTAAGTCAAATATTCTAACACTTAGACCGAGATGTTGGTTCATCTCGGTCTTATGCACAAAGAGGAGGATTCCCTAAATGAACGTATTAGTAATCGGAAGCGGCGGTCGTGAACATGCTATCGCCAAACAATTTAGTATTTCCCCATCTGTTAAAAAGGTATTTGTAGCACCTGGTAATGATGGCATGCAAGGTGACGCAGAAGTTGTGGCGATTGATACAATGGATTTTGCAGGCTTGGCACAATTCGCCAAAGAAAATGCAGTAGAGCTAACTTTTGTCGGTCCTGAGCAACCACTTGCGGAAGGAATCGTGGATTTCTTTACTGCTCGTGGCTTACGAGTATTCGGTCCAACAAAGGCAGCAGCGCAAATCGAAAGTAGTAAATCATATGCGAAGGATATTATGAATAAATATAATATCCCTACAGCAGCCCACGAAACGTTTACTGAAGCAGATAAGGCTATAGCATATATTAAAGAGCAAGGTGCTCCAATTGTTATCAAGGCAGATGGTTTAGCAGCAGGTAAAGGTGTAGTTGTAGCAATGACTGAAGAAGATGCAATCGAAGCTGTACAGGATATGATTGGTAACCAACGTTTTGGTGAATCATCATCACGTGTCGTTATCGAGGAGTTCCTAGACGGTGAAGAATTCTCCTTTATGTCATTTGTTCATAAAGGTCAAATTTATCCAATGGTTATTGCTCAAGACCACAAGCGTGCCTATGATGGCGATAAAGGACCTAATACAGGTGGTATGGGAGCCTATTCACCAGTACCTCAAATCTCACAAGAAGTAGTGGACATTGCCTATAAAACAATTGTTGAGCCCACGGTGAAGGGTATGGAGGCAGATGGTGTATCGTTTACAGGAATTCTATATGCAGGATTAATATTAACGAAAAATGGTCCAAAAGTGATTGAATTTAATGCACGCTTTGGAGATCCGGAAACGCAAGTAGTTTTACCACGTATGGTATCCGACTTTGGTGCATTTATGATGGCATTAATGGATGAAAAACCATTTGATCTACAATGGTCTGAAGAAGCGATG
Source organism: Lysinibacillus sp. NPDC097231 (assembly GCF_044761885.1). NCBI lineage: Bacteria > Bacillati > Bacillota > Bacilli > Caryophanales > Bacillaceae > Lysinibacillus > Lysinibacillus sp. NPDC097231. Next base: position 87,407 of record NZ_JBIWDH010000015.1, on the reverse strand, counting down.
CTTGGTGTTGTTATTGCTGCAGAGGGCTATCCAGGAGACGTTGAAAAAGGAAATGCATTACCTAGCCTAGAGGCTCTATCAGCTTCATACGCGGTCTTCCATGCAGGTTCAAAGCTTGTAGATGGTAAGTTTGTCGGAAATGGTGGTCGAGTTTTATTAATTGGAGCAAAAGCAACAACTTTAAAAGAAGCACAAGAAAAAGTATATGCAGGTATTGCAACTGAAGAATGGGACAATTTCTTCTTCCGTAAAGATATTGGCTGGCGTACGTTTAAGTAGTAGTTGAGTAACTAATAGGCGTATTGATTAGCGAAATATAGATTTTTAATTGCCCTATAAACTGATTTTTTGTTTACATTTTGCTTAAGTTTATCACCATAGCGTGGAGTTGATTTCTGTTCCGACTTACGCTTTTTGGGGCGAGAGTCCGTAGCGGAAATCAGAGCCTTCTAATACTAAATTAAATATTTTTAATCATGTAATGAAACTTCTTAATATTTTCAGTCGTATGATTTATATGGGTAAGAGCCGTCTCAACTGCATTATTGAGACGGCTCCTTTGACTAAGAAGGATTTTGTGCTTTATTCATACTGTCTGAGGAGTTTTGAGCGGAAGTTCTGGCGTCAGACTGCTGTGAAGCAGTTGCGTTTGATCCTGACGTATTTCCAGATATGGCAGAGGAGAAATCCTTCATGAGTTTATCGATTTGTTCAGATGACATAGATTGTTCTGAAGACGCAGATTGTGAAGATGACATAGAATTTTGGCCACCGAGCATACTTTGCATAGAGCTGTTCATGGCATTTTGCATATTAGAGCTTAGCAAAGCTTTCGTCGGGCAATATTTGAAGATACCCTCAGCCATTTTCATGGCACCAAATGCAATCATCAATCGACCTTTCATACAGTTAGGATTTCTTGAGACACGAGCGATGCCAAATGCCGTCATACTTGTACCCATGGCAAAGCGACAGAAGGCATTTTGTTCGTTTAAATTAGCCTGTTGCATCATATTTCCTCCTTTAGTCATTGTGGAAAAAATAAAGCGGGGTGCACTTTGCTTTATGAAAGTGCTGTGTTACGATTGAAACAAGATGATTGCATAAAGCACTAATTTTATGAAAAAAAGCGTTATGCAGTAGTAGTATGTGATTTCACGGTGTATTTACACAATGAAATTTTACGCAATTTAGGAAGGAGCGAATTGAATGGATCCAGTGTGGAAAATTACAGAATTACGCCAACAATTAGCCGTGATTGATGGCAAAAAGGCACCAGATATTATTTTAAAAAATGCACGTTATTTACATAGCATGCTAAAACAATGGGTGGTAGGAAATATTTGGATTTCGGGGGATCGTATTGTCTATGCTGGTGACAGAATGCCTCCTTTATTAGAAGGAGCAGAAGTAATCGATTGTACGAATAAAACAATCGTACCGGGATATATTGAACCACATGTTCATCCATTTCAGTTATACCACCCACAATCTTTCGCAGATTTTTGTGGACAGCTAGGAACTACAACTTTTATTTCTGATAATTTAACCTTTGTTTTATCTTTAGAAAATAAGAAAGCGTTTTCAATGCTAGATGATTTGAAAAAACTACCATTTTCATTTTACTGGTGGACACGTTTTGATTCGCAAACTGAAATGGATCAAGAAGAAGAGATTTTCTCTAATACATCCATTTTAGAATGGTTAGAACGGGATGATGTTTTACTTGGAGGCGAATTAACAGGCTGGCCAAGGTTATTACATGGAGATGACCAAATGCTATATCGTATGCAAATGGCTAAGGGCTATGGGAAAAAAATAGAAGGCCACTTCCCAGGAGCATCAGAGCGAACTTTAGCGCGTATGAAGCTACTAGGAGCAGATGGTGATCATGAAGCAATGACAGTGGAAGAAGTAGAGCGACGTATTTTGCAGGGCTATGCTGTAACACTACGTCATTCTTCAATACGTCCCGATTTACCAAACATATTAAAGGGAATAGTCGAAAAAGAGTTACCAATTTTTGATCATTTAATGATGACAACGGATGGTTCGACACCTTCATTCCATCAGAACGGTGTGATGGATAAATGTATTCAAGTAGCCTTAGATGCAGGTGTATCACCAATAGATGCCTACCAAATGGCTTCTTATAATGTGGCACGCTATTATAATATGTCTAACTTACATGGCTTTATCGCGACTGGCCGCTTTGCATCGCTTAATATTTTACAAGATGAATGGCATCCAATTCCAGAAAGTGTACTTTCTAAAGGAGTTTGGTTAAAACGCGATGGAGAGCGTGTGCATAGACTTGCGGAAATTGATTATTCTGTAATCCCTGCATTTGACTTGAATTTCACATTAACATCACAAGATTTCCAGTTTTCGATGCCGCTTGGAATTGAGTTAATAAATGATGTTATTACAAAACCGTATAACTCATTAATTGCGAGAGATGGGCAGCTTGCAAATCATGACGAAAGCTATTTAATGCTCATTAATAAAGAAGGTAATTGGCATGTGAACACGATGATTAAAGGATTTGCTACTAGTGTTCAAGGCTTTGCTTCCTCCTATTCAAATACAGGCGATATTTTACTTATCGGAAAAAATAAAGACGATATGTTAAAAGCCTTTGAAGAAATGAAGGCAATGCGTGGTGGTATTGTCCTTGTAGAAAAAGGAGAAGTTATTGCTTCAGTTCCTTTGACAATTGGTGGTACTTTATATGATGGTGATGTTGAGGAGCTAACTGCAAAGGAGAAATTCCTAAAACAAGCACTAGCAGAACGTGGTTACCGTTTAGGAGACGCAATTTATACTTTATTATTTTTACAATCAACTCATTTACCCTATATTCGTATAACACCAAAAGGGATTTTTGATGTTATGAAGAATAAGTTATTATTACCAGCAGTTATGCGCTAGTTGATATTTTACTATAACGTAACTGAAGATACTGGTACAATTACAATAAAATGTAATTGGTTGAAGGAGAGTAATGCTTGTGTTCAAATCAAAAACACTATTTATCGCAATGGCATTTAGCGCCCTGTTGATAGGAGGATGTTCAAAAGATTCGTCGAAAGTAAACGAAGACGATAAGACAAAGATAGATGAAGAATCTACTGTGGAAGAGTCTGTAAAAGAAAAGACGTTCGTTGCACCATTAACGGGTGAAGCTTTTAAGGAGGAAATTACACAACGTCCCATTATTGTCACGATCAATAATCATCCTGCTGCACGTCCACAATCGGGTTTAGCATCGGCAGATATCGTTTATGAAATGTTAGCAGAAGGTAATGTAACTCGTTTTTTAGCAGTCTATCAAAGTGAACTACCAGAAAATATAGGACCTGTTCGTAGTGCTCGATCTTATTTTATTGATATGGCAAAAGGCTACGATGCATTTTATGTAGCACATGGCTATAGTCCAGAGGCAAAATCGATGCTTGATAATAATGTAGTCGACAATATAAACGGCATGACTTATGATGGCACACTCTTCAATCGTTCGAAGGATCGTGTTGCGCCACACAATTCGTATATTACATCAGAAAATTTACTAAAAGGCGCTAAAAAAGTAGGCGCTTCAATGAATTACAGTGAAAAAGTGCGTCAGGCTTTTTTTGAACCCGATGAACGTGGTAAAATAGGCATTGAAACAAGTCAAGTTGACATTTACTACGGAAATAATGAGTCTTTCCACAATACGTATGTGTATGATCATCAAAGTAATCATTATGGACGACAATCGGCTGGCGTTGACACAAAGGATATGTTAACTGGTGAAGCATTATCGTTGGCAAATGTTCTATTTTTTGAAATGAAGCATCAAACAATTGATAATGAGGGACGCCAAGAGATTGATTTAACTTCTGGTGGAAATGCGTATGTATTTCAAAATGGCTATATGAGAGAAGTCAAGTGGGCTAATATTGATGGAATACCGAGGGCTGTTGAAGAGTCTGGGGAGCTTGTAAAGCTAGTACCAGGAAAGTCTTGGATTCATTTCGTACCAACTTCTCCAGGGTTAAAAGCAATGGTGAAAACGCAGCCTTAAAGGGAGGAAAATTGCATGCAAATCGAAAAAATTCGAGGGCATCAAACAGATCAATTATTTAAAGCAGTGTTAGAGCTGAAAGACATCGAAGAATGCTATAAATTTTTTGATGATTTATGTACGATTAGTGAAATTCAATCGCTGGCACAACGTTTTGAAGTTGCCCATTTACTACGTTTAAAGAAGACTTACGAATCTATTAAAAAGGAAACAGGCGCAAGTACAGCAACTATTTCACGTGTACGTCGTTGCTTTGATTATGGAAATGATACATATGATGAAATGTTAGGTCGTTTGTATCCAGATGAAAAGCCGTTCCAAGCACCAAAAGAATAATAGTAAAGAGGCTGGGTAGAGGTTCTGCTCAGTCTTTTTCATTTTTTTGTAGACAGTCATAAGCTATACTTGTAAACGAATAGATAGAAAATGATAGGTGGTAAAATAGATGGATTATTTAGAATGGAGACATGTGTTCAAGCTAGATCCAGCTAAGGACATTTCAGATGAAGCACTAGAAAGAATTTGTGAATCAGGCACAGATGTCATTTTAGTTGGTGGAACAGATGGTGTAACATTAGATGGTGTATTAGATTTACTTGTTCGAGTACGACGCTTTGAAGTACCAATTGCACTTGAAATTTCTACAGTTGATTCGGTCACACCAGGCTATGACTATTATTTCATTCCTACAGTGTTAAATAGTGACGATCCAAAGTGGATTAAAAACTTACATCATGAGGCCATTAAGGAATACGGAGATATTATGGTGTGGGATGAACTTGTAGCTGAAGGATATTGTATTTTAAATCCGCATTGTAAAGTAGCAGAAGTAACGAATGCGCAAACAGATTTATCGATTGATGATGTTATTGCCTATGCACGTATGGCTGAAAATTTCTTTAAACTTCCTGTATTTTATGTAGAGTATAGCGGTACTTTTGGTGATATTGAGCTTGTAAGTGCTGTAAAGAACGAACTGAAAAATACGAGACTGTTTTACGGTGGCGGTATTACATCTGCGAAGCAGGCATCCGATATGGCAAAATATGCGGATACTGTAGTAGTTGGAAATATTATTTACCAAGATTTAAAAGCTGCACTTGCGACTGTTAAGGCTGTAAAAAATACGATATAATTTAAGAACAAATGTTTGTAAGGCGGTGCGAAATGGAGCAGTTAACGAAAAACTTATTAGCAGGAATGAATCCTGAACAAGAAAATGCGGTAAAAACAACTGAAGGGCCGCTTCTAATTATGGCAGGTGCTGGATCGGGGAAAACACGTGTATTGACACATCGTATTGCGTACCTAGTTATAGAAAAAGAAGTATATCCTTCAAAGATCTTAGCGATCACATTTACGAATAAAGCGGCACGTGAAATGCGAGAGCGTATAGATGGTATCCTTGGGAACGGAACGGGCGATAGTATGTGGGTATCGACATTCCACTCAATGTGTGTGCGTATTTTAAGACGCAATATTGATCAGCTCGGGATGTCACGTAACTTTTCAATTTTAGATTCTACCGATCAGTTATCAGTCATTAAAAATGTTATGAAGGATGAAAATATTGACCCTAAACGTTTTGAGCCACGTGCCATTTTAAATGCGATTAGTGCGGCCAAAAACGAATGTATAACTGCCGAAGATTATGCTGGTCAAATAAACGAAAATAATCCTTACGAAAAAACGGTTGCTCGTGTTTATAAAGGCTATGAAAAAAGATTACGTCGCAATCAATCTCTCGATTTTGATGATTTAATAATGACAACTATTACATTATTCAATCGTGTACCAGAAGTGCTTGAATACTATCAAAACAAATTCCAATACATTCATGTAGACGAATATCAAGATACGAATAAATCCCAATATTTACTCGTTCAGTTGCTTGCCAAGAAATTTAAAAATATTTGTGTTGTAGGGGATTCAGATCAGTCGATTTATCGTTGGCGCGGTGCCGACATTGGCAATATTCTTTCATTTGAAAAAGATTATCCTACTGCAAAGGTCATTATGCTTGAGCAAAATTATCGTTCAACAAAACGCATCCTACAAGCAGCAAATGACGTCATTCAAAATAATACAACACGTTATCCAAAAGAACTGCGTACAGAAAATGCAGAAGGTGAAAGAATCGTATTATACAAATCGTATAATGAGCAAGAAGAAGCACAATTCGTTGTACAAACAATCCAACAGCTTATTCAAAAAGAAAATCGTTCATTTGATGATTTTGCAATATTGTATCGTACAAATGCTCAGTCACGTGTGATGGAGGAAGTGCTTGTTAAGTCCAATATGGCTTATCAAATTGTAGGCGGTACAAAGTTCTATGATCGTAAAGAGATTAAGGATTTACTGGCTTACTTGCGTCTTATTGCCAATAATGATGATGATTTATCGCTCGCACGTATTATTAATGAACCTAAGCGTAGTATTGGTGCTACATCCTTTGAAAAAATGGCACGCTATGCGATTGAACAAGACCGTTCTATTTTTGATGCTATGAATGATCTTGTGTTCATGGGGTTATCAGGAAAGGCCGCAAATTCAGCAGAGCAATTTTACGCTATGATCAAAGGCTTTACAGAGATGCAAGATTATTTATCTGTGACTGAAATTGTAGAGCAGGTCATCGACAAATCAGGTTATCGCGCAATGCTTCAAAATGAAAAGACGATTGAAGCAGAAAGTCGTTTAGAAAATATTGAAGAGTTTTTATCAGTGACAAAGTCATTTGAAGAGCGTAGTGAAGATAAGAGCTTACTTGCTTTCTTAACGGATTTAGCTCTTATTGCAGATATTGATGCACTCGATAAAGAAGATACATCCAAGGGCAATATTATTTTAATGACGATGCATGCCGCAAAAGGATTAGAATTTCCTGTTGTCTTTATTATTGGTATGGAGGAAAATATCTTCCCACATTCTCGTTCACTTGATGATCTTGATGAAATGGAAGAAGAGCGTCGACTAATGTATGTTGGTGTGACGCGTGCAGAGGAGCGTTTGTATTTAACATGTGCCCAAAGCCGTACGATTTTCGGTCGTTCAAGCTATAACAATGCATCTCGTTTTTTAGGTGAAATATCGGAGGATATTACAGAATCAGTCTCTAAGGGTGGTATAAAGTCTGAAGTCCCATTTGCTTCTAGCAATCGTTCATCAGGTGGCTATCAAAAACGTACACTTGGAGAGATTCAGAAAACACAGCCTGCAACAGCTCGTTTACAAGCAACTGGTGGTGACCAATTTGGATGGAAGGCCGGAGATAAGGCAATCCATAAAAAATGGGGAACAGGTATGGTTGTCAGTGTAAAAGGTGAGGGTGATGGTACAGAGCTAGATATTGCTTTCCCACAGCCTATTGGCATTAAACGATTACTGGCACAATTTGCACCTATTGAAAAAGCGTAAGCGGAGGAACTTAAATGAACGAAATAGAACAGCGCATTGCAGAGTTAAATAAATTATTGCATGAATATGGCCACGCCTATTACGTGTTGGATAAACCTATTGTAGCAGATAGTGTCTATGACCAATTATTACATGAACTTATTGCATTAGAGGAAGCGAATCCGTCTTTGATTTACCCAGATTCACCGACACAGCGTGTTGGTGGAGCAGTGGTGGAAGGCTTTAAAAAAGTGACACACGATTATCCTATGTTAAGTTTATCAAATGCTTTTAATGAAGCTGACTTACGTGAATTTGACCGTAAAGTACGTCAAGCAATCGGTGATAACTTTTCCTATGTTTGCGAGTTAAAAATTGATGGGCTTGCCATTTCTCTAAAATACGAAAATGGTGTTTTTGTACAAGGAGCAACGCGAGGAGACGGAGTTGTAGGGGAAGATATTACAACCAATTTAAAAACGATTCGAGCGATACCTCTTCGATTAAAGGAGCCAATCACAATTGAAGTACGTGGCGAGGCATATATGCCGAAAACTTCCTTTGAAAAATTAAATGCGCAGCGTGCTGACAATGGTGAGGAGTTATTTGCTAATCCGCGCAATGCAGCTGCTGGTTCGTTACGTCAGTTAGATCCAAAAATAGCTGCGAGTCGTCAACTATCAACCTTTATCTATGCTATCGGTGGAGATGGTGAGTCATACGGTATTGATGGGCACGCTGAAATGCTCGATTACTTAGAGGGACTAGGATTCCCTTCAAACAGAGAGCGTCAACGCTGTTCGTCAATTGAGGAGGTACTTGCCTTTATTGAAAAATGGACTGAAAACCGTCCAAATTTGGCCTACGAAATTGATGGTATTGTCATTAAGGTGGACCGCTATGCACAGCAGGATGAACTTGGTTATACAGCAAAGAGTCCACGTTGGGCAATTGCTTATAAATTCCCTGCTGAGGAAGTAGTGACAACATTACTTGATATTGATTTAACGGTTGGACGTACAGGTGTTGTTACGCCAACTGCCATTTTAACACCGGTGCAAGTTGCAGGTACGACGGTACAACGTGCATCATTACACAATGAGGATTTGATCCGAGATAAAGATATTCGTTTAGGAGACTCAGTCGTTATCCGAAAAGCCGGCGATATTATTCCACAAGTCGTAGGTGTTCTAATAGAGCAACGCCCAGAGGATTCAGTGCCATTCGAAATGCCTAAAAACTGTCCTGTGTGTGATAGTGAGCTTATTCGCATCGAGGGAGAAGTTGCATTACGTTGCGTAAATCCCGCATGTTTTGCACAAATTGCGGAGAGCATTAAATATTTTGTATCGCGTAATGCTATGAATATTGATGGTCTTGGTGATAAGGTCGTTGAGCAATTATTGCGTGCAGATTTAATTCATGATGTCTCTGACTTGTATCACTTAACTGTGGAACAACTTGTTGATCTTGACCGTATGGGTGAAAAATCAGCGACGAATTTAGTCAATGCTATTCAAGCTTCCAAGGAAAATTCGATGGAGCGTTTACTAATTGGACTAGGTATTCGGCATGTTGGTGAAAAGGCAGCGAAAATTGTTTCAGAGGAGTTTGGAACGATGGAAGCGGTTATGGTAGCCACAGAGGAGCAACTAGTAACAATTTATGAGATTGGCGATAAAATGGCATCATCGCTCGTAGAGTATTTTTCAAATGAGGATGCACGTGCAGTAATTGATCGCCTTACTGAAGCAGGCGTCAATATGACGTTTAAGGGTAAAAAGGTAGAGGTAGCTGTAGGTGATAATCCTTTTGCAGGCAAAACAATCGTATTAACTGGTAAACTTGAGCAATTGACACGTAACGAAGCAAAGGCGAAAATAGAAGAGTTAGGTGGTATTGTTACAGGCAGTGTCAGCAAAAAAACTGACCTTGTCATTGCAGGAGCAGATGCAGGTTCGAAACTGACAAAAGCCGAGCAGTTTGGTCTTGAAGTTTGGAATGAAGACAGCCTGATTGAGCAGCTTAACCTAGTGCAATAAATAGATGAAAAATAGACTTTAGTTGATTAAAGCAAAAATGTGATGAATTGTTCCAGCCACTTTGAGGGAGGGCAAAGACATGTTAAATAGTCAATGCCTACTCTCATTTCACAACTAGGCGGTGCCTGATTCTAGCAGAAATTCTATATCAGTAAAGGAGTACTAAAAAATGAAGTCAATTCGACTCATTCCAGCAATTGTCGCTGCTGCAATGCTAGTCGGCTGTGTGCCTTCTAATAAGAAGGAGACAGAGCTTACACAGGAGACGCAACAGGAAAAAGCGGAAACAACGATTATTCCAAGCTTACAGATTGATGAATCATATTATAAGACCCTCATCCCTTATAAAGAAAGTGCAAGCAGAGGGCTAGTAGTTTCAAATATGTTTACGAAATATGATATGAAGGAAGTTGAAACAGGATTGATGCGTCTTTCTCAAAATGAGTTTGATACAGAAAACTACTTCTTCCAAGAAGGGCAATATTTAGCCGAAAGCACAGTGACCAATTACCTGAAGCGTAGTTCACAAGATAAGGATGGTTTAAATCCTCCAACAACGGACTCCATGCCGGCAGAGGAACGTGCCATAAAGGCACCAATTTATTTATCGCATATTGTTGAGCAAAATTATTTAACAAAAACAAGTGATAATAAGGTGAAATTAGGCGGTATTTCCATAGGGCTTGCCTTAAACTCTATTTATTATTATCAAAAAGAAAAGTATGGAGAGTACTACGAGGAGCCAATTTCTGAGGCAACACTTATCGAGCAAGGGAAGAAGATGGCCGCTGAAATTGTGTCTCGCCTAAGAACTCGTGATGAATTGAAAGATATACCGATAGTAGTAGGCTTGTTTAAACAAAAAGCTCGCAATGACATTATCCCAGGAACATACTTTAGCTATGGCATAGCAAAAGCTGGACAAAATGATATAGCTGATTGGAAAGGTATTGACGAAGAGTATGTGCTGTTCCCGACGGACGAATCAATGGATGTCTATCGTGATGTTAGCAACAACTTTAAAAATTTCAAACAAGATATAGATAAATATTTTTCTAACTACACTAGTGTAATAGGAACAGGCTTCTATCAAAATAAAAAAATTCAAAAACTAAACATCGAAGTACCAATCCAATTCTTCGGTCAAGCTGAAATTACAGGCTTTACTCAATATTTAACAGGTGTTCTTATCAATCAATTTGATAACATCAATGTTGAAGTAAGCATTAGCTCAATAAACGGTCCAGAGGCATTAATCATTAAGAAAGCCAACGAAAAGGAACCATACGTGCATATCTATAATTACTAAAATATAGTCAGCCTAGTGCTGACTATATTTTTATGTGGAAAGATAAAGTGATGGATAGAATTGGCGGAGTGACGTATAGAAAGTCAAGTGATGGATAGAACCGACTTAGTGAAGGATAGAAACATCGAAGTGATGGATAGAACGCTAAGTGACGGATAGAAACATCGAAGTGGCGGTTAGAAACAACGGAGCGACGGATAGGACGCCAAGCGATGGATAGAATCGATGAATTGACGGATAGAAAAGCCAAAGTGCCGGATAGAATGGACGAAGTGGCAGATAGAAAGTCAAGTGATGGATAGAACCATCGAATTGACGGATAGAACGCCAAAGTGAAGGAAAGAAACAACGGAGCGCCGGATAGGACGCTAAGTGATGGATGGAATCATCAAAGCGGCGGATAGAAAGTCAAAGTGATGAATAGAACTGACGGAATGAAGGATAGAAAAACCGAAGAGGCGGATAGAAACAACGGAGCGACGGATAGGACGCTAAGTGCCGGATAGAACTATCAAAGCGGCGGATAGAACCATCAAAGCAATAGATAAAATCATCAAACAGAACGATAGAACGTCATAAGAACGTCATAAAAGAGATACACTTTGTCGTAGTAGCGAAAGTTTCTATATTTTTGGTGAAAGTTGTGATTTTTAATATGAAAAATGTTATGATTATTTGCATGGTCAACTTTATTCAACCCTATTGTTGTCGACAAAAACAAAGAATTGAATGAGTATTCGGAGGTGTGAAAAATGGCGAAATTAACAAAAGAAGAAGTAAAGCACGTTGCAAATTTAGCACGTCTTGCAATCACGGAAGAGGAAGCTGAGAAATTTGCAGAGCAGCTTGGTAAAATTACAGACTTTGCAGAGCAATTAAACGAGTTAGATACAACGAATGTTGAACCAACAACTCATGTTTTACCACTAGTAAACGTAATGCGTGAAGATGTGGCAACAAAAGGCTTAGATCGTGAAGTAATGATGTTAAACGTAAAAGAACAAGAAGATGGTCAAGTAAAAGTACCAGCTATCATGTAATACTAAAACATAGGAGGATTCCTCATGACGTTATTTGAACGTTCAGCAAAGGAGCTACAAGCTGATATTAAAGCTGGTAACTTAACAATCGCTGATTTAACAAAAGAAGCATACGAGCGTATTGCAAAGCTTGACAACGATGTACAATCGTTCCTTGCTTCAAACGAAGAAAAAGCAACTGCACAAGCGGCTGAAATGGATAAAGTACCATTTGAAGAACGTGGACCACTTTTCGGTCTTCCTATCGGTGTAAAAGACAACATCGTGACAGAAGGCTTAGAGACAACTTGTGCTTCTAAAATTCTAGAAGGCTTTATGCCAATTTACGATGCAACAGTAGTGAAAAAGCTTCGTGAGGCTGGTATGGTCACTATTGGTAAATTAAACATGGACGAGTTTGCAATGGGTTCTTCAAATGAAAACTCATACTATAAAACGACTAAAAATCCATGGAACTTAAACCACGTGCCAGGTGGATCTTCAGGTGCATCTGCGGCAGCAGTAGCAGCAGGTGAAGTACCATTCTCACTTGGTTCTGATACAGGTGGTTCAATCCGTCAACCAGCAGCTTATTGCGGTGTTGTAGGGATGAAGCCTACATACGGTCGTGTATCTCGTTTTGGTCTAGTTGCATTTGCATCTTCTTTAGATCAAATCGGACCAATTACACGTAATGTTGAAGACAATGCTCTTTTACTGGAAGCGATTGCGGGATTAGATTCTAATGATTCAACTTCTGCAAATGTAGAGGTACCAAACTATGTATCGGCTCTTACAGGCGATGTAAAAGGCTTACGTATTGCTGTGCCAAAGGAATTCCTTGGTGAGGGTGTTGGCGAAGCAGCACGTCAATCAGTGCTTGATGCATTAGAAGTATTAAAAGGCTTAGGTGCTACAGTAGAAGAAGTATCACTTCCGCACTCGAAATATGCTCTAGCAGCGTACTATATCCTTTCTTCATCTGAGGCGTCTTCTAACCTTTCTCGTTTTGACGGTATCCGTTATGGCTTCCGCGCAGAAAACGTGAATAATTTAATGGACCTTTATAAAGAGACTCGTGCACAAGGCTTTGGTGATGAAGTAAAACGTCGTATCATGCTTGGTACTTACTCACTAAGTGCAGGTACTTATGATGCTTACTATAAAAAAGCTCAACAAGCACGTACACTTATCAAAGCAGACTATGACAAAGTATTTGAAGACTTTGACGTAATCATTGGACCTACTGCTCCAACGCCAGCTTTCAAAATTGGTGAGAACATCGATGATCCAATGACGATGTATGCAAACGATATTTTAACGATTCCTATGAATTTAGCTGGTGTACCAGCCATTTCAATTCCATGTGGTTTTGAAAATGGTCTACCACTAGGCTTACAAATTATCGGTAAATATTTCGATGAAGCAACAATTTACCGTGTAGCTCATGCTTTCGAACAAGCAACGGAGTTCCATAAACAAGTTCCTCAAATTTGGGAGGGAAAATAACATGAACTTTGAAACAGTCATTGGTTTAGAAGTACACGTTGAGTTAAAAACTAACTCAAAAATCTTCTCGTCAGCACCAGCTCATTTCGGTGCTGAACCAAATACAAATACAACAGTTATCGACTTAGGGTATCCTGGTGTTCTGCCAGTACTAAATAAAAATGTTGTAGATTTCGCAATGCGTGCAGCACTTGCACTAAACATGGAAATCGAACAAGAAACAAAATTTGACCGTAAAAACTACTTCTATCCAGATAATCCGAAAGCATATCAAATTTCTCAATTTGATAAACCAATCGGTAAAAATGGCTGGGTTGATATCGAAGTAGATGGTTACACAAAACGTATCGGTATCACACGTCTTCATATGGAAGAAGATGCTGGTAAACTGTCTCACAGTGGCGACCACTCTTTAGTTGACTTTAACCGTCAAGGTACACCACTTGTAGAAATCGTTTCTGAGCCAGATATTCGCACACCAAACGAAGCGTATGCGTATCTTGAAAAAGTAAAATCAATCATTCAATATGCAGATGTTTCAGACTGTAAAATGGAAGAGGGATCTTTACGTTGTGATGCCAACATCTCAATCCGCCCATATGGTCAAGAAGAATTCGGTACGAAAACAGAGCTTAAAAACTTGAACTCCTTTAACTATGTTCGTCGTGGTTTAGAGCATGAGGAATTACGTCAAGCTGATGTTCTTCTTTCGGGTGGGGTAATTGAGCAAGAAACTCGCCGCTTTGATGAAAAAACAGGTAAAACTATCCTTATGCGTGTTAAAGAAGGAACTGATGATTACCGCTACTTCCCAGAGCCAGACTTAGTACGTTTATCAATCGATGATGAATGGTTAGAGCGTGTAAAATCAGAAATTCCTGAACTTCCAGATGCTCGTAAAAAACGCTATGTTGAGGAACTAGGCTTAACACCATATGATGCTGGAGTTCTTGTTATTTCAAAAGAAATCTCAGACTTCTTCGAGGCGATGGTAGCTAAAGACGCGGATGCCAAGCTTTCTGCAAACTGGCTTATGGGTGATGTTTCTGCCTACTTAAATGCAGAACAAAAAGATCTTAAAGATACTGCGTTAACACCAGAAAACCTTGCTGAAATGGTGAAATTAATCACTGATGGTACAATTTCTTCTAAAATCGGTAAAAAAGTATTTGCTGAACTAGTAGAAAATGGCGGTTCTGCACAAGACATCGTTAAAGCAAAAGGGTTAGTTCAAATTTCTGATGAAGGCGCATTACTTGCAATCGTGACAGAAGTTTTGGACAACAATGCACAATCAATCGAAGACTTCAAAAACGGTAAGGATCGCGCTATCGGCTTCTTAGTTGGTCAAATTATGAAAGCAACTAAAGGTCAAGCAAACCCACCAATGGTTAATAAATTATTACAACAAGAAATTGCAAAACGCTAAGTCTTGTTGCATCGAAAAGTCAGGAGAGCAAAATTGCTTTCTTGACTTTTTATTTACAAAAAATGTACATACTAACTGGGATTTGAATCTGACAGCACATAATAGTTGTCTAAAAAGAGTATTCATAGCAAAATATAGAATAGAGCACGATATATCTAAGGGGGACAATCGATGAAAACTGAACAGCAATATTTCAATGATGCAATTTCAATTCAGCAATATATGGATAATATGACTACGTTGAAAGAAGAGAGCTTCCGTATTTATGATGGCTTCGAAGTGCCAACGAATGATGGATTTATCGAGTTATTAAAGGACAAGCAATCAAAAATTTTAACAATTACTGAGGATTGGTGCGGGGACGCAATGCTAAACAATCCAATTATTCGCCGTGTAGCGGAGGCAGCAGGATTAGAAATGCGTGCCGTACTACGTGATGCTGATACAGATTTAATCGATCGCTATTTAACAAATGGAGGCCGTGCGATTCCAATTTACATTTTATTAGACAATGCTGGACAAGTCATTGGAAAATGGGGACCACGTGCACCAGAATTACAGGAATTAGTTGTGAGCAAACGAGCTAGCTTGCCTGATAAAGAAGATCCTTCATTTGGGGATGCACAAAAGGCGTTATATGCAGAAATACAAGAGGAAAATATGACAAATAAATCATATTGGACATTTGTTTATGAGGACTTTAAAAAGCAAATAACAGCTGCATTGCAATAATTGTGTCATCGGACATATTTAAGGTAAATGCAACATTTCAACGTATAAATCGTTGAATAAATAGAATCTTATGAAGCAAAGAAGGTATGTTATGAAACGAGCAAGAATCATTTATAATCCGACATCTGGACGTGAAGTGTTTAAAAAGCATCTACCAGAGGTATTGGAAAAACTAGAGGTAGCAGGGTATGAGACATCTTGTCACGCAACAACATGTGAAGGCGATGCAACCATTGCAGCAAAAAATGCGGTAGAGCGTGGCTTTGATATAATCATTGCGGTTGGTGGAGACGGCACATTAAATGAAGTTGTTTCAGGTGTAAGCCCATATGAAAAACGTCCGAAAGTTGGTCTAATTCCGATGGGTACAACGAATGATTTTGCCCGTGCTGTGCATATCCCACGAAATATTGTAGATGCCGTTGACATTATTATAAAAGGTGAGACGTTACCAGTTGATGTTGGTTTATTAAATGGGGAACGCTATTTCATCAATATTGCTGCTGGCGGACGCATTACTGAGTTAACTTACGAAGTGCCAAGTAAAATGAAAACAATGCTAGGACAGCTAGCTTATTACTTAAAAGCTGTAGAAATGATTCCATCACTTAAAGCCTCTCACATGCGTATCGAATATGATGGTGAAGTATTTGATGGGGATGCCATGATGTTTTTATGTGGCTTAACGAATTCAGTGGGTGGCTTTGAAAAGCTTGCCCCCGATGCAAGTATTAATGATGGCTACTTTACTTTATTAGTATTGAAGAAAGTGAGCCTACCAGAATTTATTCAGCTTGCTGCAATGGCACTGAGAGGCGAGCATTTAAACGATGATCGTGTTATTTATAAAAAAGCAAGTGTCGTAAAAGTAACTACTGAAGACGAAATACATTTAAACTTAGATGGTGAATATGGTGGAGATGCCCCTGCAACATTTGAAAACCTAAAGCGCCATATTGAAATTTTTGTTCCTCTTGCAGATATTCGTGAGGAAGATCGCATATAGTTTTGAGAGTGCAGCTAAAAGCCAAGGTTTTTTCACTTTTTACCATATAAATCCTCTGGAATTAGGATTGTGAATGAAATAAGAAAAATGTTTGGCAAATGTGCGTATATTACTTGAACAAAATTTGAAACCTTTATAATAGGCCGAAATTTCGGTCCATTATAAAGGTTTTTTCCGTTGTAATAGTGGAAAATGGGGGTATGGAAAAGGGAAAGGAAGTGTTGTCTTTGTATAAGTCACAGGAAAGAAAGCTAATATGGCTTAGCTTTGGTGTTGCAATAATTATGCTACTTTCCATACTTGGAAGAATATTTGGAAGTTAGGGGGGCAATGTGATGATCAATGAATCAGCAGTCTTTTGGAGTAGAGCGTTAACGGAGCTAACTTTATCGTTCCATATTATTTATGCAACGATTGGTGTGGGTGTCCCGTTAATGATCATGATTGCGCAATGGACTGGGTATAAAAAGAATGATGAGCACTATATTCTAATGGCAAGACGTTGGGCACGTGGTTTTGTCATTACAGTTGCGGTCGGAGTTGTGACAGGAACAGCGATTGGCCTACAGTTATCTTTGCTATGGCCAAATTTTATGCAACTCGCTGGCCAAACAATTGCATTACCACTTTTTATGGAAACGTTTGCATTTTTCTTTGAAGCCATTTTCTTGGGCATTTATTTGTATACTTGGGATCGTTTCGAAAGTCAAAAAAAGCATATGCTACTATTAATTCCAGTTGCTGTAGGTGCTTCCATGTCCGCTGTGTTTATTACAATTGTCAACGCGTTTATGAATGCACCACAAGGATTTGACATTGTAGACGGTCAGCTTGTGAATATTCAACCTTTTTTAGCAATGTTTAATCCAGCAATGCCAACAAAGGTAGCGCATGTTCTCGTTACAGCTTATATGACATCTGCCTTTGTGTTAGCGGCAATTGCAGGATATCGTATGCTAAGAGGTTCTAAGCATGTGTATCATAAAAAGTCAATGCTATTACTTATGAAGATTGGTCTGATTTTCTCCATTGCATCAGCGATTATTGGAGACTTTTCAGGAAAATATTTAGCAGAATATCAGCCAGAAAAACTAGCTGCAGTTGAATGGCATTTTGAAACAGAAGACAAAGCGTCACTTATTCTGTTTGGTGTATTAGACGGAAAAGAAGTAAAATACGCCATTAAAGTACCTTATGCTCTTAGTATTTTAGCGCATAATAATCCAATGGCAGAGGTAATTGGTTTAGATCAGTTTGAGGAAGAAGATCAGCCACCACTGTACATTCATTACCTCTTTGATCTTATGGTGTTTATAGGTATGTTCATGGTACTCGTTTCATTGCTTTACGTAGTTGGGAAAGTACGTAGCTGGCAGTTTATTCATACACGGTGGTTTAGATGGATTATTGTTGCAGGTGGACCGCTGTCAATCATTGCTATTGAAGCAGGCTGGTGGCTCACAGAAGTTGGACGACAGCCCTGGATTTTATATGGTTTAATGCGAACACCGCAAGGAGCTACAACAAGTGACCATGTGGATTTAATGATGCTATTGTTTACAGGTGTGTATGCTGTATTGGGAATAGGAAGTATTGTGGTTCTAGTCCGTATGTTCAAAAAGAATCCAATTGAACGTGAAATTGAAGAGCGCCATTCTGAAAAAGGCGGTGACATCCTATGACATTAGAGATTTTAGGCATTTCGGTTTTATGGATTTTCCTATTTGGCTATGTCATTGTAGCATCGATTGATTTTGGAGCAGGCTTCTTTAATGCCTATAGTCTACTCATTGGGAAAAATCATATTTTAACAAACATTATTAAACGTTATTTATCACCTGTTTGGGAAGTGACGAATGTCTTTTTAGTATTCTTCTTCGTAGGGATTATTGGCTTTTTCCCACAAACAGCCTTCTATTACGGAACGATTTTACTTGTTCCAGTCAGTATATCACTCGTGCTGCTTGCAATAAGAGGCTCCTACTATGCGTTTGAATCATATGGCTCACGTGGACATATCGGTTACACATTGACGTATGGTGTGGCAGGCTTACTTATTCCAGCCTCACTTTCTGTAATATTTGCCATTGCTGGCGGTGGCTATGTGGATATCGTAGATGGGCAACCTGAATTAAACTACTGGACATTATACACGAGCACATTTGCCTGGAGTATTGTCGTGTTGAGCATTGCAGCAGTGTTATATATTTCAGCAGTGTTTTTAACATGGTATGCACATACAGCAAAAGATATAGAAGCAACAAAATTAATGCGAAAATATGCTCTCATTTGGGCAGCTCCTTTAATGATAAGTGCGCTTGGCATAATGTACGAAATGAAATCCATCAACCCTGAGAGTTATAACAATATGGTTGATCTATGGTGGTTGTTCGCCATTTCAGCTGTACTGTTTGTTATTACAGTAGTGTTAATATGGATGAAAAAAAATTACGGTCTTGCTGTAGGACTATTAATTGCACAATTTGCAGTAGCGTTCTTTGCTTACGGCATCGCACAATATCCTTATTTACTTTATCCGTATTTAACGATTTACGATAGCTTTACAAGTACACAAATGGCGATTGCACTAGTCATTGCGTTTATTTTAGGACTATGTCTGCTTATTCCTTCACTGTATTTATTGTTGAAACTATTCCTATTCAACAAAAAATACGTGACAGGAAAAGAAGACAATCATGCATAGGAGGTTAGAGTAAATGGAACAATTTCTCATGTTTTACGCACCATTTATCGTTGTTATCCTCGGAATTGCCCTTGCTTTCTGGTGGGCTCCGAGAGATTACCATATAGCAAAAGACGAAGATAAGAGTCGCGATTAGCGGCTCTTTTTCTAAATGGCAGGAAAAGGTCTGTAACGAAGATGAAACTGCTCGGGTTAAGGGTAAAATCGCTCAAGTCGAAGAAGAAACTGCTCGGGTAAAGAGTAGAACTGCTCAGGTCGAAGAAGAAACTGCTCGGGTAAAAGGTAAAATCGCTCAGGTCGGAGGTAAAACTGCTCAGGTAAAGAATAAGTCGCTCAGATCGGAGGTAAACCCGCTTGAGTAAAGTTCTGGTGACAATTAAGTCGAAAATATTATCGCTCTGTAAATAGACCTTGCAATATCAAGCCTTGTTCTTTTTTCATCCGCCAACACATGCTACAATAAGGAGATTGAAATGGAGGATGTACGAATGTCAGCACCCGTGAAAAAAAATGATCGACTAACAGTTTATATAGAAGATTTAACTCATGATGGCAATGGTGTCGCAAAGGTTGATGGCTATCCGTTATTTATTCAAGGCGCGCTTCCGAATGAATCCGCGGAAGTTCACGTCATGAAAACGTTAAAAAATTACGGCTTTGCAAAAGTAGTGGAAATTGTCAAACCATCACCAGATCGTGTAGATGCGCCTTGTGAATATTTTAAGCAATGTGGAGGCTGCCAATTACAGCACCTGTCTTATGAAGGACAGTTAAAATGGAAAGAAAACATGGTGCGTAATGTTATGCAGCGCATTGGTAAAATTGATGCGCCTGTTCTAGCTGTGAAAGGCATGGAAGAGCCTTGGCAATATCGTAATAAAGCACAAATCCCATTCTCCTCGAATGAAGCAGGACAAGCAATTGCGGGTTTCTACAAAACGAAGTCTCATATCATTGTGGATATGGAGCGTTGCTTGATTCAAACAGGGGAAGCGGACGCTATTCTTGTGGGCTTAAAAAATGAATTAGCTGCAATAGGTATTCGACCATACAATGAGCTAGCGCACGAGGGAATGCTACGCCACGTTGTCATTCGTAAAGCTCGAGCAACTGGTGAGGTCATGGTTGTACTCGTGACTAAAAAGAAAAAGTTCCCTCAAAAAGAAGCAGCTGTAGCGACAATACAAAAGCTTGTCCCGAATGTCACTTCAATTATGCAAAACGTTAACAGCGACAAAACGAACGTTATTTTTGGTGATGAAACCGTAAACCTGTGGGGCAAGGACGTTATTATTGATACAATTGGCGATGTGCGCTTTGAAATTTCAGCTCGTTCATTCTATCAAGTCAACCCTGAGCAGACGGAAGTCCTTTACAAACAAGCATTAGACTACGCTGACTTACAGGGAGATGAAAGAGTAATTGATGCTTACTGTGGAATTGGTACCATCTCTTTATTCCTTGCACAAAAAGCAAAGGCCGTAATGGGTGTTGAAATTGTTCCACAAGCAATTGAAGACGCAAAACGTAACGCAGCATTAAATGGTTTTACGAATACGTATTTTGAGGCAGGCCCAGCAGAGGAAATTATTCCACGCTGGTATGAGGAAGGGAAAGAAGCGGATGTTCTAGTAGTTGACCCTCCACGTAAAGGCTGTGATGAAGAACTTCTAAAAACAATTTTAGTGCAACGTCCAAAGCGAGTTGTCTATGTGTCCTGTAATCCAGCAACACTAGCACGTGACCTACGTATTTTGGAGGATGGGGGCTATCAAACACAGGAGATTCAGCCAGTGGATATGTTCCCGCATTCAACACATTGTGAAGCGGTGGCTTGGCTTGAACTAGCTGACTAAACCTAATTTAAGCGTGTTTTTCAACGTATGCTTTATTAGGGTTTGTCTTTGGTATAGCTAACTTAATATTGGTTGAAACGTAAGCGTTAAATAGCGTTAAACCTGTTATTTAGGGGGCGCTATTGTTATAGTGTTTCTACAACTGTTGGTTTTTTAGGAATATGACAATTAGACGGTATTTTAACACTTAAAGAAACTCGCTTAATTTATAAAGATGGCCGTTTACCAAGTAGGCTAGAGGCTACAACATTATTTGTTGATATGCCGGAGGAAGATATTCGGGTTAAGGTATCACAGCAAAAGAAAAAAGGATATATTAAAGGGATTTTTGAGTAAGTGAACGGATATTTATATTTAAAACCTAAGTATGAAGATATGAAAGAGCGATTGCGTATAGAAAGTTTTGAAAAGTATAGACGGATAGATGGTGAAGAGGGTTTTTTAGAAAGATTTTCAGAAGAATATGAAGCAGACATAGAGAAAATTATAGGGGACGAAATAACCTTTGAAGAAATTGGAAAAATAAATGATATCAATCCACGCATTTTAAAAACAGCATTTCAATTAATACCGTTAGATACTAATAATGACGTTCATAAGCATTTAATCAAAAATATAATAATAGTTTTTGCTGAGAAGCTATTATTGGATGATAGAAGAAATAGAATGGATTATGAAGTTAGTCGTGATTTTCTAGTAAAGTTAGCAGAAATTATTTTATCTTCTTCAAGTGATGACATACCAGAATATTTAAGTCCGTTTATAACAAAATTTAATAATAATGAATCTATGGCTGACTTATTTAAAGAATTTATTTATGTAGAAGATATTCTAAAAAAATATGATAACTTTTGGTTGGTATGGGATTTATTTTTCGAAAAAGTTGTTGAGTTAAATAATAAACGAAAAAATAGTTATGGTAATTCGCGAATCATCAAAAGCTACCTTTTTGCCGAAACATTATGGAATGATAACATTAAAGAATGGTATTCTTTAACTGAACAAAATAAAAGGTTTTTAATGAAAGTTACAAGACGATTAGGAGATGCACCAGCAGTTCTATATTCTATCGCAAAATTATTAGATGGATTTGGACAAAAATTTATTACTGACGGAATATCTTGGATTTCACGTATGTTATTAGAAAATCAAAGTTTATGGAGTGCTGAATTAGAAGATTATACTGTATATTATTTAGAAAATGTTATTAAAAGCTATATTCATATCAATCGGGAAAATATACGAAGAGAAGTTAGATTAAAGGGAGAAGTTATAATTGTACTGGATTTCCTAGTTGAAAAGGGATCGGTAGCTGGATATATGTTAAGGGAAAGCATATTATGAAAGATATAATTTGTTTTAAAGACTGATATAGAGGACGATTTTTTAGAGGTAATTTATAGTTAATTATAGGTGACTCTTATACATCTTTATTTTTCAATTATCCACGCTCAGCACTCGTGGCATTGTGAAGCGGTTGCATGGTTGGAATTAAAATGATGAAAAAAGAGGCTCGATTCCCTGACCTTGGAGTCGAGCCTCTATAACTAATCCCACCAACATCCTTTGTGTTGCCACATACACTCCACACATTGTGAAGGGGTGACTTGGTTGGAGTTGGTATAATGAAAAAGAACAAATTTCCGATGGTGGGAATTCGTTCTTTTTTCTTTCTTCTAGTTCTAAAAAGGATTAAAGATATTTTTGGTGAAAGTATTGAACAGGGCAGGTTAGTTAAGAAGAGAAATAAGAGATTAATTTATTTGTTGTAATAGTGTTAAACTTAATAGTCATATTTTTATCTTTTTGGTGGAAAAATTGATATTAGTCAGTTCTTTGGGTTAAAGGTTAGATATAACGGTTCAGATAGTTTAGATAATCGAATATATCATAGAACCCAAAAAAAGTAAGGGGTTGTCCCATAAGTCCCTTTTGGAGTAAAATCACATGAAATTGAAGAGGCAGAAACGTTGATTTGACAACGTTTCTGCCTTTCACTTTTTATTTATTTTTGGTTAAAAACCCTCTTTTTGGACAGCTCCTTACTAATGTTAATATGCTTCACCTTTTGACAATTATTGAACGCGAGCAAATCCAAATCCTGAAGCGTAGTCATCACCTGTAGCAGCGCCATAACCACCTTGAATATCTACTGATTTTGCTCTCATTTGTAAGTTAGAACGTAGTTGCGTGTGAGACCAGGACGGATTTTCAGCCCAAATTTTTGCTGCTAAACCAGAGACATGAGGAGTAGCCATTGATGTGCCGCTGATTGTATTATAACCGCCATTATACCATGTTGAATAAACTGATGAGCCAGGAGCCGAGACTTCAATATCACCTTCCTGGATTACATAATCTCCAGCTGTAGATACATAACCACGTGAAGAATAGTCAGCTACACGATACGTCCCATTTTGTTGTACATTTTCTAAAGATGCAACGGCGATTGCATTTGGTAATGCTCCTGGATAACCAATTGTTCCTTGCGCATAACCTGAATTACCAGCTGCAGCTACTACTAGAACTCCTTTGCTGTATGCGTAATTGACAGCACTTGAAATGAGGCTGTTATTTGCTGAAGAACCTAGAGACATACTAATAATTGTTTTTGTACCAGTAGCTGTTGCTTGATCTGCTGCATGTCGAATAGCAGCAGCAATATCATCTGAATATCCAGAGCCGCTATCTGATAACACTTTGTAAGCCCAAAGATCAGCATCTGGAGCAACACCGTAAACGCCTGCTTGATCGCTTCCACCATCAGCTAAGGCTGTACCAGCAACATGTGTACCATGTCCGTTTTTGTCTGTACAGCTATTGTTAATGGGTGTTGTAGCACCTGTAAAGTCTTTACATTGCTCTACGTTATTGACAAGGTCAGGATGAGAAGTGTTTACTCCCGTATCGAGTACGGCAATATTTATGTCACTTCCTCCAGTTGTAGATGTTAAAGTGTCATTGTTATAAATTGCTTTAATTCCCCAAGGTATTTGTTGAGAAGCTCTTAAAGAAATTACCGAATCCAAGACTTCATTTTCTACCATACTATCGTCTTCCAAACCTATCGTATCTAATGTAACGATAGGAACTTTTGTAACTGTAAAATTTTTATTCTTCTGTAATGCTTCGAATTGTTTTTCATTCATATCAGTTGAAAATCCGTTCTCTGTTAATTCCCAACGAGCAGAATATTGATCTTTTAATGTTGATTTTTCTGATTTGTTGTTTGCCTCAACATAAACACGGAATGTCTCCTGACCACCGTAGTTTTCTGAGCTATCTTCGCTATTCATCGTTGTTGCGTGCACCGGATTTATTACTGATCCTGCAATCAAAAGACCAAGCAACGTACTTTTCATTTTTTTCATTCGTCCTAACCCCTTTTCAAATTAAGTTATAGTAGTACTACAATTTGAATCTATCATAATTTCAGTTTTTTGATTATTGGGAAAATTTTGGGTATAATAAATGTAAAATATAGTCATTCGATACGGGAGGTTATGAGAATGAAAATAGGTTCATTAATTAAGTACTATCGTACAAAGTTAGGAATGACACAGAATTCGGTGGCGATGGGGATTTGCTCGATTCCTCATTTAAGTAAAATTGAGAATAATAATAAAGAAGCAAATAGCGAGACAATACGTCTATTGCTAGAACGATTAAATATTAGTATTCACGATGTAGAGAATAGCGAACAAAATATAATTTGCCTATTAAATAATTTACAAAAACATATAAATTACCTAGAGAATGAGAAAGTAAAAGAGACAGTGGGCAGATTAAAAGAATATGAAGAAATAATTGGTTTTACGGAATCTATTTATTTATATGAACTTTATAAGTTACGTTATTATGTGTTTGTTAACGAGCATAAATTAGCAGAAAATCAATTAAGATGGCTAAATGCCCACCGACAAAATTTTTCCCAACATGAAAGGTATTTACATTCATATTATTATGCATTAGTTTTAATAACGAAAGGTAAATATGAAGAAGCAGCTACAGAACTAACTCAAATACTTCAAATACATCCAGAACTAGGGTCACTAGAAGGAGAGTTTTACTACCATTTCGCTTTAATAAAAGGGCGGTTAGAAGAACCAAGCCAAGCAATTATTTATGGGAAAAAAGCTCTTCAATTCTATAAGGACCAATTTAATTTTAAAAGAATTATTTATACATTAATGTCTCTGGCACTCAATTACTCTCGAGGAAAAGTGTTTCAGGAAGCAATCGAAATCTATGAACATCTAGTGAGAAATGTGGAGCTATTACAGGAACAGCAGCTATTACCTACTATATATCACAATTTGGGGGATTTGTACCAAATGAGAGGGGAATATGAAAATGCATTAATTTACTTTGAAAAAAGCGCTTCGTTAATGTCAAAGAACTGTGATCATTATCTGCTTTGCTTATATAATTTAGGTGTTACACAATTTCGCTTAGAACAAGCGGAGAAAAGTATAAAAACCTTTACTATTCTAAAGGAAGAAGCAAAAAATAAGAAAAAATTAAGTTTTAATTTATTTGCTACTTTTTATTTATATTTGCTGGGAGAAGAAAAAAAGAAAGCAATGGATTTTTTAGAAGGGAGGTTAATTCCATTTACAGCAGATAATGAAGAATTAAAAGAAATACACCAACAATTTTCTTATTTATTGGGAGAGTATTATCGACAAGAAAAGAAGTTTGAGAAAGCTATGCAATTTATTGAAATCTAAAGGAGAGTGTGAATATGAAGAAAAATGCTGGACTATCAATCTTAATACTGAGTGCTGCAGTAATAATTATATCTATTCCAATTCATCCACCAGTTTTATTTTAAAGTTTATATCAAGGAAGAAAAAGGGGAAAGTAGTAGAAGGCAGTAGCTCTGATAGGGAGCTGCTTATTATTCCTTTGTAGAATACTCTTTTCTCAAGGGGTATAACGAGTAAGAAAAATATAGGGCTTAGAAATAATGCCAATAAGAAGATCATCTCCTCTCTATAAATCTCTAAGAGTGGAGATGATTTTGTTTTGGATATATCACTATAAAGATTGTAAAGAAAAATTGTCATGTAAGCGTAATTTTAGGTGGGGATACTTTATAAAATATAAAATTAGATTGGTGAATGAGAAAGATTTAGATGGACTATGTAATATGATTGTTTAGGCTAAATCCTAAAAACCGCTCTTTTATAATCATTACTCCAAAAAAAGTAAATAATATGGTGAATTAATTCTGCTGGTTCTTATTAGATGGATATGGAAAAATACAGACATTTACTTTTCCTACAATCTGGGCAGGAGTAGAGATTCCCCTCTTTGTAAAATCGCCAAACAGTATTTTCTTGTTCATACCTTTAAATATACGGAAAATTTCTCTAATTCAACCGATATTCTCTAGATAAAATTGCCTACCGTCGACAAAATTTGACAAAACATTTATAATCAAATTGTAATATGTTAGTGTTATTTTAATAAAATTGAAAAAGGCAAACTTATCGAAAGGTAAGGACGCAAAGCTACGAGTCTAAAATCCTCTTGGATAATGATAGTCGGGTTGCCAAGATAATAAGTGATTTTTTGGCTATCCTAATTATATTCTGGGATAGTTTTTTTTTGGAAAAAAATCAAAGGACTGATTCCAATCAATCGTAGCGACAGATGTGATATTTATTACTAAAATGCTAACAGTTTTAAAAAATTAGAAAATTACGAAAAGGGGATTTGAAATGATAGTCGTTGATAAAGAGAAATATAAAATGGCGATCTATGAAGCAAAAAAAGAAGTACACGTCCAAGTAATAGGGTTTGTTAAAGCAGCTCTTGTAGAGGATTATATGAAAGATTTAGAAGAGACAGTGGCAAAAGTACAGAAAAATACATATACATTTGTTGTTGATGCAACATATCAATCGCCTCTTCCTTCAAAGGTTTCAACAGAGCTAGGACAAACACTAATGTTTTATGCATCACTAGGCTTCAAAGAAATATTTATTGTTAATCCATCCTCTAAAATTGCATATGTGCAAGTGCGAAATGCTTTAGAGGGAGTTAATTTCCCAGGAACCGTAGTCGACAATGTTTCACAATTACCAATGCGTTAGTCATTAATGAACTATAATCAAATTTTGAAAAAGAGGAATTTTACGATGCAAACAATTCAAGAATTATATACATATGAAATACTTACAAAAGACCAACCAGATTTAATTGAAAAGGCAGCAGAATGTTTAGCAAAAACCTTTACTGGGGTAGAAGTTGCTGGCAAATGGGTGCAAGAACCGATTATCGGGTACGCCTTACAACTACCTTACGAAGATTTCTATCAATTTACGAAGGAATATATTGAAGCAAATGTTCATCAAGGATACTGTGCTATTGCACTAGATGAAGAGCAAAATGTTGTAGGCGCACTAGTTGGAGATACGAATGTCCTTGAAATTATCGAAGGGGATATTTTTGAAGGCACGTTTGCTGACATGAATATAGTAATGCGTGTATTAGAGGATATTGATGAACGTTTCCTAGAAGATTATAAGAATCGTTTTGGAAAAGATATGGAAGATGGAGAAATACTACATTTATTTTTATTAGGTGTAATTGCTGAACATAATCGTCATGATATAGTACAAAGTTTAGGTGATGTATTAATAAAAAAAGCAACAGAAGAAGGCTTAAGATTAGTGTTAGCTGAAGCGACAAATCCAAAGTCAATGCGTTTGCTGGAGAAGTATCACGGCCTGACAAAGTATATAAACGTAGAAGGGGACTTTATTGTACATAAGTATGAAAGTAATGAAAATCTAAGCAGTATTCCATCGACTGTAGCAGATGGAATTTACATCATTGTAAAAGAACTATAACATTTCATCACTAATACGTTAGAATAGGAGAATTTTTTTCATGGAAGCTATTATGTTAGGGATAATTGTAGTTTTATTATGTACATCTTTGTATTTTGCTTACCGATATTTTTCACTTAAACGTAATTCCCATATAAATAAAAAGGTACTAAATGGAATGAACGAATTGTCAGCAGGTCAAGTAAGTGAAAAATTTAACAAATTCGCAAATAATGTGAATAAAAAAGGTGAGAATCTTTTAGAACATGGAGAATACGCAACTGAGAAGGCTGATACTGTAAGGGCCGCAATCGATGAAGTCGGTAAAGGGTTAAAAAAGCAACTAGTTGCTACCGAAGAGAGTTCTACTTCTATCGAAGACATCACAGTGGCTATTGAAGAACTATCTATAAGATCAAACCAAATTTCAGAACAATCGAATACGACGTTAGAATTGACGCAGGAAGGTAATGAAAAGTTAAAAGATTCGATGGTGAACATGAAGCAATTTAATCAAACGATTAATACGACGTTTGATGCGATCAATATTCTTGGAGAAAAATCGTACGAAATTGGTAACATTGTTAAAGTAATTACGGGGATTTCAGAGCAAATAAATTTATTGGCATTGAACGCAGCTATCGAAGCAGCTCGTGCAGGTGAACACGGTAAAGGGTTTGCTGTAGTTGCTGATGAAGTTCGTAAATTAGCTGAACAATCACATCAGTCAGCTGGTGAAGTTTCGAATATTGTGAAAAATATTCAAGAAGAGACGAACAAAGTTGTAACTTCAATGAAGCAAGGAACAGAGGAATTTGAACAAACAAATATAAAAATCTTAGAAATTGGGGAGATGTTTGAAAAAATCGTAGAGACTACAAAAATTATTGCTGAAAATAATGCGAATTCATCTGCAAGTACAGAAGAATTATCTTCAAGTTCTCTGCAAATTATGGAAGCAATGAGGGATATTTCTTTCATTTCACGAGAATCAGTTGAAATGTTTGAAGAGTTAGTTGGAATTAGCGATGACGAATTAAATACAATGCAAAAACTAGTTGAAGAAGCAGAGTATCTTGTAGATTTAAAAAAGAACGCCGAAAAATTACTTTCTTCATTAAATCATGGTACCGAAAATAATGTCGTTGTAGGTGTATAAAGATATATTTATCTTTAGATTTATAAGTATTAAATGAAATATAAAAGCAGACGGTTTAGAAATGCGACATTGCACCTCTAATTGGCCGTCTGCTTTTACCATTATTTTTATAGTCTTCGCGACTGGCTAGTCTCACCATATTGTGAAGCGATAGCATGGTGGAGTTGGTATAATAGAAAAGCAGTTGAAATCTATACTGCTTTTTGGTTTATAAAAATACCATTTAGGACCGACTTTCGATAAAATAACATTGCTGATTTTTTTCACAAATTATATAAATGTCCAAATATACTTGTATTTGATAACTGGTTATTAAGCATGATATAAGTGTTGACGAAGTGGAACATTTAGCTTTATATTTTTGACCGAGAGTTGAAGGTGTAACCATAGTGAGAGGATTTGAGTTTGAAATGATAGATAATTTTTGGCGTGATTTACCACGACCATTTTTTGTACTTGCACCAATGGAAGATGTGACAGATGTTGTTTTTCGTCACGTAGTAAGTGAAGCCGGTCGACCGGATGTATTTTTCACAGAGTTTACAAATTCGGATAGCTATTGTCATCCAGAGGGCATGAAAAGTGTGCGTGGGCGTTTGATTTTTACAGAAGATGAACAGCCAATGGTGGCACATATTTGGGGAGATAATCCAGAATATTTTCGTCAAATGAGTATTGGTATGGCAGAGCTGGGGTTTAAAGGCATCGATATTAATATGGGCTGCCCTGTACCGAATGTGGCATCGAGAGGGAAAGGCAGTGGCCTTATTCTGCGTCCAGACGTTGCGGCAGAACTTATTCAAGCAGCAAAAGCGGGCGGATTACCTGTCAGCGTAAAAACACGACTTGGCTATAACGACGTAAATGAGTGGGGGGAGTGGCTATCGCATATTTTAAAACAGGATATTGCAAATCTTTCTATTCATTTACGTACCAGAAAGGAAATGAGCCAAGTAGATGCGCATTGGGAGCTTATTCCGGAAATCAAAAAATTACGTGACCAAATCGCCCCAAATACGCTACTAACAATCAATGGAGACATTCCTGACCGTCAAACTGGGCTGCAGCTTGCTGATCAATATGGTATTGATGGCGTTATGATCGGGCGAGGTATTTTTAAAAATCCTTTTGCTTTTGAAAAAGAGCCAAAAGAGCATAGCAGTAAAGAGTACCTTGATCTTTTAAGACTGCAGCTTGATCTTCAAGATCAATATGCGGAAGCACTACCACGTTCCATCACAGGGCTTCATCGCTTTTTCAAAATTTATGTCAAAGGATTCCGTGGAGCAGGAGAATTAAGAAATCAATTGATGAACACGAAATCAACAGATGAAGTACGTACATTGCTTGATAACTTTGAAAAGAATGCTGAAGGGAAATGAATCACATCCACTCAATTGTACTTATTTTTTCCGTTTAAAGTTCCCATGAGCCAGCACCTCATTTAAAAAAATAGCTAAACGTTTAAGAAGTCAACTACTCTTGGGGTGTTGACTTCTCTTTTTTTTATGAGTTGAGGAGAAACTTAACTTAGCTTTGAACCAGATAATAATGTGGCAAAGCATTTATATGAGGCTTTAAGCAGATGGCTGAGTGATAGATGGAGAAATTGTTTACAGACTAAATATTAAAAACACAAAATTGATGAAAAAAGGATTTAGAGGAATATAAGCGAATTGTATATAAGTGCCAAAATATATAAATATACGGCTCATCACCAAACGTTTTGGTGATGAGCCAAATATACGTGCTTATAGGAGATGGAAGGATATGATTGTGACAACTAGACCTCTAAAAATTAAATATAAAAAGCCGGACAATCCTCTTGAGGAGTTTATGCAAAACATTCAATACAATAGCTCCCTTACAAAAGAAGTTGTTTTTCTACGATATATTGGTATACCTGATTCTGTAGATCTTTATAAGGAAGATATTTTAAAAATGGATGAGTATTTTTATGCAAAAAAGCAAAGTGTACTTTATTTACGATTACATAAGCTTGAGGTCATTACCAATAAAGAAGATGTAGACCGACTAACGAAACTTTGGGGAAATTTCCAAGACGTTGTTAATAACCCTCCGTTACTTTATGAGACACCTTTATGCAGTAGATTAAAGAAAGATCAACTTGAATGGACAAAAAAGCTTAGCTTTCAAGAAATCATCCATATTTATGAAGAAAATCACCCTAATTCCAATGCCACTTTATTAAAAAACTTTGCAGTAAAATTTTTATACTGGATGGATTATTATTTACCTCAAATTTTTTCTGAGAATAACCAAACAGTGCAGAAAATTGTTTTTATTGGTAATATTACTCAACATGAATTATTATTCTTATATTTCTTATCGACACTTGGTTGTGATATCTGTTATATGAATCCTAAAGAAGACATTCCAAATTTGCTTCCAAACATAGCAGCGTCATCTACTCTATATAAGTGTCGTGATTTCTACGAAAAGGAAATAGTAATACCTAAATCTTTGCCTAGGAAGAGTACACTGCCGCAACAAACAACGATTCTTCCGGTTCAGAGTAAGACTACAGGAGAGTGTAGCTATGAGCAATTAGCTTCTTTAGCCACATCTGTTGTAATGATTAAAACGTTTGGAGCGGATCACAAGGTGTTATGCTTTGGTTCTGGTGTCGTTCTTCATCAAGATGGTTATATTTTAACAAACCTGCATGTTGTGAGTGGTGGGGAATATTATTCTGTGCTATATGAAAACGATACGAACGAATATATAACACATCGATTTGTGAAATATCATGATATGCATGATTTGGCCATTCTTAAAGTGGATAGAATAAGCAAACCATTACCCGTTAAAGTTGAAGGTCAATTAGTTCGAGGTCAGAAAATCGTTGCTATTGGCAGTCCTCTAGGATTATTTAACTCTGTTTCTGATGGAATTGTTTCTGGTTTTCGGGATATTCGAAATATGTCTATGATTCAATTTACGGCGGCCATTTCAAACGGAAGTTCTGGCTTTATTGGATATGCATGGGAGATTGGTAGGTTTGATTACAGCAGGTTTTGATGATGGTCAGAATCTTAACTTGGCAGTACCTGCTCATTTAATTTATCAATTTGCTCAAAATTTTATTGAAATGCCAAGTTAATTTCCACTATATTAAGCCATTGCTATTTCATTTTAATCTAGAATGTAGAACGAACGGGTATTTAATACGATCCAGAGAGACTGAGAAGGGCCCCGTGATATTTTTTAAGCGAATTTTACTTTGGCACGCCCTTTTGTCCTCTGAGACAGAAGGATTTTTATTGTATGCTTTAAAAACCGCTTGTTGTGTAGAGGATTCCGGAAAGCCCATAAATACTATTGCAGTTCTTTATCGTGATGCTGACCCTAAAAAAGTCAAACTAGGCATATCAACCAGGTGAAATAATTAAACATGAAAGAACGAATTCCTGTTAAAAGGGATTCGTTCTTTTTTAAGAGGAAATTTTAAGATTCAAAGTTGTGGAAAGCGTCTAAAGCACTACATCCTCGAGATCACTTCGACTCCTCGGGCTCTCCAACTCCTTAGCACATTTGTTTTTATAATAATCCTTTTGAACGTTTTTCAGCCATTTCAACGAGTCGTTTGGTAATTTCTCCTCCGACTGAACCATTGGCGCGAGAAGAAGCTTCTGGCCCTAACTGTACGTTAAATTCTTGTGCGATTTCATATTTCAATTGATCAACAGCTTCTTGTACACCTGGTACTTGAAGTTTGTTTGAGCTACGATTAGCCATTTTTCTCACCTCCTTGTGATTAGAATGGTCGAGAGTTAGCTAATCATACATTTAAAAAAGTAAAATGCACATTCTAGTAAAGTAACTTTTGGAAAGCTAGCTAAAATTGTGAATGTCTCTGCTATAATAAAGTGATGCTTCAATCTCGAGGATATGATTGTTAGAAGCGCTTTACAGTCAAAATGGAGGTTTTTAAATGACGAACAATGATATTTTAATTCGTTTAAGATATGCATTAGATATCAAAAATACAGACATGGTTGAAATTTTTAAGCTAGGAGGCATGGACTTTACGAAGGAAGAAGTATTGAACATGCTGATTAAAGTAAATGATGAGGAAGAAGCACCAGAAGCATACATCAAATGTAATAATAAAATGTTAGAGGCTTTTTTAAATGGATTTATTACCTTAAAACGAGGTCCACAAAAGCCTAAGCCTGGTCAGCCAGAAGGGGCTCTACCTGTTTCTGGAAAAGAAAGTCCTAATAATATGCTGTTAAAGAAAGTAAAGATTGCGTTAGCCTTAACGAGTGAGGAGATGCTCGATATTTTATATGATGGAGGCGTTAACGTTTCGAAAGGCGAATTAGGGGCCATTTTAAGAAATCCAAGTCATCGTAACTATAAGGAATGTGGCGATCGTTTTGTGAGAAACTTTTTAAGAGGGCTGACATATAAATATAGAGATTAAAATAATGATTAACGAAGTAGCTGCAATTTTGCAGCTGCTTTTTCAATGAGTGGATTTATATAAATAGCTCATTTATGTTTGTGAATTTCTATAAAAATCATATTTTAACTAGTTGACAAAATGTGGCGGAATTGTGTACACTTTAGTTGACACAAAGTTGTCACAAAGGGAAAAATAAATGTTTACGAACAGAGGGGTGCTTTTATGACTTATTTTGACATCTTATTAGTTGCTATCGCATGTGTTAGTACGCCACTCATTGTTGCAATTATATTAGACATCTTTTATGCAGAAAAAAAACAAGTTCGTTTTTCATTGCGTCGTACATCACTTTGGTATCTATGTATGTTTGCTTTATCTTTCATACCAACAGTCTTACTTGTCACAAACAATGTGTAAGTATTCTTAAATAGGAATAATCACTTAGGGGTGAGTGATTATTAAAAATCATACAAATAGCTACAACGTTTTGAAAAATTCGTTGTAGCTATTTTTATTTGTTTAATGAAGAGGATTATGTGCTAGCAGAGAAGATTATGTAATAGTGATCATTTCATGGTTTTAAAGTAGTATAAATAATGTGTATTTTATTCTAGTGCTATTGAATGTTTTTACCCATTGTGTTAATTTGAAGAGGAAAAAAGATGGGCAAATCTACTGAAAAGTAGAGACGCAAAGTTACAGGTCTAAGGCAATAGGTGCTATGATGGCTGTGCTGCAAAAGAGTGCTAGTTTAGTACATATATTGCTAGTTATATTCTCTGATGCCTATTTCTTTTGAAATAGGTTATTTTTTTACCAAAAACACAATGAGGGGAAGTAATAACCATGAGGTTGTTAAAAAATGCTTCATTAAAAAACAAACTTTTACTAACTGTTTCGATTATTGTTTTACTTCTAATTGCTATTATTACTACGCAAAGTATTAGGGAATTAAACAATCGAATGGCAGTCGATTTAGAACAAGAGTTAAAAAGTGTCGGTTTATTAACAGCTATGAATCTTGATAGTGATGACATAAAAGATTTATTGACGGAAAAAGGGGAAACTAACGCTGAATTTAAGAAAGTTCAAAAACAACTCGATATGATTCAAGAAGAACAAGGAATTATGAGTTGGAGCTATATTTGGGATGTGAATGATGAAGGTGGCGTTAACCCGATAGGCTACACATCTAATCTGAACGATGTATATGAAGCTGGTGAAACCTTTACTGATTTAGCAGACGAACATGTAGAAACAGCTAAACGGGCAATTAAAAATAATAGTACTGAGGTAACTAATATTTTTCAGGATCCTTATGGTTCATGGAGAACAGTATTTAGCCCTATTAAAGATGGCAATGGTAAACTCATTGCATTATTAGGCATTGATTATTCCGCTGATTACATAAATACCATCATTAAAACAAGTGTCATTAAACAAATTGTTATAGCTGTTATTGGAATTCTAATATTATTAGTTTTACTTTATATCATTATAGATCGTCTATTAAAACCTCTTAATAAAGTAGTAAATGTTGCAAACCAAGTAGCAAATGGAGAGTTAATAAGCGTTGATTTAGAAATCACAAAGGATGAAATCGGCAATTTATCTGAATCCATTAATACGATGGTTTCGAATCTACAGCACATCATTTTAAATATTAGAAATACGTCAAACAATGTATCTTCTGCTGCTAGTCAGCTAACTGCTAATGCAGCAGAAACTTATAGCAGTTCAACAAATATTGCTCAAGATATGAGACAAATCACGCAAAACGCTGAGGCATCGATGGTGATGACTGAGGAGACAGCGGCTGCAATGGAGGAAACGGCGACGGGCATTCAGCAAATTGCTGATTCAGCTAATACTGCTGCTGAATCATCTATCTCTGCTTCTCAAGCTTCAGAACGTGGAAATCATGTTGTCCAGCAAGTCATTGCACAAATGGAGTTAATTAATGAGTCTGTTGAACAAATCGGCACAACGATAAACGGATTACATGTGAATACGAAAAAAATTAGCGATATTGTAAGTCTCATTACAGCAATCGCAGATCAAACAAACCTACTAGCATTGAATGCAGCAATCGAGGCTGCAAGAGCAGGAGAGCATGGGAAAGGCTTCGCTGTTGTAGCTGACGAGGTTAGACGATTAGCGGAACAATCATCACAATCTGCCACAGAAATCTACAATTTGATTAATGCCATCCAAGCAGATTCTAATGCTTCAATCACTGTTATGGAAAAGGGTAAAGAAGATGTAAAGGCTGGTATGGAGTTTACAAATGAAGTAGGGGAAATCTTTAAAGAAATTCTTAATTCATCAGAAGAAGTTGCAAGTCAGATTCGTGAAATTTCAGCTGCGTCTCAACAAATCTCTGCTTCCTCGGAGGAAGTCGCTGCATCTGTCAATAATATTAAGCTATCTGCTGAGCAGTCATCTGAATTCTCATCAAATGTATCAACAGCAACTCAGGAGCAATTAACAAATATGCAAGAAGTGAAAGAGGCATCTACTTCATTAGGAAAAACAGCAGAAGAGCTACAAGAAATTGTAGCAAAATTTAAGTTGGAGCATGATCATAATGGAAATTAATTTTAAAAGGAAAAATGTACTAATTACAGGTTCGAGTAAAGGAATCGGCAAAGCCATTGCTTTAGGCTTTGCTAAGCAAGGAGCCAATATATTAATCAATTATATTGGAGATCATAAGGAAGCAGAAGAAGTTCGAGTACAAGCCGAACAGTTTGGCGTACAAGCTTATAAATTCAATGCAGATGTCTCCAATTCTCAGCAAGTACAAGACATGTATCAATATATGGATATGCATCTAGGAGCTATTGATATCCTTGTTAATAATGCAGGGTTTGCCCAGGCTTCAAGCATTACGGATTTAACAGATGAACAGTGGGATAAAATGATTAAAGTCCATCTATACGGTTGTTTCTACAATTGTCGAGAAGCGGCAAAAAGAATGAAAGAACAAAACAGAGGAAAGATTATTAATATTTCTTCTGATATTGGTAGTTTAGGTTGTGAGGAATTTACACATTACTCTGCGGCAAAGGGTGGCATCAATGCATTTACGAAAGCTTTGGCGCGAGAGTTAGCACCTGCTATATTGGTCAATGCAGTAGCTCCTAGTGGAACCTTTACAGACATTCTTAAGGAATTTGGCGAAAACTATGTAGAGGAAGAGTCTGCTAAATATCCTTTAAAACGATTAGCCCAACCAGAAGAAATCGCAAAAAGTGTACTATTTTTAGCTTCGGAAAATGCGAATTTCTATACGGGTCAAATATTGACGCCTAATGGTGGAGTCGTTATGAACGGATAATGTAGAAAACTAAGGAGCAATACTATGTTAAATATAATCATCTTTAGCTTATACTTACTATTTATTTATTACATTGGCTATAAGGGATACAAACGAGTTAATACAGCGGAGGATTTAATTGTTGCTGGATGGAGTATGCCTTTATCTGTTGTCACTGGAAGCCTAGTTGCTGCATTATTAGCTGCCCCGTTCTTTTTTGCAGCAGTAGGCTCTGGTTACACAAGTGGAGGCTTTGAAGGGTCAGCAACAATGGGGGGTTTAGGAACTTGTATGATTCTGGGGGCACTCATTTGGACGAAGCCACTTCGAAGATTAAAGGGGTGGACCCTCGCAGATTACTACGGATTGAGATATGGCAGTAAAAAGCTAGGTGCTTATACGGGAGTCGTGATGGCGATTGCCTTCGGTGTCTTTAATGCAGCTGCTTTAACAGTTGGTGGAACATATATTATTCAGCAACTGTTACAAATTGATTTCGTTCCTGCGGCATTGCTATTTGTGTCATTAACCGCCCTATATTCTGTTATCGGTGGTTTATGGGCGGTGGCCTACACGGAAATTGTTCAAGGTGCTCTAGCAGTTGCAGGTATAGTAGGGATTACAATATTTATCTTATTCTATTACCCAGATGTGACCTTTAACCCAGAGTGGTGGAATATTAGTGAATTATTCAATAAAGCTGGGGCAGAATTTTGGACCCTCTATCTTGTATTAGCTCTTGGGGATATTCCGGCAGTGGACTTAGGCCAAAGGGTAGCAGCCGCGAAAAGTCCAAAAGTAGCACAGCGTAGTATGATTATAGCTGGGACAATTATTATTGCTATCAGCTGGATTCCTGGTATGTTAGGAGAAGCATTCAAAACGATTTATCCTAATAGTACAAATCCAGAGACATTAATGCTTGCCTTTGCCCAAGGATATTTCCCACCGCTATTAGCAGCCATCTTTTTAACAGCAATGGCAGCGATGGGAATGTCTACTGTAGCAGCATGTTATGTTGCGACTTCAGGTATTGTTACAAAAAACATTTATTTAGACTTTATTAATCATACCCCTGATCCTAAAAAGCTATTAAGATTTTCAAGACTTATTATTCTTGTGAGTGCTTTACTAGGTTTAGTGCTAGCGGTCAGCTTCCAGAAAGTCATTGATTTAGCTTATTTAGCGTGGGATATTATATTCGTAACAATTTTCTGGCCAATTGTGCTAGGTCCATTTTGGAAGCGAGTAAGTACTCCTGCCGTTTGGACAAGTATCTCTGTGGGGTTAGTCTATTACATTATTACTTCGTTAACACATGTTCCTAGTCTAACTATCCAATCAGGAGGTTTCTTAGGTTTATTAAATGAACTATGGCAAGCACCTGTTTTCTCAGGCGTTGTCATTACAGGTATTACAATTGTTGTTGTAAGTTTACTGATACCGCCAACACAACATGTGCTTGATATGCATAACATTGAAAAAGACAAGACTTTAGACAATGTTGGTAGTAAGGAAGAGTTAATGGAACATTCAAATTGATAACAACATGAAACACAAGAGCATTGCTAATTCAATGTTCTCGTGTTTTTTTGTTGCCAAAAAGGATACTTAGAAATGATAGGTTCTAGCTTTTTTTAGCAAGTAAATGCCAATATTTTAAAAATATCAACATTATACTAGGAAAAATATTGTAAAATTTAAAACTCCTGATATTCTTAAATTTGGGGAATATACCATGGTAGTAAATGGCATATTAAAATAGTCAAAGGGAGTTCATCGATGAGAAGTAGCTTAAAGATTAAAATGTTAATGGTTTTTTCAATTTTACTTGTTATTTCGTGTTTTCTAATTAGCTTTTTTATTTATCGTTCATCGTTAGATTTAGTGAAAGAGACTGTTGGTCAACAAAACTTACCTATGATTGATCATGCAATCTCTAAGATAGATGATAGAGAGTATCAAAATTTAGAAGTGGGTGCTAAAAAGGAAGGGTATTATCAAGAATTACAAGAAGAGCTAGGCTCTGTTAAAGAGTTTTATGATGTATCTAGTTTGTATACGATGTCTCGTGTGAAAAAGGGTGAAGACTACGATTACTACTATATGGTAGATAGTACGCCAAGTGAGGAATCATCGATTGGTGCTAAAGAGGAATCACCTGAATCCTATCCTAAAATGAAACAAGTATTTGAAACAGGGAAAGTACAATTTCAGTTATCAAATGATGCACAATATGGTGCTATACTAGCAATTTATGCTCCGATAAAAAATAAGGCGGGAGAAGTAATTGGATTATTGGGGGCAGATTTGGATGCCACAGAAGTTTATGTAGCCATGGATGCCAATCAAATGAAAATTATTACTATTACACTGATTGTCTTAATAGTAGGAATCTGCATTGTTTATTTCTTCACAGATTATTTAACGAAACCTATACGAAAATTAACATCACAAGTGAGAAAAGTTGGTAATGGTGATTTAACTGTCGAGATAGAAACTGGTCGAAAAGATGAAATTGGACTTCTAACACAAGCATTTCAACAGATGGTATTAGATTTACAAAATATCATTCTTGGCATTAATGTTGGGTCCAAGCAGTTAATTGACACGACCAATTCAGTTGCTAAGAGTAGCGAGAAGGCAAGTGAAGCAATTAGTCAGATTTCTGCGTCCGTTCAGGAAGTATCTGCAGGAGCGCATGCACAGTATAAAAGCTCGGAGGAAAGCTCTGTTACATTAGAGCAAATGTCAGAGGGCATTCAACAAATTGCAGAAGCTTCTTCCAATGTATCTCAATTATCATCGATTAGCTTACAAAACGTAGAGCTCGGAAATAGTAGCATTGAAAAAGTGATTCATCAAATGAATGTTATTCATCAATCTGTTCAGTTATCGGCAAATGCAATTAAAAAACTCGAGAATCAATCAAACGAAGTTTCACTTATTATTAATATCATTCGTGACATTGCTTCACAAACGAATTTACTTGCCTTAAATGCTGCGATTGAAGCGGCGAGAGCAGGTGAATCTGGAAAGGGCTTCGCTGTAGTAGCTGAGGAAGTAAGAAAGCTAGCAGAGCAATCGGAAACATCAGCAAATAGCATATCGGATTTGATTTCTAACATAAATGTGGATACGAGTTTAACAGTACAAACAATGAATGTTGTGACAGAAAATGTAGAAGACGGTATCCAAGCTGTTGAAGAAGCTGGAAAATCATTTGAAAGTATTCTTCACTCTATTCAGGGCGTAGTATCTCATACGAAGCAAGTTTCTGTAACTTCAGAAGAAATGTCAGCATTCTCGGAGGAAATCACAGCAGGAGTAATGGAAACGACGATGCTTGCAAATAAGGCTGCAAAGGCAACTGAAAGTGTGGTCGGTCGAACAATTGAACAGGAAAACTACAATCAAGATATCCTTCATGCCGTTTTAAGGCTAAATAAAATGGCGGAAGAACTTGAAAAGACTGTTTCAAAGTTTGATGTAGGTATCAAAAATACAGACAATTCCCACGTAATTTAAGAATGAAAAGATAATCGTTAGAATAAAATTCTACTACTATGGATGTAATTTTGCTATCGATTATCTTTTTGAGGGTGGGATATTGATGAAAACCTTTTTTCTTTTTTTACTAGGGGTTATCTATTTATTGCTAGCAAATGCTATGGAGACAGCTATCTTTAGTAGACTTTATTTTTATATTGCTTTGGGGCTAGTCATTGCAGGAAGTATTCGTTATGTGAAAGAGCGCAATCTATCTTTAAGCAGGTTCAATGAAATGAAAGACGCTAGTGAGGAGGAGCTTAAGGCTATTCCTCATACACATTGCGTAATATCAAATGATTGCTTAAGTGCTTTGTTGTTAGACGAACCTACGAATACACTTTTTCTTGCGAGCAGGGAAGATTTTGATGAGGAATTGATTAAAAGAGAAATCCCATTCAATAAAATATATGAGGTTGCTATTGTAGAGGACGAAGCGTTTATTGCAAGAACTAGCAATAACTTAATAAGTGGTTCATTACTGGGGGAAAATCCCGAATTAGAGGACGAGGAATTAGATGAGGATGACTCTGATTATAATACGGTGTCTCAATTGGTCTTAAAAATCGTAGCTGACCATCTAGCTGACCCAATTTTAGAATATGTTTTCATGGATAACATGAAGCCTATATCAAAAGAAGAGGATGAGTATCAAGAAGCACTGGAGTTGTGTGAGAAATGGTATCAGAAAATAAGTGTTATTATAAAGCGACATGAGCTTGAAAGAGTGCCAATCAGGCATTGGCAGTGACATCTTTTAGCCAAAAGAAAAGCTATCTCGGATGTTGTGTCGAGATAGCTTTTTTAGTTATAGTCTATGAACTAGCGGTTGTACTAAAGAATCACTAACTGTTCAGGTGGCAGCCAAAACCGCTCAGGTACACTAAAGACCTGCTCAGGTAGCGGCCAAAACTGCTCGGGTACACTAAAGAACTGATCAGGTAGCAGCCAAAACTGCTCGGGTACAGCAAAGAACCGCTCAGGTGGCAGCCAAAATCGCTCGGGTACGCTAAAGAACAGCTCAGGTAGCAGCCAAAATCG
The DNA here is from genome assembly GCF_044761885.1 of Lysinibacillus sp. NPDC097231. NCBI lineage: Bacteria > Bacillati > Bacillota > Bacilli > Caryophanales > Bacillaceae > Lysinibacillus > Lysinibacillus sp. NPDC097231. The sequence continues at coordinate 45,997 of NZ_JBIWDH010000015.1, read as the reverse complement.
CTCGGGTACGCCAAAGACCTGCTCAGGTGGCGGCCAAAACTGCTCGGGTACACTAAAGACCTGCTCAGGTAGCAGCCAAAACTGCTCAGGTACAGCAAAGAACCGCTCAGGTACACCAAAGAACTGATCAGGTAGCGGCCAAAACTGCTCGGGTACACTAAAGAACTGCTCAGGTAGCGACCAAAACCGCTCAGGTAGCAGCCAAAATTGCTCAGGTACAGCAAAGAACAGCTCAGGTAGCAGTTAAAATCGCTCAGGTACACCAAGAACAGCTCAGGTAGCGACCAAAATAGCTCAGGTACGCCAAAGACCTGCTCAGGTAGAGACCAAAACTACTCGGGGACACCATAAATCACTCAAGTCACAAAAAGGGTCAAGAGGTGTAACTTAAATTTTGAATTTCTGTAGTTGTGTGTTTAACTCTTCAGCCATACCAGCGAGCTGATTTGCACTCTTCGAAATTTCTTCCATAGTAGCAGCTGTCTCTTCTACAGTTGCTGTTGTTTGTTCTACGCCAGCAGCAGATTCTTGAGAAATAGAAGCCATTTCATCAACAGAAGCATTGATGGATTCGGAATTTTGAGCAAGTCTATTTAAATTGCCCGAAATGACATTAATGTTTTGAATCATATCCTCGACAGCTTTTGAGATTTGTTCAAAGGTTTCGTTCGTTTGATTTAGTTGAACTGTTCCTTTTTTTACTTCCTCATAGCCAGATTGTAAAGCAGTTGTTACATTCCCTGTTTCACCTTGAATACGGTTAACGATTGTTGAAATATCAGTGACAGAGAATTGAACTTGTTCCGCAAGCTTGCGAACTTCATCAGCGACAACTGCAAAACCTTTACCATGCTCTCCTGCACGTGCCGCTTCGATGGCAGCATTTAAGGCGAGTAAATTTGTTTGATTTGAAATATCATCAATAACTGAAACGAGCTTGGAAATTTCAGTAGACTGCTCGTTTAAGCCTTCCACTTTTTTCACTGAATCTAAAACAATCTTATTAATGGCTGCCATTTGTTGCGTTGATTGTACCATTAAGCCTTTGCCTGAGGTTGTTAAATTTTGTACATGATCTGAATGCTCTTTTAATTCAAAGCCTTCTTGAGTTGTTTCATGAATACTACGTTGGAAAGAAGTCATTGATTCAGCTAAATCACCTGCCGTTGATGCTTGTGATTCTGTGCCAGAGGCAAGTTCCTGCATGGTAACAGTAATTTGCTCTGTACCAGTTTGTACCTCATTAGCAGATTGGGCAAGCTCTTCGCTACTAGCTGCTACTGTTTCGGAAACAGTATAAATAGAGCTAATTGTTTGCTTTAATTTATCATTCAGTTCATTGGCAGAAAGCATTAGATTTCCAATTTCATCCCGGTGTGTTACTGGTAATGGTTGATGTTGTAGATTGCCATCCGCCAATTCGCTCATGCGTTTTGAAACAACAATAATAGGCTTAGATATTTTACCTGCAGTAACAATGGCAATGCCAATTCCTATCATCAACAGGATAAGGCTAAAAATGGACCCAATTGCTTTATTGCTTAAACTTATGGATACTACATCATTTCCTACCTCAGTAATGGCATCTGAGCGTTTATTTGCTAAATCTTCATAGCCAATTCGAACTTCGGTTACAAGATTATTAATAGCCGTTAAATTTTTTAATGCGGAATCTTTATCACCACTTTTATAAACATCGAATACTTCTGTATTTACACGATTGCTCCATTCGCGTGCCTTTTCCACTAGCTTCGCACGTTCAGGGGTGTTTTCGTATTTTTCCACAATACTATTACTTTCCTCAGCAATTTGACGATATTGATTAAAAGTCTCAATGTACTTTTCGTCACCAGATACAACATAGCTTAAAGCTGAGGATAGACGAACATTCATAGACATAGCTAAATCTTTACTTGCAGTTAGGACAATTAAATCTTCATTTACTAAACCTTCTGCTTGTTTTTCCATCGTAGTATTGGAAATGTATGTATAGGTTGTGAAAGTAACAACCAATACTAACAAAAGAAGAAATGCACTTAAAATTCGAGCTTTAAGCGTTTTAAACTGAAATATCCCTTTCATCTTTTCCCATCCTTTTATTAGTTCATAATCTTTAAAATGTAAATTGTTATAGTACAAATATATTCTATAACTAAATCTATTTATAAATAAGTCCTTTTAATAGGAAATATTAAAAATAGTTTTTTAGTACAATAACAAATCGTGGTTATTAATTATTGGTAGTTAAATGTATATGTCTAAATGAGGATTCTAAATTTTTAAAAATGCCTTTATGCATTTATACCTAGTTTAATGAAAAAGCATTATCTATTAAGTTACATAAATATTGTTTACTCCATAACTGCTAATCTATCAAAGTGGCTTGTGTCTTCCTTTATTATCCATATTTTAGTTTGGATGGTATAATTATTCCGAAAAACAATGCGATTTTAGGAGGGATATGTATGAACAAATGGTTCAAAATAATAGGCTTCGTGATATTTGTGAGCTTTATTGGTAATACTTCAGCAAATGCGGCCTCTTCTACGTCTCTTTTTGTTAACGGTCAAGCTGAGTATGACTTTATTTCGGTTGAAGGAAGAACATTGGTTAAATTAAGGTCTCTGAGCGACCCGTCATGGCCTGTGCTCGCTTATGATCCTAAGACCGGTGTCGTAACGATTCAAAATAAAGATAAGAGTAAGAAAGTACAGCTTGTGGCGGGAAGAAAAACAGCAACAGTTAATGGGAAGGCGATAAAATTAGACGCTGCAGTAGTAAACAAAAACGGTAGCACTTATGTGCCGATTCGTTTCATTAGCGAGACACTTGGCGGTTATGTCTATTACAATAGCAAAGAAAAACGGGTTATTATCCGTACACCTGCGGGACAGGAAGAATACGAGACACTGATGCACGGGGATCTCACGAAGGCGCGTCATATTGCGCTAGGACTTGAAAAACTCACAGAGGAAGCGCCACCTCTTCATTCTGGAGAAGGGTATAATTACTTCTATTACACGTTTCCAGAAGGAGAAGCATTGCGTTTCACGCTGAATCTCGCCGGCTATAGCGATGCTTATTATGAAGTGAATAATGAAGGTCTGGCAGTCATTAAATGGCAGAAGGATGATGTGGCTGAACGAGAGTGGGGAACGAAACCAACCTTTAAAAGCTATGTTTATTTCTTGGACGAGTATATGGGTGGCTTATTCACTTATGGAATTGTAGACGCTCAGGGCAAAGATACGGAGCTAGGAAAATTCAGTCAGGAAAATTGCAACAACAACAATTGCAACAAACTAGTTCTACAAATTGAAGGGGAGAAACGGACGGATCAGAGGTAGAAAGCTTGTGGTCTTATGAAATCACCAGATATATGTAGCAAAAAGAAGGATGGATAAAGTCAATTTTATCTATCCTTCTTTTTTTGTGTGTCACATTTACTGCTTTGCTTTTTTTGCTAGTCGTTCCCATTGCAGTAATGATGGATATGGATCAAATGCCCATTCTGTACGCCCATTAAACTTATAAATCCCGTAGTGAAGATGGGGCGGGAATTTTCCGGACGTTCCTTCTTTACCGTAGCCAGAACTACCAACATAACCGAGAACAGTTCCAGGCTCGACAAAGTCGCCTATTTTAATTTTCTTATTATAACTACCAAGATGGGCATAATAATGGTATGAATTATGATTATCTCGAATGCCTATGCGCCAACCACCAAATTGGTTCCAGCCCTTTATTTCTACTACTCCATAAGAGGAAGAAAGTACTGGAGTACCATAGCTAGCGAAAATATCTGTGCCTTCATGAATACGGCGTCCGCCCCAGCCCCTATTGTCTCCCCATGTACTCCGATAACTGTAATCATAATTAGTAGGGATTGGGAATGTGTGGGCATCAAGCTCAGTTGTTTTGAAATGACTATACATTTTGGAAATGGTAAAGATTTGGTTTACGGCTTGTTCACTTCCGTAATACTCCCATAAAGCTAATTTAAAGTCCTCATCAGTTGTTCCGAATTTACTTAAAAAAGTAGCCATGGAGAAAATAATATCGGCATCATCCTTTGGGCTGGCAACTCCGTCACCGTTGCCATCTAGTCCCATCCCGCCAAAGTAACTAATTGTTTCTGGGCGAGTATCATCTCGTACAGGATTTAAAGCACCTGACCAATATTCATCAGAAAATTGAATGGCAATAGTACCATCTCGCTTTGGAATATCTTTACGAACTGATTGTAGATTTCGTTCATATTGGTCAATGGCTGCTAGGAAATGCCATGGGATAAGCAATTCGTCAAATTGTACGTAATAGGCCATACGTTGCTGCACAATTTCTTCTTGGGTGGGTTCTTCTTTTGCTAATGCAATAGTGGGGAGAGTAAAGCTCCATAAAAAAATCCATGATAGAAGGAATATAAAATGGCGATTCAATAATGGACCTCCTTTCTAATGTTAGAATAACCGAATTTTTTATCTTCATTCAGCACTTTTTGTGGGAAAACAAAGCGGTAGAAATGAGCAATTTTTGTGAAAAAAACAGCAATGACGCTGCCCCAAGGAGTCGCCCAGTTTCCACTCCAATCAACTTGTATTCATGCATAGTTTCAAAAAAATGCATCCCTTATTTTGGTGATGGGCCGAAATGCGTCAGGCGAAATGATTCGTTTTGGCGATAAATTTCTGTTAACATCAGAAAAAAATTATAAGCAATAAGAAGAAACTTCGACAAAGAAAAAGTATTGGGTATCATAATGTCATTTACTTCATACTATGGTATAAATCAAGCCCTGAATGGAGGGAAGGCTATCAACATTTTAGATAAAGTGAAAAGCTATCGCGAAGAAGAAAATCGGCTGAAGTGGGAAGGAACATTTGCAGATTACTTAAACATCATTAAGGAAAGACCTGAAGTTGCTCAAACAGCCCATTCACGCGTCTACAATATGATAAAAAGTGCTGGTGTAGAGGAACGCGATGGGCAAAAAATGTTCGAATTTTTTGGGCAAGAAATTTTTGGGCTTGAAACAGCAATTGAAAGATTGGTGGAAGAGTACTTCCATCCAGCAGCACGCAGGTTGGATGTAAGGAAACGTATTTTGTTATTAATGGGACCAGTTAGTGGAGGGAAATCGACAATAGTGACCTTGCTGAAACGCGGACTGGAGCAATTTTCGCGAACGGATGAAGGCGCAGTTTATGCAATAAAGGGATGTCCAATGCATGAGGATCCACTACATTTAATTCCGCATCATTTGCGTAACGAATTTTACGAGGAGTATGGAATACGAATTGAAGGAAGCTTATCGCCTTTAAATACGATGCGTCTTGAAAAGGAATACGATGGACGTATTGAAAATGTGATGATTGAACGTATTACTTTTTCTGAAGACAAACGTGTAGGCATAGGAACCTTTACACCATCAGATCCAAAATCGCAGGATATTGCAGATCTAACAGGTAGTATTGATTTCTCGACAATTGGAGAATTTGGTTCAGAATCTGACCCTCGTGCTTATCGCTTCGACGGTGAGTTAAATAAGGCGAATAGGGGTATGATGGAATTTCAGGAAATGTTAAAACTGGATGAAAAATTTTTATGGAATTTATTATCTTTAACACAAGAGGGTAATTTTAAAGCAGGTCGATTTGCTTTAATTAGTGCAGACGAGTTAATTGTAGCACATACTAATGAAACGGAATATCGCTCATTTATTTCAAATAAAAAGAATGAGGCGCTACATTCACGAATTATCGTGATGCCGATTCCGTATAACTTAAAAGTGAGTCAAGAAGAGTTGATTTATGAAAAGATGATTAAAGAAAGTGATATGTCTCATGTTCATATTGCGCCGCATGCATTAAAGGCCGCAGCAATCTTTTCGGTTCTCACAAGACTTGAAGTACCGAAAAAGCAAGGTGTGGATCTTATTAAAAAAATGCGACTGTACGACGGAGAAAATGTGGAGGGATTTAATTCCGTTGACTTAGAGGAACTAAAAAAAGAGTTTCCGAATGAAGGCATGAACGGTATTGATCCACGGTATATTATTAATCGTATTTCTTCTGCTATTATTCGAAAAGAAGTACCGTCTATTAATGCGTTAGACGTACTAAGAGCACTAAAAGATGGGCTCGATCAGCATGCTTCCATTTCCCAAGAGGATCGAGAAAAATATATGAATTATATTGCAGTTGCTCGAAGAGAGTACGACGAAATTGCCAAGAACGAAGTGCAGAAAGCTTTCGTTTATTCGTATGAAGAGTCTGCAAAAACACTGATGAATAATTACCTCGATAATGTAGAGGCGTTTTGTAATAAAAATAAAATTTTCGATCCATTAACTGGTGAGGAAATGAATCCTGACGAAAAATTAATGCGTTCCATTGAGGAACAAATTGGCATTTCAGAAAATGCGAAAAAAGCATTCCGTGAGGAGATACTCATTCGTATTTCTGCCTATGCTCGAAAAGGAAAGCGTTTTGACTATAATTCTCATGAAAGATTACGAGAAGCAATACAGAAGAAATTATTTGCTGATTTAAAAGATATTGTAAAGATTACAACGTCTTCAAAAATGCCGGATGAATCGCAATTGAAGAAAATTAATGAGGTTGTAGCAAGGCTTGTCGATGAACATGGCTATAATACAACTTCTGCCAATGAATTATTGCAATATGTAGGTAGTCTGTTAAATCGTTAATTGCTTAAACTATTTGGTGGAAGCATTAAGGTTATAGGAGTGTCCCATTTTAGGGCACTCCTTTTCGCTTCATTTTAAAGCGTAATTCATTTCTCTTAAAAAAGTTCAAGAAAGCGGATTACTAGCATAGTATAGAAAAAGCGAATTTGATAGATGGGTGAGGATAAAAATGACTGAACACGAAAACAAACGCTTTGTCATCTCTCAGGAAAATTGGTCCCTCCATCGTAAAGGGCACCAGGACCAGCAACGTCATATGGAAAAAGTAAAAGATGCTATTAAGAATAATTTGCCTGATTTAGTTAGTGAAGAAAGTATTGTCATGTCCAATGGTCGTGAGGTTATTAAAATACCTATACGTTCACTGGATGAATATAAAATTCGATATAACTATGATAACTCCAAACATGTGGGGCAAGGACAAGGAGACAGTAATGTAGGTGATGTAGTTGCACGTGAGCCCGGTCGAGGCAATCAGGCGAATGGCAAAGGAAAAGAAGCTGGCGACAAGCCTGGCCAAGACTATTACGAAGCGGAAGTAAGCATTGAGGAAATTCAAAATGTGTTATTTAATGAGCTCGAGCTACCCAATCTGCAGCAGAAAGAAAAAGCAGATATTAAAACTGAAAAAATTGAGTTTAATGATATTCGGAAAAAAGGCCTTATGGGGAATGTCGATAAAAAGCGCACGATTCTTAATGCATTAAAGCGTAATGCCATGCAAGGGAAACCAGATATTACACCAATCCATAATGATGATCTACGTTTTAAAACATGGGATGAAGTGGAGAAACCTGAATCGAAGGCAGTAGTCCTTGCAATGATGGATACGAGTGGCTCGATGGGTTCCTTTGAAAAATATTGCGCAAGAAGTTTCTTCTTCTGGATGAAAAAATTTTTGCGTTCTAAGTACGAAACAGTGGAAATTGAGTTTATTGCACATCATACGGAGGCAAAAGTAGTGACGGAAGAAGAATTTTTCACGAAGGGAGAAAGCGGAGGAACTATTTGTTCATCCGCCTATATAAAAGCATTGGAATTAATTCGGGAAAAGTATAATCCTTCTCGCTATAATATTTATCCTGTACATTTTTCAGATGGAGAAAATATTTCAATGGATAATGAAAAATGCTTAAAGCTAGTGGGGGAGCTAATGGATGTATCTAGTATGTTTGGATACGGTGAAGTGAATCAGCATAATCGTTTTTCTACACTTATGTACACATACAAAAAGATAGATGACCCGAAATTTAGGTATCATATTTTGAGAAAAAAAGGTGACGTTTATGATGCTTTAAAAAGCTTTTTCAAAAAAGGTGAAGATGGAAGCTGAAACGCTGTAAACATTCATGTTCAAAGGAGGGGCAGAAAAATGGAGATGCAAGAGCTTCATAAAGCGATTGATGAAATCACTGAAATTGCCTCAGGCTTTGGCTTAGATTATTTTCCAATGCGTTATGAAATTTGTCCAGCAGATATTATTTATACCTTTGGCGCATATGGTATGCCTACACGTTTTTCACATTGGAGCTTTGGCAAGCAATTTCATAAAATGAAGCTTCAATATGATCTTGGACTAAGCCAAATATACGAGCTAGTGATTAACTCGAATCCATGCTATGCATTTTTACTCGATACAAATACGTTAACCCAAAATAAATTAATTATTGCGCATGTCTTGGCGCACTGTGATTTCTTTAAAAATAATGTACGCTTTTCCAATACAAGAAGAGATATGGTGGAGAGCATGACGGCCACTGCTGAACGTATAGCTGGCTATGAAAGAGAGTATGGAAAGGATGAGGTGGAACAGTTTTTGGATGCTATTTTAGCCATTCAGGAACATATTGATCCATCCATTTTACGACCAAAGTTATCTTGGAATACAGAAGATGAAGAGGAAGAGGAAGTTCTTCCAACAAAGTCGCAGTACGATGATCTGTGGAGTTTAGATGACAAAGAAAAAGAATATAAATCGACACGGCGAAAAATAAAGCACTTCCCGCCAAAGCCAGAGAAGGATTTATTGTTATTTTTAGAAGAGCATAGCCGTGAGTTAGAGGACTGGCAGCGAGATATATTAACGATGATGCGTGAGGAAATGCTTTATTTTTGGCCACAATTAGAAACAAAGATTATGAATGAGGGCTGGGCTTCTTTTTGGCATCAACGAATCATGCGTGAGCTTAAGCTTACAACTGCAGAAACCATTGAATATGCAAAATTAAATGCAGGTGTTGTGCAGCCATCAAAAACTTCGATTAATCCTTATTATCTTGGAATAAAAATTTTTGAGAATATTGAAGATCGGTATAATAATCCAACGGAGGAAATGAAAAAGTTGGGTGTGCAGCCAAACTCAGGCCGTGAGAAAATATTCGAAGTTAGAGAGATAGAGTCGGATATTTCCTTTATCAGAAACTATTTAACAAAAGATTTAGCAAAGCAAGAAGATCTTTATTTATTCCAGAAAAAGGGTAATGAATATCGCATTACAGACAAGGATTATAAAATGGTACGGGATCAGCTCGTATCCATGAGAGTAAATGGGGGATTCCCTTATATCGTTGTGAAAAATGGAGATTACCTTCGCAATGGTGAGCTGTATTTAGTACATGGTTATGAGGGCATGGAGCTTGATCCCCACTATTTAGAAAACGTATTACCATACATTCATCAACTATGGGGTCGTCCTGTTCATTTAGAAACCTATGTTGATGGTAAGCCTATGCTATATTCATTTGATGGCACAAAGAATTCTAAACGCAATATTTGAGGTTGAGTCACAGACCTATCCTTTACACAGAAACTTCTATTTGTTGGAATGCAATATTCCTACAGATAGAAGTTTTAATTTTTAACCTTATTCGTTTTCATCTAAGGATGGAGAGACCGCATTCTCCTCTTCATTACTTTCACTGTGGTTAGAGGATGAGTGTAAATCGCTGTCAATCACTCGACTATCTCTTACTTTTATTCCTTGTTGTCCACCAGCTTCATCATTATCGTTACCAGCAATACCGCTTCTGCCATTTCCATCGGCAAATTGAGAATTTATGTTTCTAGTACTTCCATTAATTGCATTTTGACCGCCTTGGTTTGCATTAGTACCTACATCCTTGTTAATTTGCCCCCCACCCTTGGCCCTTTGTTCAATGTGGATATCTGTATTGCCGATGTTAAAAGTAAAATTGATGGTAATATGATTTTTGGATGGGTCCTTTGAATGTTCATTATCAGCCATAGTGTTCCCTCCCTTCATTTCAGTAATACTATTAAGGTATTAATATTTCGCAAACTTACTTGTATATGTAGCCCTGCGATGTATAAATAATACGAGAGGAAAAGATATAAATACTGAAAAACTGCTCCTTATCGTATAAATTTGTTAAAATAAATAGGATTTGAATATTTAAAGAACTGGAACGGTGAATCGACGTTGAGAACATTTAAAAAGGTTTATATAGAAATTACGAGCGTCTGTAATTTAGCATGTAGCTTCTGTCCGCCAACTGCTCGTGCAAAGGGACTTATCAAAGTGGAACAATTTAATAAAATACTGGATGAAATACGTCCTCATACGAGATATATTTATTTGCATGTGAAGGGGGAGCCGCTTTTACATCCACGTATCGATCAGCTGCTTGACGCTGCCCATGCGAAGGGCTTTAAAGTTAATATTACAACGAATGGCACACTGATTAAAAAGAATCGTGAAAAGATACTTGGCAAACCAGCATTACGCCAAATTAATTTCTCTTTGCATAGTTTTGATGGCCATGAGGGTTCGGAAAATCGTGAGAAATATTTAGAGGATATATTAGATTTTGTTCGTGCTTCGAGAGAATATAATACGATTATTTCATATCGTTTATGGAATTTACAAAAGGATCATATATCAGATATTGCGGCCCGAAGAAATCGTGAAACGCTTGAAATTCTTGAAAATGAATATAATCTTGATTATCGTATCGAAGAAAAAGTGCAGCCTGGTAAAGGTGTAAAGATTGCTCATAATGTTTATTTAAATCAGGATCATGAATTCAAATGGCCAAGCTTGCTTGAGCCTGAGGATGAAGGAAAAGGCTTTTGCCATGCACTGAGAAGCCAGGCTGCTATTCTAGTGGATGGTACAGTTGTACCATGCTGTCTAGATGGTGAGGGCGTTATTAATTTAGGAAATGTGCATGAGAAATCCTTCACTGACATTGTGGAGGGAGAGCGTGCCAATAATATTGTTGATGGCTTTTCACGAAGAGAAGCGGTAGAAGAGCTATGTAGAAAATGTGGCTATCGTCAAAAGTTTGGCATGTAACATGTCTGATGTGTCATATTCACTAACAAAACAGCCCCAATGTCATTAACCATTGGAGCTGTTTTTCTTTGATTGAGAATCAATAGTATCTAAAAAATCCTTTGTTATGCGTACTACGTATTTTACCTCATCCAAATTGCGCTCTCTTAGTAATGAGCGATGAATGTCAAGCATGAGGTTCTTTTCTTCAATATCAGTAACACCAGATAATTTTTGAAAATTAAAAAGCTCCTCAGGGGCAATATCTAATGCTTTCATCAGCGTTTCTAAAGTGCTTAAAGTGATATTAGATTGCCCATGTTCAATATTTGAGACTCGACCTTTACTAAAACCTAATTTCCCCGTTCTTTCTGCAACTTCTTCCTGACTAAGACCCTTGGATACTCTAGCGATACGGAGTTGTTCACCTACTAGCTTTAAAAAGTCTGACATAAGATTCACCTCTATGTAAAAAGCTAGTGAAAAAATTTACAAAAGCATATACCATTATAGTAGTATAATAGAGATAATGTTACATTATAATGGTACAATTAAGGGTGATGATTTGTTATTAAGAGAAAAGACTTATGAAAAACAGTGTTGATAATTCTTGAATGGCTTGTTTTGGAGTATACCGTATACCTAATTAAGTGAAGGATTGGAGGTCTCAGGAATGAGAAAGCGTTATCGATTAGGTGAAGTTGCTAAAATTGAAGTAGGAAACATAGTACCAGAGAAGAAGCCCTTTACAAAAGTTGGATTACCTTTTATTACAGCAAAGAATTTAAAGCAGCTAATGCTAGATAATAATATCCATCAATTACCGAAGATTAACGGTGCATTTAAAAAACATTTTATGTGTACAACAGTACCGGCAAAAACGATTCTTCTTACTAAAACGAAGGATACAAATAAACATGTATATCAATGTAAAAATGAAGTATTTATTGCCAATGATATCGTGGCTATTATTCCGAATGAATCGGTTATTTTAAGTGACTATTTATTTCATTTTCTAAAGTGGTATCCAATAAATAAAGAATGTAATTATTTGGATAGTATTACACTTAATATCCCGATGATTGACATTCAATATAAAATGGTACAACTTTTGAATATGATTCAGCTTTTATTAAAAAATAAAGATTCACTAATGACAGCATTAGACGGGCTACCTCAGCATTCTGACCATTTGTTCATGCAAATAGAAAATCATGCAACTAATTTACAAGCTGGGTTTAATGGGGTTCAGTATCTTTATAATGAAATGCTACATAAAATTTTTAAGGGCGAACTCTATACAGAAATGCAAGAGCTTGAACTATTAAAAAATTATCAATAAAGCGATTTAGTCGGTGCAAAGGGAAAAGTACCTTCACACCGGCTATTTTAAATTTCGATAATAACAGGTAATATCATGGGTTTTCTTTTTGTTTGTGAAAAAAGGTATTGACCGACAGCTCTTTTGATTTCTCTTTTTAAAACATGTATTTGCTGCCTACTTTCTTCCTGAAGTTCATTTACCGTTTCTTTAGTAAGGAAATTTACTTTAGTTAGAAGCTCCTCGAAGTCTTTGGCATAAACAAAGCCTCGCGAAATTGTATCAGGTTCTGCAATAAATGCTCCGTCTGCCTTGCTTAACGTTAAAACGATAACAAGCATCCCATCCTCTGAAAGCTGTTTGCGATCACGTAAGACAATCCCTTCAACTTCACCGATACCGATACCGTCAACATACGTATCACCAGAGGGAATTTTACGTGTTTGCCTAGCCTTGGCATTTTCAAAATCAACGACATCCCCATTTTTCATAATAAAAGTATGTCCTCTTTTGACACCCACAGATTCAGCCAGCAAACGATGCTGATGTAACATACGGAATTCACCATGTATCGGAATGAAAAATTTTGGTTTCATTAAAGTAAGCATTAATTTTAAATCTTCCTGGTAGCCATGTCCTGACACATGCATACCTGTGTTGCTAGAGGAGCCATAGATCACCTTTGCACCTAGATGAAACAAATTGTCGACAATGCGTGAAACGCTCTTTTCATTTCCCGGAATAGGGGATGAAGCCAAAATAACTGTATCATCAGGCAAAATTTTTACTTCACGATGATTGCCATTTGCTAAGCGAGAGAGTGCTGCTAATGGCTCACCTTGACTACCTGTACATAGAACGACTACTTCTTCAGGTGGGAGATATTTTACCTCACGTGCATCGATTAACATATCCTCTGGAATGTTTAAGTATCCTCGCTCAAGTGCTACATCTACTACATTCACCATACTACGCCCTAGTAATGCAAGCTTCCTATCTGTAGCAATCGTTGCGTTGACAATTTGTTGTATTCGATTAACATTCGAAGCAAAAGTAGAAATAATAATTTTGCGGTCGGCATGTAAAAATGCTTCTTCAATATGATCACCGACAAGCATTTCTGATGGAGTTAACCCAGGTCTTTCTGCATTAGTACTTTCGGAAATAAGTGCTAATACACCGTTTGTTCCTATTTCGGCCATCTTATGGATATCAGCAAACTGATTATTTACAGGCGTTAAATCAAATTTAAAGTCACCAGTGTGCACTACATTTCCCTCGGGGGTATTAAAAACGATTCCAAGGCAATCAGGTATACTATGGTTCGTTCTAAAGAAACTAACATCAACTTGTCCGAAATTTAAAGATGAATCGGAATGAATTTCTATTAAATCTGTCTCTCTTAAAAGCTTATGCTCTTTCAGCTTTAACTCGATTAATCCAAGAGTAAAACGTGTGGCATAAATAGGTACTTTTAATTTTTTTAAGAGATATGGGATACCGCCAATATGATCCTCATGTCCATGAGTCACAATTAATGCTTTAATTTTTTCTTTATTTTCTAGAAGGTACGTAATATCAGGGATTATTAAATCAATGCCTAATAAGCTTTCGTCTGGAAACTTAGCGCCGCAATCGATAATTAATATATCGTTTTCATATTGTACTACATACATATTTTTCCCAATCTCATTAATTCCACCTAGCGCAAAAATAGATAATAAATTGTCTTTCGTGGACAAGCGTATTCCCTCCAAACAAATTTAAAATTTTAATAATAATTGAATCTGCTTCAGCATTATGTAGTATTGCTTTAAGGGTTTCATCCTATACGGAGGACTAAGCGATAGGCATAATTTCACAGAGCATTAATATTGGATTATATAGAAGAATAAAATAGAGGAACGTAAAGAACAAAGGAGATGTGACTGCTTGTCGAATTACGTGCAGCATGCAGTATTTGAACATAGGTTTTGGCTAGGGATACTGAAAGATCATTCTCAATTCATTCATGATTCATTGTATCCATCAGAGAAGGAGGAGATTGCAAGAGCAAGCTCATTTATTCAGCAATTTTCTCAGCTTCTTGCCTTTGTCAATTCGTTAGATGCTACGAATACAGTTTCCTTTACGCTAACTGTCGATGAGAATGTAGAACAACTCAAGCAATTTAAATTTCATATCCTTAGAAAACAATTAATAGGAGATATTAGTATTCATCTTCCCCCTACATTTATCAATCATATGGTAAATGAATTAGAGGAATATCAAAATGTCCTAGCTTACCTGAAGAAAGGGGAAGTCCCGCCAATCTTTCATGAGCTACATCATCATTTAGTTTGGCTTTTAGATGCATCAGGACATGCTGGCATCATTCATGACGATTTGGATGGAGTAGAAAGAAGATTGAGGCAAAAAAGTAATACCTTTGCTCAACATTTTGAACAATTTTATTTAAAGGCTGTAGAGTTAACGGGATATTTGCGTTCAAATATGCAATCATTCCCCGCATTGAATCGCTTTAATCAGGATGTAGAGCTAGAAATGAAATTATTTCAAACCTTTTTACGTGAGTTAGAAGAGATGGAGCTAAGTGCTGAAGTATTAGGAACATTTACAGCTCTAATGGCGGATCATATGCTAAGAGAGGAGCAATATTATTTATCGAAGCTTGCACAAGCTATAAGAGAAGAATAATTAACAAAGGCTACCTTGCTGCACTGAGAAAAGATAGCCTCTTTTGACTTTAAGGATGAATAAAAACGCCAGTACCGATCGGAATAATGCTTGCAAGCTCTTCGACGTCCTTATTATGCATACGAATACAGCCACGTGAGACAGCATGACCGATAGAGCTTGGATCATTGGTTCCATGAATACCGTAATGCTCTTTAGACAAACTCATCCACATTGTACCAAACGGACCACCAGGGTTTGGATCCTTATTAATGATTATAAAATTGCCGATTGGTGTATCATGTAGCATCCTACCAACTGCGATTGGATATTGCTTTTGAAGAATATCATCCTTATATAATCGTAGCCAACGATTTTCCGTAGAAATATCAATTTTATAAGGGAGAGTATTTGGATTAGGGAACCCTGGGATTATAATTTGTTGTCCGATATAAAGGACATTAGGATTTATCCCAGGATTAGCGGCAATTATGGACGATAGTGGTGTACGATAATTTCTGGCTATTTGAGACAGCGTTTCTCCTGCTTTAACTGTATGAATCAAATTCATCACCTCCAATGTAATTTCTTCTTTAATATAGGGTATGCGAAAAAACAGGCAATGGGATAGCAACTGCAGGTAATTGGATATGATAAGCAGTAACAACACATATCCAGTAATCAAGGAGCTATTAATAAATGAAAGAGTTTAAAATTACTTATTTCTTTGATGAAATGCATTATGTTAGAAGATTTATTCATATCGAATCACAGGAAAAAGCAGAGGCATTGGTTAGAAATGAGCGAGATCAGTATATCTCCTTTACAGATAGTAGAGGGATATATCATGAACTGCATACAAGAAATGTTCGGGTTATACAAATATCTGAGTATCACCGTATCGATAAAAATGCAAAAACGAAAGGCACATAATTAGCCAGACATTTCACACACTATCTGTAAAGGAGTGTGAAATAATGGACATAGAAAACATACCACATAAGAAAAAAATTTTTATGAATTTAGCAAGTAAGGATAAACCAGACATGGTTGAATCAGATACGATAAGTCTTTTCGACTTACACGAAGATATGCAAACGGTTGATGCTATACCTGTTGAGGAGCTTAATAAAAGAGTTGAACGAGAAGGCGACGAATTAATCGAATTGCAGCCTGATGAATTATAGGAGGTAGTAATTGCATGAATGAACGTAGTGATGCTCAGTTTACTTCTTCCGGAACAGATATTAATGAAGTAAAAAGAAAAAATGCTGAAGCAGGTTTATCTTATAACGACGTGAAAAAGCTACTAGCCCAAAGTGGTGGTTATGGTACAGCAAAATATAGTGATACAGACACTGAAGAAGTAAAGCAACAGATTCATGGGAAAGAGCAATAAGCTATTTTAGGAGGAGTGTGAAATTGGTACTCCTCCTTTTTTAATTTACACTGTAAAGTAAATAGAGGAGGTGAAAAAATGGAGAAAAATCGTTGTCCACTATGTAGAAAAGAAAATCATTGTGGGGTAGCTAAAGGGCAAAAGGAGTGCTGGTGTATGACTGAAAGCTTTCCTGAGAAAATTTTTGAAGAACTAACTCAAAAGCAAAATAAATGTATTTGTCAAAAGTGCCTCGATACATATAAAGACATTTAAGGTGTGGCAAAAGCACCTAATCAACCATAAAATATTTCTATCGTTGTAAAATAACAATGAAGGAATAAATGATTATCAGTTGGTACAATTGTCTACCGCACAGCTACCTATCAGGCATACATTACTCTGAAAGGAGGAGTGTGTCTAATGACTAAACCAATTGAACTCAGTAATGTAACAAAGGTGTATTTAGAAGATTATCAAAGGATTCTCGATAAAATGATACAGGGCATGACCTATGTGACAATTACATGTAGTATATCTGAAAACTTTATAAAACAAATACTACCGCATCAAGTAGCCGCTATAAAAATGTCAGAAAATGTTTTGCGATTCACAACTAATATATTCGTACAAAATCTTGCATTAGAAATAATAGAAACAACGACTGAGATTGTTGAATGTCTGGAAGCTATTCAAAATAGATGCTGTATCGTTCAAAATTCAGAATATGAATTGTACGACTATATGTGCGCATATAAAGAAATAACTGAAGCTATGTTCAAAGCAATGAGTCTACCACCAGTTTCTAATAATATCAATATAAACTATCTTCGAGAAATGATTGTTCACCATCAAGGAGGAGTACGCCTGGCGCAAAACGCTTTAAGATTCTGTGTGTGTCAGGAATTAATACCAATCCTTCGCAACCTGATTCAAACGATGTGTGATCGAATTTGTGAAATGGAAAAATTACTCGATGCTTTAAAGGATTGCGAGAATTGCTAGTAATAAAAACGCTAAAGTCGAAAGCGATTTTAGCGTTTTTGTGTTGAATACGATGAGTAATAGTAAAATGAAAAATTGTCTATCGAGTGTACAAAACTAAAAGAATACGTAAATATTGTTTAGGGACCCTATGCTTACTTTTGGATTATTGGTAAAATATATATGTTTTATTAATTGGTACTAAATTCATAATACAATGAAAAAAACGATTTATAAAAATTGGGATGGTTGAAATGTACTTTAAAAAAAGGGGAGTGGGGCATCGTGTTCAAAAGAAAGAAAGTTAATCAGTCCTATGATTATTTCTCTGCCGCAAAAAATTCAGATATTGAGACAAATGAGCGTTTTAAAGAAAAATTGGATTTCTTAGCTTTATCTAGAATCCGAAGGGAATCTGTTAGTTTCTTACGTAAGATTTATGAAGATAATCGAAAAGATATATTGGATAATTTTTATGACCGCTTATTAGAAATACCGGAGTTTAACAAAGTTATTCATACACATTCAACGGTCGAACGATTAAAAGGATTATTCGATTCTCATTTTATTAGCTTGTTTGACGATAAGTTGGACCTTGATTATGTCTTCAAAAGACGGAAAATTGCCTATATTCATGCGCGAATAGGTGTACTGCCAAACTGGATGATTTCTGCATACACGCTCATTAATCAATTAATTATTCCATTGATTGTGAAGGCGCTATCAAGTGATCAAGAGAAAATGCTTGATGTATTACTGTCTTATGATAGTTTGGTAACGATTGACCAACAAATCATTCTAGAGACTTACATTGAAATTCAAGCAGGTTCAGTCGTTAATGGCTTAGGCGAAATTATTACATATAATACGCAGTTAGATTCAATTAAGGAGCTTATTGAATTTCAAGATATTCAGCAAGAAGAAATTATTGCAGTGGATAACTCTATGCACGATTTAGATACAAGTATTGAAGAAATTGCGGCATCTGTTGGAGACATCTCAGAACATACGAAGCATGCTTTGAAAAAGTTAAACCAAGATTTAGAATCGTTGCAACAGGTATCGACCATTTTACAAACGACCGACGAAGGACATAAATCTATGCAAGCGGATATTGACCGCTTAGTTGAGCGCGTTAATAGTGTAGCAAAATTGATGGAGTTAATTAAAAGGATTGCAGACCAGACGAATTTACTGGCCCTAAATGCTTCTATTGAGGCAGCTCGTGCAGGGGAAGCTGGGAAAGGTTTTGCTGTTGTGGCAGAGGAAGTTCGGAAACTAGCAGATGATACGAGTACTTCCGTGAAATCTATTCATACTGACATTCAAGAATTACTTCATATTACGAATAATATTAGTACTTTAACGAATCAATTTTCACAGGATTTGCACCAAGGTGTTACTGATACGTTGCATATTTCTCAAACGCTTACCGAATTAAATAAAAATTTACAGCAGCAAGGTGCACGTTTTGAGGAAATCGCTACGACAACTAAGGCACAGGCCGTATCTGCGACAGATATATCGGAGCGCAATCGAAATATTACGGAGAGCATGCAAAAAAGTAAGGTTATTGTCTTTGATATGGGTTCTGCGATTTACAAACTAAGTAAGATGATTGATGGTTATCGTTCATCGACTATTTCTAAAAACTTTATTATTAGTCAAGAGGATATTATTGAACTAGCAATTACAGATCATTTATTGTGGCGCTGGAAAATCTATAATCTATTATTAGGGTTTGAAACGATGACGGAGCAGGATGTCGGCTCACCGCAGGAATCTCGACTTGGGGAATGGTATTACGGCACAGGGAAAAAGCTATTAAATAAAGAGAGAGCTTATGTAGAATTGGAGCGTCCTTTTATCCATGTTCATGAAATTGCGAAAAAGGCCGTACAGGAATACAATCGAGGCCATAAAGAAGAAGCAGAAAAATACTTAAAAGAAATAACAGAAGAATCGTACGTCGTTATAGACAAACTAAAAGAGTTAAAGCAAATTTTATTAAACGAGAAAAAACAATATATCCATTAATAGAAAAGGGGCTTCCTAAATAGGAAAGCCCTTTTCTGCCGAGCAAAAGTATTCAACTTTCGGCTTCAAGTATACTATGTAGACATGCGAAAAAACTATAGTGGCACACTAACCTTATCATTTGATGGAGCGACCATAAATGTTACTGTTCGTTTTTCACTATCGTACAAACACCATTCACGGTGATCAACCACTGACCCGACATTGATGCCATACTGCTTTTCTTGTAATGCTATCGGTTGACCAAAGTGAATACGAATCGGCAGCTTTTTATTTCCACGATAAAGGCCAGATTCATGACTATGTCCAAAGAAAAGAAGCGGTTTTTTGAATGGAGGAAATTTCGGCTGCCATGTCACACTCCATTTAAATTGATGTCCGTGCATAAGTGTTGCACCATCTATTTCCATTGTTTCAGGTAACTCTGTAAAACGCCTGATGCCTGTTACACGTGTAATACGTTCTTCCTGATTACCCCGAATAGAGGGAAAAGTAAGTAAATTTTCAAAATCATTATCCACAATCGCAGCTTTTTGTAGTGGTAACCCAGACATCGTTTGAGCTTTTTTCTTACTTACCGTACATTCATATAAATCGCCTAATCCTATAACTTTTGCTTCATTTGCAGTTTGCTGAATATGAGCTAACACTGCCTTAGTATCTTCTATATTAGAATGTAAGTCTCCTAATAGTGCGTACAGCATTTTAACCCGGCCTTTCCTAAAAATAATTGTACAAATATCATACACCTAACAGAATTTGATAGAAAAGTAAAATGTATAAGTATATTTTGTTACATTGTGGTCATATTTTCGTATGTGTAGAAAAATTGCCAACTAATTTATAGCTTGTTAGAATATAATCATAATTTTCTGAAATTTGTATCGTGATAAATTTGCTTTTTGGGATGGCTCTACACGATTTCAGAGTTATGAATATTAAAAATTTGGGGGGCTTATGATGACGATGTTAATGACAGATATCCTGCGAAACTATGCTACGCAACAACCTAAGGGGGTTGCAACGTTATATGATGGAAAAAAGCTGACCTATAGTGAGTTTTATAAAAATGCTGAAATACTCGCAGCATACTTACAAGAGCAAGGTTTTGAAAAAGATGATGTAATTGCATTATACACGCTCAATTCAGATTTATTTCTAGTAGCTTATATCGGTGTTCAGTTAGCTGGCTATGTTGTCATGCCTATCAATACAAAATTAGCGGCTCCAGAGGTTGAATTTATTTTTAATCATTCACATGCAAAAGGACTAATTTATGACGAAAGATTAGAGGATATACTTACGGATATTCCTTATTCATTCCAACATATTGTAGGATTTGAAGATATGAAAGATGTCATCAAGAGCTATGATGGTCCAAGGCAAACCATCAAATTGGAGCCTAATGATACAGCAGTTGTTATGTATACTTCTGGGACGACAGGTAAACCAAAAGGGGTTATGCTTACACATCAAAACATTGTATCAACTGCAGCTATCTGGTCGTCATCTATGACTATGACCAATGAGGATAGAATGTTTATTTGTACACCTTTATTTCATTGTGCTGGACTTCATGTATTTGCAATGCCAATGTTTTTTAAAGGCGGTACAGTTGTGATTGAGGAAGCTTTTTCACCGACGAATACATTAGAGCAGCTGGCCAAAACGGATGCGACAATTTTCTTCGGCGTTCCGTCCATGTATACCATTATTCTAAATACACCTGGGTTTAAGGAACAAATATTTAAAAATTTACGTTTATTATGTTACGGGGCAGCTCCTATGCCTTATGAGCTCGTGAAGCAGGTGAAAGAGGCATTCCATAATATAAAGGTACAAAATCTATATGGTCAAACCGAAAATTCTCCTGCGGCCACTTCCCTTTTAGATACAGATGCATTAACAAAGATTGGTTCGGTAGGAAAGCCATTGGCACAAACAGAGGTATGTGTAGTGGACAGCTTTGGAGAGCCTATGCCAGCAGGTGAGGTAGGAGAGATCTGCGTAAAAGGACCTCAGGTAATGAAAGGCTATTTACGCAATCCTGAAGAAACAGCTAGAACAATTAGAGATGGCTGGCTCTATTCAGGAGATCTAGGGCGTTTTGATGAAGAAGGCTATCTCTATATTGTTGATAGGAAAAAGGATATGATTATTCGAGGCGGCGAAAATATTTATCCTATCGAAGTAGAAGAGGTTTTATATCAGTTGCCAGAAATTTTAGAGGCAGCAGTAGTAGGTCTACCTCATGAAGTATATGGGGAAGTACCGAAAGCATTTGTTGTACTGAAGGAAGGAAAAAACCTTGATGAAGAGGCAATATTGGCCTATTGTCAAACAAAGCTTGCAAAATATAAAGTGCCACAAGAGATTGAGTTTTTAGCAGAATTACCTCGCAATGCCTCGGGCAAAGTTTTGAAGCATACATTACGTCCTAAAGTAAGCACACACTAAAATTTATTATACCGTTAGAGAATGCGTGCATATCAATGAAACAAGCTCCTTTCGCTAGTTGAGTGAATTTTCTACCGCATCAAGATCAATTTCGCCTTGGCGTAATTGTTGCTGCCGCTTCGCTTTCGCACAGATAAACAATGCGTCCGGATTTTGAATTGTGCCCGCACAATTCATTCCTTTGAAAATCCGTGACATCCGCCGGAGGCTTTATCTTCATTCAGCAGGTGTTTGGACACCCACTGGAAAAGTAATTTAAATCGCATTCATCTCACCACCTGTAGAGGTGGGAGTCTTCTGCTGAATGAAGATAAAATAGGAACGTCTATTAAAAATTAGCGTATAATAGAGTCTACGACAAATGGAAATAATAGAATTGAAGTGTTTGTCTTCAAATGGGATAGGAGCGGAATTTGTCTTGTGGACGAGGTATAAACGCCTTTTACTAATAGGTATTTTAATGATCATGCTACTTTCAGGCTGTGATTTTCCTCAGCAGAAAGAACAAAAAAGTGAATTAACAGTTTTAACGGTTGAGTTTAATAGTGGTGCACCCATTCCCAACCTTTATATAACTGTCACTGATGTCGAGACAGGTAATGTAGTGGAGGATGTGGTTGGCTCTGAAGAAGGAGAGGCAGTATTTTCGAAACTTGTAGATGGGCAGGAATATACTATTGCAGCAACTACGCTTGAAAATAGTACGAAAAAAGATGGCTATACGACAATCGAAAATTTTACGTATGATGCGACGAAGCCGTATTATCGTTTGCAGACTCATTTCTCAAGGGACGAACAGGAGCTAGATGTACCAGTTGTTAAGCAAAATCCTGAACTACCACATGGCTGTGAAATTACATCGTTGACAGCTGTCTTAAATTATTATGGTATAAATGTTACAAAACTTGAAATGGCTGATACGTATTTACCGAAGCAAAAAATTTACACTTCAGGCGGACGACGCTTTGGTCCAAATCCAGACAATGCATTTGCAGGTAATCCTCGTGAGAAAGCGCATGGTATGTATGTCTTTGCAGCTCCTATTGTAAAAGCAGCAGAGGCAGTAATAGCAGATCAACAGGCAGATTTACGTGTCACAAATATGAGTGGTGCCTCTCAAGATAAAATTTTACATCTTATCCAAGATGGGGTACCAGTTGTGACATGGGTTACACTGGATTTATCGACACCAAAAATGAGTCCCGCTAAAGGCTGGATATATGAAGGTAAAACACATGATGCTTATTTGAACTTACACGCTGTTGTGTTAACTGGGCATTTAGGCGATAAAGTAGTAGTTATGGATCCATTAAAAGGCTTTGTAACATACAATGTGGACCAATTTTTTAACAGCTATCGAGAGTTAGGATCTAAAGCTGTAGCTGTTCATAAATAGATTAATAGCACGAGTAATAAAGATTTTAGGGGAAGTATGTTACACTAAGAAAAAAAGTTAAAGTGAGTTGAGTAGAATGGCCATTGAGCACGCTTTTTTACCGGTTTTATTAGGAGATGAAATGAATGCTTACGGTATGGCAAGAGCATTTTACGAGTCCTATGGGGTTAAACCACTTGCATTGAATCATACGAATATGGAGAAGATACAACAGAGTGATTTATTGACATTCCGTGAAGTACCAAGACTCCATATTGAAGAACGATTTGTAGTTGCTTTAAAGGCAATTGCTGAGGAATTTTCAGGTAAAAAATTATTGTTATTAGCCTGTGATGAATTTTATGTAAAAAAAATTGTACAACATAAAGAGGAGCTGGCTGGGTATTTTGTCATTCCTTACGTTGATGCTCCACTTGCTAATCAGCTCTTAACACGTGAGAGCATGTATGAACTTTGTACGGAGTTTGGCTTTCAATATCCAGCAATGCATGTCTGTACGGTCAATGACTATGAGGAATATAATATACCTTTTGAGTATCCAGTTGTCATTAAGCCAATGAATATGACAAAATACGCTACATGTATTTTCCCCGGGAAGAAAAAAGTCTATATTGCATATGATCAAGAAGAAAAGGATGCAATTTTCCATGCCATTTATAAAGAATCTGCATATCGAGATGACTTAATGATACAGCAATATATTCCTGGTGAAGATGCTAACATGCGCGTCGTCAATGCTTATGTTGGACAAGATGGTAAAGTAAAGCTACTTTCAGTAGGTAATCCAATTTTAGAGGAGCATTCTCCGGAAGGTATTGGTCGCTATGTAGCAATTATGACGACATATGATAAGACATTAATGGATGATGTGAAATCTTTCCTTGAGGCGATCCAATTCCAAGGGTTTGCCACGTTTGATATGAAATACGATGAACGTGATGATCAATATAAGCTTTTAAGTATTGAATTACATAATGAGCTTTCGAATTATTATGTGACAGCAAGTGGCTATAATTTAATGCAATATGTTGCCGATGATTTCATTCGTGGAAGCAAGCAACAGCTAACTTGTGTACAGAACAAGCATCTTTGGACAATTGTGCCTAATGGTGTACTCTTTAAATATGTACAAAATGAACAACTTGTGATAGAAGCGAAAAGCCTTATTCGCCAAGGATTAGCAACTGACTCTATTTTTAATTATAAGGATATGAATGCAAAACGTTGGTTGAATGTAACACTTGATAATTTAAGCTTTTACCGCAAATATAAGAAATATTTTAACAACAAAGGTCTGTCTAACTCATGAAAAAACAAACTTTAGGTATAATTGGTGGCGTTGGTCCACTTGCAACAATGTTTATTGGCGAAATGATAGTAAGACGTACAAAGGCTGCAAAGGATCAGGAACATTTGCATACAATTATTGATAATGATACGAATATTCCTGACCGTACTGCCTTTATTTTAGATGATACAAAAGAAAATCCAGTTCCAGTAATCATCGCGGATGCCAAAAAACTTGCTTCAGTTGGAGCTGATATGATTGCCATTCCGTGTAATACGGCACATACTTTTTATGAAGATATCATTGAAGGTTCTCCGGTTCCTGTTCTACATATGATCCGTGAAACTGCGAAGCGTGCATATGATTTAGGAGCAAAGCGTGTTGGCATTTTAGCGACAACAGGTACATTGACTTCATGTATGTATCAAGATGCATTAGAGGAATACGGCATTACACCAGTAGTCCCAGACGCTAAGATGAGAGAAAAAGTTATGTCAGTTATTTACGATTATGTAAAGGCTGGGAAGGATGTCACACAGGATAATTGGCAGCCGATAGAAGAGGCAATGCTCGCACTTAATTGCGATCGTATTGTATTAGGTTGTACAGAATTATCTATCGTTAATCGAGATCTAAAATTAAGTGATATATACATTGACTCGTTAATTGTTTTAGCAGAATGTGCTATTTTAGCATGTGGCTATGAGATAGTAGATTAACAATTAAATTATCCAGATAAAAATCTGCTCGCTTTTCGCGGGTAAGCCTCAAGCCATCAAAGGAGCGCAAGTGTCTGCGAGGGCTTGAAAGGCTTACAAATTCCGTGTATGAGTCGTGCAGATTTTTTAATTGAAGATAAATTAATGTAACGATTATCTTCATTCAGCAGAAGACTCCCACCTCAGCAGGTGGTGAGATGAATGCCAGTATAGCCTTTTTTCGGTGGATGTCTAAACAACTACTGAATGAAGATAAAGCCTCCGGCGGATGTCACGGATTTTCAAAGGAATGAATTGTGTGGGCACAATTCAAAAATCCGGACGCATTGTTTATCTGTGCGAAAGCGAAGCGGCAGCAACAATTACGCCAAGGCGAAATTGATCTAATGGTTTAAGTACATATGAAGATGGAACATGCTGAGTGTGTTAAACTAGTGTCAAGCAGATAGAAGGTGGGAATTTACATGTCAGTAATAAACTTATTAAACGAAGAATTACAAGCAAAATGGAAATTTGCAGAAGCGATGAAAATTCAAGAAGAAATGATTCCAGCAATGCTTGAGGGTAAAGATATTGTAGCTGAATCTCCGACAGGTTCGGGAAAGACTCTAGCCTATGTGTTACCTTTATTAAATAAAGTAAATGGCTCAAAAAAACAAACACAAGGACTAATCGTAGCCCCGTCACAGGAGCTAGCTATGCAAATAGTAGAGGTTATCCGCGAATGGACTGCAGGATCCGATATTACTGTTCAGCAACTAATCGGGGGTGCAAATTCTGCGCGTCAAATCGAAAAGCTAAAGAAAAAACCGACAATAGTTGTTGGGACACCAGGACGATTAAATGAATTAGCTCGTGCAGGAAAGTTAAAGCTTAAAGAAATTGAAACAGTCATTTTAGATGAGTGTGATCAGCTTCTTAGCCGTGAATATCGTGTTGTCGTAAAATCCTTTATCGAAGGTTCAGCGTATGGGCGACAAGTAGTTGTTGTTTCAGCAACCATTACTGAAGAAATTGAATTAGTGGCTAGCCGCATGATGTTCGAGCCAGTGCGCTTTAAAATTAAGCCTGAGGATATGTTAAAGGTCGGTAAAGTCGTGCACTCTTTCGTAAAGGTGGAGGAGCGTGATAAAACAGATTTTCTGCGTCGACTATCACATACAGAAGGTTTACGTGCACTAGCATTTGTCAATAATATTGACCAATTGCTGATGAAAGAAACAAAACTACAATACCGTTCAGCCCCAATTGTGACATTACATTCTGATATGAAAAAGGAAGAACGTAAAAAAGCTTTAGATGCATTCCGTAAAGGGGAAGCTCGTATATTAATTGCAACAGATATTGCTGCACGTGGTTTAGATATCGCAGGTTTAACACATGTTATTCATGTCGATGTTCCACGAACAATTGAGCAGTATTTGCATCGTTCAGGTCGCACTGGTCGTGCTGGAGCAGATGGTGAAGTATTGACGTTATTATCTTATCGTGATGAGAAAACGTATAAAAAATGGACGAGAGAAATTCCTGGCAAGCCAGTGCAAAAGGTATGGCATGATGGCGAACTAGTGGAAGGGAACTCCAAAACAATTGTACAGAAGCGAGGTAAATAATATGACGTTTGATGACAAATTACAAGCATATGCAGAGCTTGCGGTAAAAGTTGGTGTCAATATTCAGCCAGGACAATACTTGTTAATAAATACATCAGTAGATGCACTGGATTTTGCTCGTTTAGTTGTGAAAGAGGCATATAAGGCTGGGGCAGGTCGTGTTCATGTAAACTTCTCTGATGGTGAAATGGATCGCGCTTATTTTGAACATGCTTCAGAAGAGGAATTTAACCGTTTCCCTGAATGGGTAGTCAAAATGCGTGATGAGCTTATCGAACGAAAAGGGGCACTATTATGGATTGATGCTGCGGATCCAGACAAATTAACAGGTATTCCTGCAGAGCGTCTAGCAACACATCAAAAGGTATCAGGGGCTGCACTGAAAAATTATCGTAACGCTGTGATGAAAGATTTAATAGCTTGGTCGATTGTTGCCGTGCCTTCACCAAAATGGGCAGCGAAAGTATTTCCGAAACTAGCTGCAGAGGAACAAGTACCAGCATTATGGGAGGCAATTTTTAAAACGGTTCATATCGGTGAAGGCAATGCTATTGAAAACTGGCATGATCATGTAGCTAATTTAGAATCTCGTGCAGCGCTACTTAATAGTAAAAAATATGCAAAGCTTCACTATACAGCGCCAGGTACTGATTTAACAATTGCGTTAGCCCCACAACATAAATGGCTTACTGGTGGTAGTAAAACGCCAAATGATACTGTCTTTATTGCTAATATGCCAACAGAAGAGGTTTACACGTTACCATTGAAGCAAGGTGTAAGTGGATATGTTAGTAATACAAAACCATTAGTTTACCAAGGGAATATTATTGATGGCTTTAAACTGACATTTGAAGAAGGTAAAATTATTAAGGCTGAAGCACAGGTAGGTCAAGATTTATTACAGGAGCTTATTAATGTAGATGAAGGCTCTTGCTATTTAGGTGAAGTAGCACTTGTACCTCATGAATCACCAATTTCAGCATCAGAGATTTTATATTTTAATACATTATTTGATGAAAATGCATCGAACCATTTAGCAATTGGTGAGGCTTATCCAACTTGCTTAGAGGGTGGCAGAGATTTGGAAAACGGACAGCTCGAAGCATTAGGGGCCAATATTTCTGTAACACATGAAGATTTTATGATTGGCAGTGGAGAGATGGACATTGACGGTATTTTACCAGATGGTACTGTAGAGCCAATTTTCCGCAAAGGAAGTTGGGCGTTTTAAATTTTGGTGTTGTGAAAGTTAAAGCCTCCGGACACAATTTTGCCGAGGCATAATTGATAGGTAAATGGGGTGAACAGATGAAACGAATATTGAGCTTAATAGTTACAGCCGTGCTTACAATGACAATTGCTGTTTCATCTGCTTTTGCTCAGACGGAAAACTATGTAGCTATCGGAGATTCCTTGGCAGCTGGTCAAACACCTTATCAACAGATTGATGCAGGCTATAGTGATTTGATTGCCTTAAGATTGGAAAGTACTAGGCTATTAAGTTTTTATACGAAGGAGCTTGCTTTCCCAGGCTTTACAACGGCTGATGTCTTGAAACGGGTAAAGTCAGAGGAAGTAAGTGACTTATTAGCTGATGCCACACTTATTACAATTTCGGCAGGTGCTAATGATTTACTACGCCTTGTGCATGTCAATCCAACTGCCGGTACTTTAACCTTTTCCCAGCTACAAACGGATTATGCATTAAATGTAGCCAGAAAAAATATGGTGGAAATTTTAGAAGAGTTGAAAGTACGGGCACCCAAAGCAAAAGTCTATGTGATGGGCTATTATTTTGCTTATCCAAATGTACACGCTTCGCAAAAAGAAGGAACAAATACACAGCTTATAAAGTTAAATATGATTTTACAGCAACAAGCAGAGTATGCTGGTGCATCTTATGTGGACGTCTACGATGCTTTTAGCATAAACGCGACAAACTTTTTGCCTAATCCCTTTGATGTACACCCGAATTTTGAAGGCTATCGTCAAATGGCAAACGCATTTTTACATGAATATAGTGGAAGTAATGCTTTAGCAATTTCGTCAAACGAATTGCCGAAGCCTAATCCGATGTCATTTGAGCAGATTTTAGCAAAACAAGGGAATGCTGAGCAGAAACGACAGGCAGAAAAAGAAAAGCCTAGCCCCACTGCACGCGTTATTCAAGGCTTCAAAGGTTATGCTGCGTTTATAGAAAAGGCAAGAGCTATTTAACATCTTTCAGCAGGTGTTTGGACACCCGCTGAAATAGAGGAACTCAGGCTAAGAACACCATGTCCTGTGAAAACGGCTGAGTCATCGTGTTGTTGCTGTCGCTACGCTTTCGAACAGACAAAACCATTTTGCTAACGCTACGCTTTCGCACAAAAAACATCTGCATGTCTAAGCACAAAGCCGATTTCGGACGCAATTATGCCGAGGTATAATTGATTAGATTTAACGATAAAAAGAGCATCGAGATTAGTGATGCTCTTTTTTCATATAGCGAGAAAGATCGATGTGACGGATAGAATCATAAAAATGAAGGATAGAACAATAGGAATGACGGATAGAATCATCGAAATGAAGGATAGAACCACCAAAGTGACGGATAGAACGAAATAATTGCCTCACCACACTTTGATGAAGAACCATAATTTAAACCTAATAAAAGGAAAAACATTCATCTATCAGCCATGATAAAATGATAATAGACAGGAGGCGCAAAGAATGAAAATATTTCATACAGCAGATTGGCATTTAGGAAAGCTGGTACAAGGCGTATACATGACAGAGGATCAACACTATATTTTGCAGCAATTTAAGCTAGCCATTGATGAGGAAAAACCTGATGCTGTCATTATAGCAGGTGATTTATATGACCGTTCAATGCCCCCTATAGAGGCAGTTAATTTACTAAATGATATTTTAGCGGAGATTGTACTTGATAAAAAAATTCCTGTGTTAGCAGTTGCCGGGAATCACGATAGTGCAGGCAGATTAAGTTTTGGCAGTAGCTTAATGCGTGATAGTGGATTACATATTAAAGGTCAATTTACGAAAGATCATGCCCCAATTGTTTTACATGATGACTATGGAGAAGTGCATTTTCATCTTGTACCATTTGCAGAACCGGCATCTGTACGGACTATTTTAGAGGATGACTCCATTCGATCTCATCAAGATGCGATGCAAAAAATTATCGATCATATTGCGCAAAATATAGATCCAACAAAACGTAATGTATTTGTTGGACATGCCTTTGTGACAAAGTATGGTGAAGAGGAAGCGAATACTAGTGATTCAGAACGTCCTCTATCAATAGGAGGCTCGGATTGTATAGACGCAGCGTTATTTAAGCCTTTTAACTACACAGCACTAGGGCATTTACATAAAGCGCATTTTGTGTTGAATGAAACGATTCGATATGCTGGCTCTCCATTGAAGTATTCATTGTCGGAGCATTTACATGAGAAGGGCTTTTTAATAGTTGAGCTAGACGCACAGGGAGATATCGCTGTTACTAAGCGGAAGCTTATTCCGAGACGAGATTTGCGTGTGGTGGAGGGCATGATGGATGATTTATTAAAATTACCATCAAGTGATGATTATGTATTTGTCCGCTTAACAGATACGACGCCAGTGGCTTCGCCGATGGAACGTATTCGTACGGTGTTTCCTCATGCGATGCATGTCGAGCGTAAAGCACTGCGCCAAGAAATACCACATGAAATTCAAGCGATTGAGACGGAGAAGGTAGAAGACATTGATTTATTCCGTTCATTTTTTACAGATATAATTGGTGTACAGCCAGATCAAGATACAGAGCGTCTATTTACAGAGATGCTTCAGGAATTATTGGATGAGGAGCGAGAGACGGTAAAATGAAGCCATTAAAGTTAACAATTACTGCATTCGGTCCATATAAAAATACGGAAGTAATTGATTTTCAACAGCTCGGTGACCATCGTTTATTTGCAATTTCCGGAAAAACAGGTGCTGGGAAAACGACCATTTTTGATGCTATTTGTTATGCACTTTACGGATCGGGTAGCGGTGAGGATCGCCAGGATACGGCTATGCTACGAAGCGGGTTTGCAGATGATGATGTGTACACTGCGGTAGAACTTGTTTTTGAAATGCATGGTAAGGCTTATCATATTGTACGTCAGCCAGGTCATATTAAAGCAAAAAATAAAAGTGTTACTGGTAAGAAAATTGAACTGGCTGAAATTAAAGAAGGCAAACTTGATTTTAGTATTGTAGAAAAGCAGCAAACACTTGAGGTAGATAAAAAGCTGCAGGAAATAATAGGTTTAACAAAGGATCAATTTAGCCAAATCGTCATGCTACCACAAGGTGAGTTTCGCAAGCTATTAACCTCTGATTCTACAAATAAAGAAGTTATTTTACGCAAGATTTTTAAAACAGATCGCTTTGGGGCTATGACAAAAAAGCTTGATGCCAAACGGAAAGATGCGGAAAGTGATTTAATGCGTGCTAAACAATTAAAGGAGCATCTTCTTGGTCAGATTGCAGGGGCTTTACCACAGCGTGAATCGTCTTTATTTACTTGTATTAATAACAATACCGAAAATATGCATCAACTAAAGAATGCACTGGAAGAAGAGCATACCTACTATACTGAATGTATTCAATTAGAACAGCAACGCTATGAAGAAGCTTACTCATATCATCAAAAAGAACAAGAAATTTACAGTATGGCAAAAACACTTAATGAGCAATTTGATGAACAGACTAATCGTCAAAACCAGCTGCAAGCTTTGCTACAAGAGCAGGATATATACACAGCAAAAGAACGTGAGATTGCATTGGCCGAGCAAGCAGAACGCTTAGTATTACTTGAGCAACAATGCATCGATTTACGAAACGAGCAAAATCGGAAAGAACAATCCTATCAGCGAGCGATGATGGAGCAGCAAAATGCGGAAACTCAGCTAATAGTAGCACAAGAGAAATTTAACGTTGAAGAGGCGAAAGAGCCTGAACGTCAGCAAATTCTACAGCAAGAAATACAGCTCCAAGCATTATTACCGAAATTTGAAGCATACGAAAATAATCTTCAGCAAATGCAAATTGCTGAACAATACGTCGTAACAGCAAAACGAGCAGTAGGAGATAATCTTACACTACTAGATAAAGAACAAAGCCAATTACAGCAACTAACAAAAACAATTGAGCAATATGAAAAGCAAATAGAGCCCTATGAGGGTTATTTAGAACAGCTACCGAAGCTAAAAGAGCAGGTATCATTACTAACGCAAGTTGAAAAATACACTAGAGCAGTTGAGACAGTAGAGCGTGATGTATTTACTGCTAACGTCCATAACCAAGAAAGTAAGCAGACTCTTCAAAAGCTAGAGCAGCAATGGATTACTAGCCAGGCAAGTATTTTAGCACAGCAGCTTAAGGATGGGGAGCCTTGTCCAGTTTGTGGTAGTACAACGCATTTTGAAACACATTTAGAGCAATTAGAGATTATTGAACTAGCACAAGTGGAAGCTTTACGAGCAAAAGCGGCTACTGATGAACGTAAGTTTTTGGAGAAAGAAGCATTATTGAATTCTACGAAGCAACTTCTACAAGAGGCACTGGGACAGTTGGAGGCTAATGATATCGATCAAACGAATCAAGCGCAAATCGTAGCTTCCTTACAATATGTAGAGCAACAAATTGTGATTTTAAAAGTAGTGAATCATCAATTA
Organism: Lysinibacillus sp. NPDC097231; assembly: GCF_044761885.1. Taxonomy (NCBI): domain Bacteria; kingdom Bacillati; phylum Bacillota; class Bacilli; order Caryophanales; family Bacillaceae; genus Lysinibacillus; species Lysinibacillus sp. NPDC097231. The sequence continues at coordinate 13,417 of NZ_JBIWDH010000015.1, read as the reverse complement.
GCTGATGTACGCATGAAACAGAAACATCAACGTGCAAGTATGGAGCAACTGCAAGAAAAACAAATAAAACTAGAGCAATATTTTGCTGACCAAGCGAAGGAATTTACAAAACAACAGGCAATTGTAGAAGAACAACAAAAGCATATTCCAGAAAATGTTAAAACGTTACAAGCATTAAAGCAAGCGACTGCTGATATAGCTTCACAAAAGGCTGCATTACAAGTTGCATGGCATGCCAGCCAACAAAACTTGCAATCTTCTAAAGAAGCAGCGAATAATGCTAGAATGGCCTTGGAAATAGCTAAGCAGGCTTTCGAAGAATTGAAGCTGAAAATGGATGAAAAGCGCGAGCTATTTTCAGAAAGCATGCAGGAAGCAGGCTTTGAAAACTATGAAGAATTTGCTGCTGCAAAGCGTAATGTACTGCAATTAGAGGCTTTACGGAAGGCTTGCAGTGATTATACTTTACAAATACACACATTGCGGATTCAAATTGCTGAAGGGGAGAAGCATCTTCAAGGGAAAGAGAAACAAGATTTAATGTTAATGGAAGAAAAGTTAGAGATGCATCGTATAGCATATGAGGAAGCTTTTAAAGTATTGCAGCAAATGAAAGGATTTGCAAAAGTTTGCGAAGATTTTGTTGTAAGAATTGAAGAAACAGCACAAGAGATTCGTTTACTTGAAAAAGAAGCAGGAAAAGTTAAGGAGCTCTATGCAATGCTAAATGGTCAGAACATGAAAAAGCTGTCCTTTGAGCGATATATTCAAATCAATTATTTAGATAAAATTACAGAGGCGGCTAATGTGCGTTTACACCATTTATCTAATGGACAATTTGAGCTTCGCCGTTCCGATCGATTAGAAAAGCATGCCAAGCAAAGTGGTCTCGGACTTGATGTTTATGACGCCTATACAGATCAATTACGCGATGTGAAAACATTATCGGGTGGAGAAAAGTTCAATGCATCCTTGAGTCTTGCTCTTGGTATGGCAGATGTGATACAAAGCTTTCAGGGGAATATCCACATTGAAACAATGTTTATCGACGAAGGCTTCGGTTCTCTCGATGAAGAAGCATTAAATAAGGCGATCGATACTCTCATTGATTTACAGGACTCTGGACGCATGATTGGTGTCATATCACACGTTTCAGAGTTAAAAGCTACAATGCCCGCAGTGTTGCATGTCGAAAAAACAATGAATGGTCATAGTCAAACATATTTTGAAGTAAAGTAAGGTAAAAAGGCGTACCTCCCTTAATAAAGCGAGGTACGCCTTTTTTATCCTACATAAACAGGTAGTAATTTTTCTGTACCGAAAGCAAAGTGTCAGGTACAAGACTCCCACAAAAAAATGTAAGTGATAAAGCACTACTGATTGAAGTGTACCTTTATTTTTTACGTGGAATTACGTTGGGAGTTGTTCCTTTTTTAGCAGCTATTACTTTCTTTACAATTGGAATAACGATAGGTGCTAACTTTACCGCGGTTTTGACAACGTTAGATACTTTCAAAAAATAACAGCTCCTTTTACTAATAGTTCTCCTGTTTTACTTCTTTCAGCGGGTATCCAAACATCTGTTGAAATAGTAGAACTTAGTCTAAGAACGCTACGTCCTGTGGCAACGACTGAGTGACCAACTTCATGTTGTTGCTGTCGCTACGCTTTCGCACAGACAAAACCATTTTGCTGCTGCTGCGTTAGAACTACGCTCTCGACAAAAAACATCTATTGGCCTAAAGCCTCCCGTGGATGTCACGGAATTAATTGATAACCTTATCGGATAACACGAACGGCCTGAATTATATTCCAAATAACGATTCCTAGAGAAACGAGTAAATAAATGACAAATGATGCTAACCAAACGATCATAAATGTATTGCTACCAGAAGAATATGGGTCGTAAGTGTTAAATGATACGGTTGAGAAGACAAAGACGGCAAAGAAGATAATTCCAAACACGAATGGGATTAAATGAGATATAAGTGCTCGAATAGAGTGTCTCTTTACGTCACTATCTTTTGAAACAAAGTAAACAATTAATGGCACAATAAAGGGTGCAAAAAAAACACTGAGATAACTAAATGCAGATAAAATTTTTTGGTTCTCCATAGTTGTACCTCCTTTTTTAATATTTACGCATGAAAAACAGTAAAGTTTCAAAAATTAAATGTGAAAAGGTTGTAATCATGAAAGTGTTTGCGTACAATGAGGTTGTTCAAATAAAATTAAGATGTAACGACCACAAGGGGAGCTGATGATGTCGGCTGAGACTTGGCACGTAATGCCTCGACTCTTTGAACCTGTAAGTTAACACTTGCGTAGGGATGTGGATAGAAACTGACACTTTTACGATGTGAGGCTCTGTCCTGGCATCGTTTTTTCATTCTTCAGGGAATGAACAATTGATGTCAGAAAGAGACATATCAGCGCTTTTCTATTCCTGCTCTTGTATCCTACATCGGAACAAAGGAGAGAATAATATGGACAAAAAAAGACTTTTAATGCTTGTGGAGATTGCGATATTCGCAGCGATTGGCCTTGTGCTTGATCAGGTTTCCTTTAAAGTATGGGCACAAGGTGGCTCGGTTAGTCTAGTGATGGTACCAATAATTTTAATAGCTTTTCGTTGGGGTCTTCTACCTGGTTTGACAACAGGCTTACTTATCGGTGTAATGCAAACAATGTTTGGTGCCTACATTGTACATTGGTTTCAAGGCTTACTCGATTATGGAGTTGCCTTCACAGTAGTTGGTTTGGCTGCAATTGTACGTCAACCAGTGCTTGAAGCTGCAAAAAATCTAAACAAAACGAAAATGGCGCTGTATATTATTCTAGGAACAGTATTAGCAGGGTTTTTACGTTATGCAGCACATACGATTGCTGGCGCAGTATTTTTCTCAGAGTATGCTGGCGATCAAAATGCTTGGATTTATTCAATTATCTATAATGGAACATATATGCTACCAGCAACAGTCTTAACAGCAATCGTCGGTGTGCTGCTATTTACAGCAGCACCTCAATTAATGCAACGAAAATCATAAATATTTTACCCTTCACATGAGTGGAGGGTTTTTATTATTTAGCTTATCATCATGACATGGAGGGGATTTCCGATCCGATGAGCCGCTCAGTCGCAACGGAAGTCAACTTATATAAATGACATACGTTTTAACAAATGTCATCCCCGACCTTTGATGATGAGCCTGTTTTCAGCACTTTATAATTTAAGCTGGCATACAATATTTAAAGCGTTTAGCGTTATACGCATAGAAAGTTATGTTATATTAAAGAGTAGATATAAGATGAAAGGAACGTTAAAAATGATTGTAAAAACGCAAGAAGAGATTGAAGCCTTTAAAAAAATCGGCCGTATTTGTGCTGAAATCCGTGAAGCAATGAAGGCTGCTACAAAACCTGGTGTGACAACACTTGAGCTCGATGAAATTGCTGGTCGTATGTTTGCTGAAGCAGGAGCAATTTCTGGTCCTAAAGGAGAATATGACTTCCCAGGATACACATGTATTAGTGTTAACGAAGAAGTAGCTCATGGTATTCCAGGAAAACGTGTTATTAAAGAGGGAGACATCGTGAACATTGATGTATCTGGTTCCTTAAATGGCTACTTTGCAGATACGGGCATTTCATTTGTGGTTGGTGAAGGTTATGAAGATAAAGAAAAATTATGTCGTGTAGCTAAAAGTGCCTTTGACCGTGCGATGACAAAAGTGAAAGCTGGATCAAAATTAAACCAAATCGGAAAAGCTGTCGAGCGTGAAGCATATGCCAATGATTTAACAGTAATTATGAACTTAACAGGTCATGGTTTAGGTCGTTCACTACATGATGAGCCAAATCATATTTTAAACTATTATGATGCATGGGATTCTACAATAATGAAAGAAGGCATGGTGCTTGCAGTTGAGCCTTTCATCTCAGCGGAAGCAGAGCATATTGTTGAAGCTGGTGATGGTTGGACATTTGTTACACCAGACAAGTCATTAGTAGCCCAAATCGAGCATTCAGTTATCGTTACAAAAGACAAACCAATTATTTTAACTTCATTAGATGAGCAATAATAACTTAAAAATCCTGCTAACCAATTATTTTTGGTAGGCAGGATTTTTTTTGATAAATAGTATTCCGACAAGTAGTACACCGCATAAAAACAACGCGGCTGTTGTCACCAGTAGCTCATCAAAACCATTATGTAATGCAATCCCGATATAACACCAAATAAATACACTTGGATACATGATATCAAAATGATGGAATCGAATATGTAGCGCAATCGCTACTCCAATTGTCAGTAAAATTACTGCCCAAAGTGGATTACTAAGGCCAAAACCGTTCCATTCATAAGAGGTTAGCGTAAAGCTTGTGTTTGTCATCAACATAAATGTAACCCATGCGAAGTAAATCGAGAAGGGGGTGCGACCAGACAGTGAATTGTTGTTAAGTGGGTACGTATTGTACAACAGAAACAAATACAACACTAAAATTAGCGTACTGCCAAGTGATACAATATATAGTTCATGATGCCATGTGAAAATTGCTAATGCCTGTATTATACATATGCTACTAAAGAGAACAGTCTGTTTAATAGATGTCTTTTTTAAATTCATAACTAACCAATAACCAAGTAATATGAAAATCACTATCCAAATTACATGACTAACATCAACAGGTGCAAATACAACAGGAAAACGATTTGAGATTTCTAACGAAGATTGACCGTTTATATTCATGAAATAGGATGAAAAGGTTAGGATGAGTGAGACAAAATAACTAATTGTCATCAAAATAAATCGAGGCATGCTTTCCTCTCCCTTCGTGTTAAATTGTATAGGGAAAAGACAAATAAGTATAGGACTGTAACATTACATTTTCATTATAGCGGAAATTGTCAGCAATGTATTGTGTTGTTTCCTTGAATTATCTACAATTTACCATTTGTATAGGCATCCAAATATTTCTTTAGTACAATAAAAAATATACAAATATAAGGAGTGGAAATTGAATGACTCAAAATTTAAAAGATCTAGATTTAGCAATTGAATTAGATAAAAAAATGTATAAAAAGAAGTTAAAAGTACTCCAATATGAAATGTTAAATGCCCAACAGTTTTTATTAAACAACAAAATTGGGCTCATACTAGTATTTGAGGGAATGGATGCTGCAGGTAAGGGAGGTGCCATCAAACGACTAATTGAACGTGTTGATCCACGTGGCTATGTCGTACACCCTATTTCGGCACCCCAGCCTCATGAACTCCGATATAATTATTTACAACGTTTTTGGAGAAAGCTACCACAGCATGGTCAAATCGCTATTTTCGATCGCTCATGGTATGGCCGTGTATTAGTGGAGCGTATTGAAGGATTCGCAACAAAAGAAGAGTGGACTCGTGCATACGAAGAAATAAATAACTTTGAAAAGATTTTAACTGCAGGGGACTACATTGTCATTAAGTTTTGGCTTCATGTCTCGGATGAGGAGCAACTTAAACGTTTTAATGAACGTGAGAATGATCCTTATAAATCTTGGAAGCTAACAGATGAAGATTGGCGTAATCGTGAAAAAGCACCTGAGTATATTGAAGCTGCAAATGAAATGTTTGAGAAAACAGATAAGAAAAGTGCTCCTTGGGTTTTAATAGCGGGTAATGATAAAAAATATGCACGTGTACAGGTACTACAAGAAACAATTGCGCATATCGAACGTGAGGCTCAAAAACGTGGTCTTCATTTAACGAATGTATTAGATAAGGCTCATTTAGAAGATGCTGAATCATCAAGCCTTGAATTGTTAGAAGAGAAACCGAAAAAGCAAAAACAAAAAAACTAAATAATGATATTGATGCTGTGATAACAAAACGAGCTGTTTTAGTTGTAGCAGCATCTTTTTTTACATACAATAAAATAAAACTTCAATCAGTGGGGATTGTATTCCCATTAATAAGAAAAGAAGAAGCGATATTAATATGTACTGATAATTATTGGAAGGCTAGTGTGGAGAAATGGTGCTTAAGATTTGGAATTTATTGAGGAAAAAGGGTGGAAATGTGGTATCAATTCAAGGGGGAAAATGCTACATTCGCACATTTCAAGAAAAGGATGTACAAAGTTTAACTGATCTTGTAAGCCGCAACAAATACTTTTGGTCTACATATGAACCATTACAACGACCCGAATATTATACAATTGATGCTCAATATAAAAAAATTCAAGAAAGCCTATATTTATTGGACTCCAAACGAGAGTTTTCTTTCGGTATTTTTGAACCAGGTACAAATAATCTAATTGGACATATTGCTCTTTATGCTGTCAAACGCTTACCTTACTCCAGTGCATTTGTTGGCTATGCGATGGATGAAATTTATGTAGGGAAAGGGATAGTAACAGAGGCTGTTAATATGGTTGTGCGATTTGCATTCGAGCAAGTAGGTTTACATCGTGTCGAGGCTTATGTTTCAACAGAAAACAATGCTTCTATCCGAGTTTTGGAAAAATCAGGATTCCAACGTGAAGGTTTATTAAAAAAACTGCTATATATTAATGGTCAATGGGTAGATCATTATATGTACGCACGTTTAGAGGACCAATAAAAAGAAGTGTCTATCTTTCGAGTTAAGTCGGATAGACACTTCTTTTCTATTGTATTTAGATAATAACGAAATAATCGTTAATTAGTGTTTTCTACCGTCTTCAATTAAATCTAAGCGACCTGTATTCGGATCAATTACTAAGCCATGAACAGGTACGTCTTTCACCATTAATGGGTGATTACGAATAGTATCGACACTTTTCATTACACTTGTCGCGACGTCACCGAAGCCACGTAAAAATTCTTTTAAATCAAGACCTGAATATTCCATCATTTTTATGGTTTCAGGGCTAATTCCTCTAGCAACCATTTTACTTAGCATAGCTTCTGGATCAACTGCACTCATACCGCAATCATAATGTCCTACAACATACACCTCATCTGCTTGTAGTTCATAAACAGCTACAAGTAAACTACGCATAATCGCACCAAATGGGTGACTAACTAATGCGCCAGCACTTTTAACAATTTTTACGTCGCCATTACGTAAATTCATAGCTTTAGGTAATAGCTCTACAAGGCGAGTATCCATACAAGATAATACAACGATTCGCTTATCAGGATACTTTGTTGTAATAAAAGGCTCATATTTTTTTTCTTGAACGAAATCTTTATTAAATTCTAGAATATCTTGTAACATTGTCATGAAAAATTGCTCCCTTCCTTACAAAAATATTTTAGAGGAAAACTTTAAATATGCAAATAATAATGACAATAATCACGCGATTATTACGAAAAATAAGAAAGTTTAGTAAATTAATTAGCAGATTGAAATAATTAAAAATATAGCGAAACTTGAATTAGCGAGGAATTTTCTTCATTGATTACCAGTTCTCACTAATCTGGCTATACGGGCAGTTATTCTTCACTTACATCTTAAAGTGGGAGACTTGTACACTTAACGCTAGATAAACAAAAAACAGCTACGTTTTTTAGTAGCTGTTTTTCATAAAATTAAAATTTTTCTTTTGGTTTTGGATCTACGGTTACAGAAGATTTAGTATCTAATCCAACTTGAAGATAGTGGATGAAGAATCCCATAGAAATTAATAAAACGGCTGAAAAACCTAGTAAAGTCGTCAAGAACACGATAAAAGCTCCTCTCTACTCAAGTAATTACTATATTATCTGTTTTAATTATACAATAGGTTACTAGGAAAATCTAAGGATAATTTATGACATCAATAACATACCTTACCTAGAATAATATTAGTAGGAATGAATTACTTAAATTGCCCAATTACCATTGCGGAAAACCGGGTCTATTTGACCATCTATAGTAATGCCATCTATATTCATTTGCTCTGAACCAATCATAAAATCCACATGTATCAAGCTGTGATTAAGTCCATTCGTAAGTAACTCGTCTAAAGACATGTCCTTACCACCCTCGATACAAAAAGCATAAGCGTTTCCTATCGCTAAATGATTAGAGGCATTTTCGTCGAATAATGTATTGTAAAATAGTAAACCAGATTGTGAAATTGGTGATTTGTGTGGTACTAATGCTATTTCACCAAGATAATGCGCACCTTCATCTGTAGCAATAAGCGCGGTTAATATTTCTTGTCCTTGTTCAGCTTCTACATCAACAATTCGTCCATCTTTAAATGTTAGTTTAAATTTGTCAATAATATTACCGCCATAGCTTAAAGGCTTAGTACTTGATACATAGCCATTTACACCTGTTTTTAAAGGTGCAGTAAAGATTTCTTCAGTCGGCATATTTGCCATAAATGTTTGCCCTTGTACGTTGACGCTACTTCCGCCTGTCCATAGATGCTTTGTTGGTAATTCAATTGTTAAATCTGTGCCTGGAGCTGTGTAGTGAAGCTCCTTATATTGTTTGTTATTTAAATAATCAGCTTTGTTATGTAGTTGCTTATCATGCTCTGTCCAAGCCTCTACTGGATTTTCTAGGTTTGTACGTGTAGCATCAAATATTGCTTCCCATAAAGCATCTATTTGTTGATCCTCTGGCAAATTAGGAAATACCTTTGCTGCCCAAGGTTTAGAAGGGGCTGCAATAACTGTCCAGCTAAATTTATCTGCCTGCATCCAGCTTTGAAAATTAGCTAATGCCTTACCAGATGCTTTTTGGAAAGTCATAATCTTCTCATGCTCAATTCCTTTTAATAAATCAGGGTTTTGAGAAATGATACTTAAAAAGGCAGCTCCATGTTCAGCTAGCCATTCGCGCTGTTGGATCTTCCATGGTGGGAAGAACTCAAATGAGTCTTTTGGGGCGTTTTCATAGCGAGTACGAATAAGGACATCATCAGATAAATCGACAAAAACCTGTTTTGCACCATTTTCATAGGCGATTTTACTAATTATCTGAGCCAGTTTTAAATTATCAGTCGAACAGCTCATATAGAGGTATTGATCTTTTTGGATATTTACTCCTACTTTTACAGCTAATTCGGCATAATTTAGTAATTTTGTGTCGAAAGATAATAACAAATTCTTAACTCCCTTCAAATAAAGACAATTTAGTGTATGATTCTTAATTCAATATAATCAAATATGGCTGAAAAGTGAATAAAAAGCATTTATTCCATCGAAAAATTAATGAAATACATTTATACTATATTATATATTTAAAAATATGGAAAAACAGACGAAATTAAGATTATTAGGAGATTTGGAGGTTCAAGAATGGATATATCGTCGATTGTAGGGTTAATTATTGCGTTTTTCGCACTATTAACAGGGATGGTGCTAAAGGGTGTAAACTTAACTGCGTTTTATAACCCTGCAGCTATTTTAATTATCATCTTCGGTACGATTTCCGCAGTAACAATTGCCTTCCCTGTGAAGGAGTTAAAGCGTGTACCAAAGCTATTTAAAATTCTTTTTAAAGAAACAAAATTAGCAGATGATATCGAGATTATTAAGATGTTTTCACAATGGGCAGATTTGGCTCGTCGTGAAGGTCTCTTAGCGCTTGAGAGTAAAGCTTCAGAGATAGAAGACCCATTTTTAAAAAATGGACTTACATTAGCAATTGATGGTCAGAATGCGGATTATATTCGTGATGTCTTAACAGAAGAAGTAGAAGCAATGGAAGACCGTCATGCTAGTGGTTCTGCAATCTTTACACAAGCCGGTACATATGCCCCAACTTTAGGGGTACTTGGTGCGGTAGTAGGTTTAATTGCCGCATTAGCAGATATGAATGATATAGAAAAGCTAGGGCACGCTATTTCAGCTGCTTTCATGGCTACATTATTAGGTATTTTTACTGGTTACGTTTTATGGCATCCATTTGCTAATAAACTAAAACGTAAATCAGCTGTCGAAGTTAAACAAAAAAGAATGATGATTGAAGGTATCCTTTCTGTTTTAGAAGGGGAGGCTCCACGTGTTATCGAACAAAAACTATCTTCTTACTTAACGATGGAAGAACGTCGTCAAATTTCGGGTGAAAGCGGGGCGGGCGGCCTTGGCAAAGAAAGCTAAGAAAAAAAAGCATGATGAGCATATTGATGAGTCTTGGTTGGTACCATATGCAGATATTTTAACACTGCTATTGGCTGTGTTTATCATATTATTTGCATCCAGTTCGATAGATCAAGAAAAACTAGAAAGAATGTCAGCAGTATTTAATCAGGTTTTCGATGGGGGTACAAGCTTTTTAGAACAGCCTGCACCGGTACCAAGTCCAAATGCAGATAGTGACCAAATACCGCAACAAAATTCAGCATACTTAAAGGATCAGCGAGAGTTAGCTGAAATTAAGGATAGTGTTGACAATTTTATTGCTGTCCATGAGATGGAAGGTCAATTCGCAACAGCGATGACTGATGAAGGTTTACTTGTAACGATTCGTGATAGTATTTTGTTCGATCCAGGGAAAGCAGAGATTAAACAAGAATATATTCCGATAGCTAAAGAACTTGCTGGTGTATTAGTATCAGATCCAGCCAGAAACATTGTCATCACAGGACATACAGATAATGTCCCAGTAGGGCCGAATTTCTCGTCAAACTTGGAGCTATCATTAATGCGTGCTTCAAAATTCTATATGGTTCTATTGAATAGTAATTCTCAATTAAAGTCTGAGAACTTTAGTGCTAAAGGTTATGGCGAAAACCGAGCTATTGCTCCGAATGATACAGCTGAGGGTCGTGCGAAAAATCGTCGTGTAGAAGTATTAATTCAACCACTTGTAACTGAAGATGGCTCTGCTGCCAAAAATACGAAATAGAAAAAAGCTATTAGCAAAAGGCTTTAATGTCATGCTAATAGCTTTTTATTTACAAAATCTTATTTACGTAATGCTCCCAACTCAGCAACGATTGCTTGCATCTCGCTTGGGCTAAATGTTTCGCGCTTCATGACCATTTCGTATAAGTAGACTAAATCTTCATAATTTGCTTCATCAAAATTTTCCGATTTCATTGCATCAACATTTACCATGCGAAGCTTTTCTTTCATTTGGTCGACCATATAAATAACGTTTTCTTTTGACGGTAATGATAAATCCATTTCTTTAAACCTACCTTTCATAATCCTCGCACATATCATTTCATTGAATAAAAAAATTGTCAACACTGTATTTGGGCATTGCTTTAAAAATAGACTGTTATTGGGTAGAATAAGGGCAGTAAGCTGTTTATTGATAAATTAATGGAAAATATATTTATAAAGCAGGGGGTTTTACTATGGGCCAAAGTAAATTATTAGCATCCGTTGTAGCAGGTGCGGCAGTTGGTGCTGCGTTGAGTATGCTTGATCGTACTACTCGTGAAAAGACGGTAGCAACAACGAAAAAGATGAAGGAAGCAATATCGTATTATGCATCTAATCGAGAGGAGTTACAAGTTTTAGTGGAAGAAAAAGTTTTGGCGGCTAAAGTACTTTGTGAAAGTGTATCAGAAAATGTCAACACGATTGCTGAAAAAGTTGATGAGTTTAAAGAATTACCTTCCGCAATACAAGGCATGATTAATGATACAAAATCAGCATTTTCTTTACCCCATAAAGAATAGCTGTTGTATTTAGGAGGGGATTTAATGGAAAAGAAAAAAGCACCGATAAATACAGCAGTTGGTGTGGTTAAATCATTTGTCTCACCAGATGAAGAAACTGTAGATGTGATGACATCAAAGGGCTTTATGCAAGATTTACTACTACGCTTACAGCGAGTAGATATATCAGCTCTTGCCGCGCAGTTGGCTTATTTCTTTCTACTATCTTTCTTCCCGCTACTAATTTTCCTAGTCACATTACTACCATATCTGAATTTAGAGACGACGCAAGTATATTCAATTTTAGTGAATATTATGCCAGATGAGGTGTATAGGCTCATTGAAAATACGTTAAATGAAATTTTAACAATTCGTAACAGTAGTTTATTATCTTTTGGGGTGATTGGAACCATATGGTCAGCTTCAAAAGGAATTAATGCGTTAATTAGAGCCTTAAATAAGGCCTACGATACTGAGAGTAGCTCGAGTATACTAGATCGGGGATTATCCCTTGTTTTCACCATAGCATTTGTCATAGTTATTGCAGTTGCGCTGCTATTACCAATATTCGGGCAGCAGGTTGGGCATTTCTTATTTTCGATTGCTGGTGTTGAAGAGCAGTTTGAAGTAATATGGCATAGACTACGCTGGTCGATGCCACCGCTACTTATTTTTATAGTCTTAATGACAATATATAGATTTGTTCCAAATACAAATCCACGTTTAAGGTTAATGATGGTATGGCCAGGGGCGTTGTTTTCGACTATTACCTGGCTGGCTGTAACATATGCTTTCTCTTTTTATATAAGTAATTTTGCAAATTATTCCGCTACATATGGCAGTATTGGTGGAGTTATTATTTTAATGCTTTGGCTTTATTTCACAGGGATTATTTTGATCTTCGGCGGAATTTTAAATGCTACGATGCAAAAAAAAGCATTGCAAAAGGAACTCATTAAGCAAAATCCACTTACAAATAGTGAGTGAATTGAAAAAAACAGCCTCGTCATCAGAGGAGGGCACTGAAAAAGTCTATATCTTCTCACATCGCGAGGTATTTAACGAGTAAATCGTTGAATATACCTCGCTTTTTTCATTTGGCACTGTGACTCTACTGTTGTTTTCCGAAGCATTCCGCTCGCTTTCCGCGGGCGAGCGCCGAGCCTCCTCCTACGCTTCGCTTCGTGCGGGGTCTCGTCTGTCTCGCTTTCCCGCAGGAGTCGAGCGATGCTTCTCCAAACAACGCAATGTATCACACTATTATTTTAGTCACGCTTTCCTTTATAATAAAAGAATTAATGTGCAGGTGGTGCCCCCGATGATTTCAAATCAAGAAACCCTTCATTTAAGTCCATATATGGCGATCTACGATATTGTTGTGCCAAAAGATAATATACTTCGTCAAATCAATGAACTTGTTGATTTTTCATTCATTTTAGAAGAGTTAAAAACAAAATATTGTTTAGACAATGGACGTAATGCCATTTCTCCAATTCGTATGTTTAAGTACTTATTATTAAAAGCAATTTATGATGTATCAGACGTCGACCTAGTAGAGCGCTCAAAGTATGATATGTCATTCAAATATTTCTTGGATATGGCGCCAGAAGATCCAGTCATTGATTCAAGTTCGCTTACAAAATTTCGTCGGCTTCGTCTCCAAGACGTAAGCTTATTAGACATGCTCATTGGGAAAACAGTTGAGATCGCATTGGAGAAAAAAATTATTAACAGTCAAGCGATTATTGTGGATGCCACACATACAAAAGCCCGTTACAACCAAAAAACGCCTAAAGAATTTTTACAAGAGAAATCAAAAAACGCTCGAAAAGCT
>NZ_JBIWDH010000014.1:81297-102765 GCF_044761885.1 Lysinibacillus sp. NPDC097231 | reverse complement strand
ACCTTCGTTTAAGACAGATGCACGTTGGTTAATACGTAAACCTACATCACGTGAACCAGTGAAGCTGATGAAGCGTGTTTTTGGATGGTCTACTAAGTAGTCTCCAACTTCCGCACCAGAACCAGGTACAAAGTTTACCGCACCTGCTGGAAGACCGGCTTGCTCTAATACTTCGATAAATTTATAAGCCACAACTGGTGTTGTTGAAGCTGGTTTTAACAATACTGTGTTACCAGTTACTAATGCTGCCACTGTTGTCCCTGCCATGATAGCGAACGGGAAGTTCCAAGGAGAGATTACGATACCGATACCTAATGGAATATAGTCGTAACGGTTGTATTCACTCGGACGGCTTTCTACTGGTTGACCGTCTTTAATGCGTAGCATTTGACGACCATAGTACTCTAAGAAATCGATGGCTTCTGCTGTATCTGCATCCGCTTCAGCCCATGGTTTACCTGCTTCTTTTGTTAAAAGTGCAGAGAATTCATGTTTACGACGGCGAATAATCGCTGCTGCTTTGAATAGTACGTCCGCACGAATAGCTGGATCTACTTTTTTCCAAGTTTTAAATGTTTCATCTGCTGCTTGCATCGCTTTTTCAGCTAAGTCTTTGCTTGCTTTTGAAACGCGACCAATAACTTCTGTTTTCTTTGCAGGGTTATAAGAAACAATTTTATCTTCTGTTGTAATGCGCTCACCACCGATAATCAGTGGGTAATCTTGACCTAAATAACTCTCAACTTTATTTAAAGCTTCTACATATGCGTTGTAGTTAGCCTCTTGCGAAAAATCTGTGAATGGTTCGTGTTTGTATGGAATCATGTCAGTTTCCTCCCATGGATAAAGAGTGCCAAATGATTATGCACCTTATAAGATTGTGATAATTATATAATGCAATATTATTTGGCATTATTCAACTTAAATTTTTAAATTTTTTTAATTTTTGCATCTGTTTTTCGTATTGGTGTTAGAATAAGCTTAAGGGAATACAGGAGGACAAGATGGATAATAATGTACTACTAAGTATTTATAAATACGTCATTGAAAAAGGTGATATGGGGATTTGCGTTGTCGATACGGAAGGCAAGTTGCTCATATACAATAAAAAGATGCGAGAATTAGAAGGCGTTAATGAAGATGAGTTTGAGGAGAGGCGCGCCTTAGAGATTATTGATTTCGAAATCGAAAAAAGTGATATTTATAAGGTCTTAAGTTCTGAAACGCCAGTGCTCAATGTTAAAAAAACATATTGGAATAAAAAAAATCAAGAAGTGACCTACATAAGCAATATTTATCCGTTGCACTATGAAGGTGTTTTAGTAGGAGCTGTGGAGTTTGCACGAGATATTACACAGCTTGAATACATGATGTACCAGCCATTAAGAAGATATGGTGCACCGCTGACATTTGATATTATCACAGCTGTTTCAGCAGTCGTGAAGGATGTCATTGAAAAAGCGAAAATCGTGGCTTTAAGTCGAATGCCTGTCGTTTTAATTGGAGAATCGGGTACTGGAATCGATATGGTTGCTGAGGGAATTCATCATGATTTAAAGGTGAAAAATGACATGTTCATTGCTTTAATTTGTCGGCGAGATGAAGAAACGGTATTAAAGCAATTTGAAAAATACATTGTTGAAAAGGAGAAAATCACTTTTTTTGCTGAGCGTATCGAATATTTATCGATGGAGGCTCAGGAGCAAATTGTAGAACTTTTCAACAATTATCCAAATCATCAACATATGCTAATCGCGAGTGTGGGCAAAGACCCAATTGATTTAATTCAAGAACAACAGCTATCGAAAAAATTATATCGCCTATTTTCAGGCATTACGATTTATGTGCCGCCATTACGGGAACGAAAAGAAGATATTATGCCATTTGTCGACGACTATTTCAAGCGACATCGCGATACATTTGGCTCGTCGATTCAAGGCTTGTCGGATGAAGTAAAGGAAATCTTTTTTAAGTATGACTGGCCTGGAAATTTAAAGGAATTAGAAGTGTTGCTAGATGAGATTTCTTCGCTACTGACAAATGAAACGGTAATCGATATTCATATGTTACCAGCCCATTTTAAATGGAAAATCCAGCATTCCTATGATAATAGAGCAGAGGATACGGTAGATCTATTTATTATTAAAAATCCAAATGATATTAGACCGCTCGATGTCTACATGAAAGAGGTTGAGGAATATTATATTTCCAAGGCACTAGATTTTCATCAAGGGAATATTTCAAAAACTGCTGCCGCATTGGGGATACGACGACAAAGCTTACAATATCGTGTAAAAAACTATAAGCTCAATAAAAAAAGCGAAAACATTGATTAACGATGTTTTCGCTTTTTATTATTATTTAGATTTTTTAGATAGACGGCCAAGAGCAAACGCTGCCACACCTAAACCAATCGCTGTGTTTGTTTTCTTATTAAACACTTGTTTTGTCACAAGCGCTAAATTTTGAGGACGCTCTGCTAGACGACGCATAAAGTATCCGTACCAATCATTACCAAACGGTAAATATGTACAGAAGTTATAGCCTTCGCGTGCAAGGTCTAATTGCATATCTTTACGGAAACCATAGAGCATTTGGAATTCAAATTTATCATTTGGGATATTATGCTGTTTTACAAATTGTTTTACATGGTTGATAACATTATGGTCATGTGTTGCGATTGATGTAAATTTCCCGTGCAATAAATGATATTCAATTAGCTTCAAGTAATTGTGGTCGATATCAACTTTTGATTGATAAGCTACCTCTTCAGCCTCTTTGTATGCACCTTTTACAATACGGAGACGGAAATCTTTGTACTTTTCAATGTTTTCGTCTGACTCGAAGAAGTACGCTTGAATAACCGTTCCAACATTATCGTACTCTTTGTGTAGCTTATCTAGTAAATCAAATGAGCTATGTAAACGACCATAGTTTTCCATATCAAAGTTCACGAAAATATTGTATTGATGTGCAAGTGCCACAACTTCTTTTAAGTTTTCATAGCAGAAGTCGATATCAATATCTTGACCTAGCTGTGAAGGCTTAAGGGAAATATGGGCATCTAATTGCTCATCATGAATTGCTTGAATTACTGCTAAAATATTGTTTTTTGCTGCTGTTGCTGCGGATTTCTCAAAGACGAACTCGCCAAGGTTATCGACAGTACAAGAAATATTTGCACGGTTTAATTCTTTAATTGTTTGCACAACCTCTGGGATGGTTGTTCCTGCTACAACGCTTTGTGCACCCATGCGTAAACCGTATTTTTGCGCGGTGCTATTTAATAATTGATTTTCTGAAAGTGCGATAAAAAAATCACGTAATGCCATGAAAATGCCCCCTGAAAAGAAAAATTTTAATTTCTTGGCGATTATAACACTTTTTTTGAAAAGTAAAACAATAAGATTTTTTCAAAAAATTTTTAAAGGAGTATCTTATAGAGCTTGAGACATTGTGTTTATTGACTTCTTAAGCTATAAAAACATGAAAAATTTCAATTGATAAAAAAATGAAACTTTTCAAAAAGATAATTATGATTTATTTTAGAATTTATAGATTTATTATTTTGACGAAGGAGGATTTTTTAAATTATCGAGGTTCATCACCACAAGTTATGATGAAGAGCCATTATCTATCAATAATAACTAAACAGGACTAAATAGGGGTGGAAAAATATGTCAGAAAATATGTATCAATTACTTGCGATTGTAATTTATATGGTAGTGATGTTAGCAATTGGATGGTATTCATTTATGAAAACGTCTAATTTGACGGATTATATGTTAGGTGGGCGTTCATTAGGACCTGCTGTAACAGCACTTAGTGCAGGTGCTGCAGATATGTCAGGTTGGTTATTAATGGGCTTACCAGGTGCCATTTATTTATCGGGGATTGTGGAGGCATGGATTGCCGTCGGTTTAACAATAGGCGCTTATTTAAACTGGTTATTAGTAGCACCAAGATTACGTGTATACACACAAGTTTCTAACGATTCTATTACGATTCCTAGTTACTTGGATAATCGTTTGCGTGATCATACAAAGCTGATCAGAATTGCATCAGGTATTATTATTTTAGTATTCTTTACGTTTTATGTATCGTCAGGTATGGTAGCTGGCGGTAAGTTTTTCGATAGCTCATTTGGATATGATTATCATACAGGTTTATTAATTGTATCAGGTGTAGTTGTAGCATATACATTATTTGGTGGGTTTTTAGCTGTTAGTTATACAGACTTTATCCAAGGTTTAACAATGTTTGTAGCATTGATTGCTGTACCTTTATTTGGATTGTTCTTAACAGGTGGACTAGGAGATACTATTGATTCGATCAAAGCCGTTGATCCTGAACACTTAAACTTACTACCGTCAACACTTACGGCTGCAGCTCTTATTTCTTCAGTAGCATGGGGCTTAGGCTATTTTGGACAACCACACATTATCGTTCGCTTTATGGCGATTAGCTCTGTAAAAGAGACAAAGCAGGCAAGACGTATTGGTATAGGCTGGATGATCTTGAGTTTATTAGGTGCTCTTGCAACAGCTTTAGTTGGTATAGCTTATTTCCAACAAAATGGTGGAGAGCTGAAAGATGCTGAAACAGTATTTATTGTAATGGGACAAATTTTATTCCATCCATTTATTGCGGGCATTATGTTGGCTGCTATTTTAGCAGCTGTTATGAGTACGATTTCTTCACAATTAATCGTAACATCTTCGGCACTTGTAGAGGATATTTACAAAGCTTTATTCAATAAAACAGCAAGTGATAAGCATTATGTGTTTGTTGGGCGTATGGCTGTGTTAGTTGTATCAATTGTTGCAGGGATTTTAGCTTGGAATCCAGATAACTCTGTTTTAAACTTAGTAAGCTTTGCATGGGCAGGCTTCGGTGCAGCATTCGGTCCAATTATTTTATTATCATTATATTGGAGAAAGTTAACAAACTATGGTGCTATTAGTGGGATGATAACAGGTGCGGTGACTGCATTTATTTGGGGTAAGATAGAAGTATTAACTTCTACATTATATGAAATTGTACCTGGTTTTATCGTATGTTTACTTGTGGCAGTTGTTGTAAGTCTTGTGACATATAAACGAAATCAAGATATTGAAGATGAATTTGAGAGCATGGAAAAAATTCTGAAAGAAGAAAGATAGTAGCTGTTCTATCGTTTAAATTATTTTCGTTGATTGAGGTGAATAAATATGCTTTGGACACCATTATTTGAAAATGATGTACCATCACCACTTTTCTGCTCTTAGTGGAGGAAAAGTGGTGACTTCTCTCCGTTAAGTGCTTTCATGAACTTAAATAATATACGGAGGACTTTCATGAGGATTTTACCATATAGCATCATTTTACTTTCTGCCGTTCTTTGGGGAACTACTGGTACGACACAAACATTTTTACAGGGAGATATTTCTCCTGTTGCCGTTGCCTGCATTCGTTCTGCGATTGGTGGAGGCACATTGCTAATCGTTGCGTTATCCGCTCGCATGATACATTGGCAATCATGGCCATGGAAATGGAATATACTAGCTGCTATTTTCATCGCACTTTTTCAAGGCTTCTTTTTCTCATCGATCCGTTACACAGGCGTCGCTATCGGCACTGTTGCTACGATTGGGAGTGCCCCTGTATTTGCGGGCATCCTGGAATGGCTCCTTTGGAAGGTGAAGCCAGCAAAAACTTGGATGATTTCCACGTCATTTGCCATTCTTGGATGTATTTTATTGTTTGCAGTTGGCGGTGAAACAACGGTAAATGGCTTTGGCATTTTGCTTGCGCTCAGCGGTGGCTGTATGTTTGCATTGTATACAAATGTTAGCAAGCACTTAACAAAAAAAGCGGCGACATTGCCTGCAGTAGCCATGACATTTTCGTTATGTTCCGTATTGTTAGTACCGTTCGCATGGCAAGGCGGATTTAGCTGGATGGGCACATCCGTCAATATCTGGGCGATGTTTTATATGGGATTAATGGCAACAAGTTTAGCATATGTGCTGTTTTTAGGAGGACTGCGAGATGTATCATCCTCAGCAGCTGTAACGCTAAGTTTAGCAGAACCTTTAACAGCAGCATTACTTGGAGCCTTTTTCCTTGGAGAATATTTAGCATGGACATCATGGCTTGGTGTTGCATTTATTTTTACAGGAATTTTTGTGTTAACATTAGGGAAAAGTGCGCGTCAATAAATATAGGAAATGTGCCTTTTGATTCAAGAGGCACATTTTTTTTAGGGGTAAAAGAAAACTATGAAACAAAAATAAATTGCGTGGGATTTTTCGTTTTATTAATTCCTATCATTGCGGCTGTTTCTCCAATAGTGGATATGGGTAATACCGTTGTCAACGTTACTGGTGATTTAGTAGGAACACAGATTGTTTATCAAAGGAACCAAGAATATGCAAATGAAGAAACTATGCCTTATATGCGTAGCTAATGAAAATAAGATTATTATTTTAGGTTGGGACTTTATATCAGAAAACAAAAAAATCCTTCTCACTAATAGAGAAATTAGTGAGAGGGATTTTATTATTTTTTCATTGTGATATGCAGATAAATACCTTTATTAGCTTTTTGTGTCTTAGGTTGGGCAAGGAGCATATATTCTTGCCCTGGAGATAAAGGTTTTGATGGAGTTACAATTAATGAACGACCATCTAATTTAGCAGTAATAGGCACTTCATTTTCCCCTAAAGCAATTAGCTTAATTTTATCCTCAGATATTAGTGATGAGTATGCTAGAGGAAGATTCACTGTTAATTTTTTAGTATCCGCAACATTTTTCAAACTTGTAAGCTCTTTATAATTTGTATATTGTGCTTTTAGTGCATCATAATGAGCTTGAAAAATAGGTGCTGTTTTTGTTGCAATATTCGGTTTCACACCTACTTCATTAATTGTATGACCAGAAGGACCTGTAAATTTACCGACAGTTAGCTTTAAGTAGCTTCCATCATGTAATTCATAAAAGCCTTGCATGGCACCCTTACCATATGTTGTTTCACCATATATGATAGCAGAGTGCTGATCCTGAAGAGAGGCAGATAACATTTCAGATGCACTTGCACTATATCGATTGACAAGAATACGTGTATCCAATGGGAATTTTACATCTTGAGGAGATACAGGTATTTTATAGGAGGCATGCGCTTCTTCTAGTAAATAGGCGATTTTAGTTTTTGGGAAAAAACCCACAAGTTCCTCCATTGTTGCGACATAACCGCCACCATTATTCTGTAAATCAAAAATAAATGAAGTAGCGCCACGTTGTTTTAATTCAATAAGCCCTTTCTTCACAAGTTGCGCACCATCTTCTGAGAAGGATGACATCGAAATATAACCTACATTCCCAAAGAGTAATTCAGATTGTACATTCGGTAAGGTGAATTTTTTGCGCGTAATGGTTTTGGTAGAAGTTGTGCCATTTTTATGTTGGAATGTAACGGTAACTTGAGTACCTTCATCACCAATTAATAGGGAAGAAGCTTCCTGTGAAGAGCGCCCTACGATGGTTTGCCCATTAACTGCAATAATAATGTCTCCGGCAACTACTCCAGCATCAAAGGCACCACTACTTTCAAATACTTGCAAAATATGAATGCCATCTTCATGTTCTTCAATGACCACGCCAATCCCTATAGTCGATAGGTTAATACTATTCATATAATTTTCAAATTCTTGCTTCGTAAAATATGTAGAATAAGGATCTAACATATCAATGATTTCTGGAATTGATTTTGCCTTTGCTAAATCACCATCGATTGTCCCAACATAGGTTTCTTTAACAATTTCCTTAATTTCTTTCACAAGAAGTTGATCATTACTGGCAGCGTAAGTGTTTGTCAGTGGAAAGACGAAGAAACTTAGAACAAAAACCAATGACCACATTAATTTTTTCATAGGACACCTCTTTTCTAGATACTCAAGATAGGGAGTTTTGTAAAGTGAAATTTTTACTAGCGAGTAGATCCCTAGGAAATATAGTAGGTTTTTACAGAAACAATTTCACATATGGATACGTTTTACATATTGAGTAACTACTTATATTATACATGAATTTCCAATGAGCGCGAATAGCATGGAGGTATTAAATGAAATAAAAAGAATCTGCTTGCCTTTCACAAAAAAGTAATCATTCAAGTTCTATAGAAACGCAGAAGGTTAAAGAGAAGCTTGAGACTTATTCGTGAAAAGGAAGCGGATTCTTATCATTAAAAATTACGGAGTGATAGTGGAAAGTCAATTCTATTATTTTTTCATCCCGCATAATCAGGCAGCAATTTTATCTGTACTGAAAGTGAAGCATGAATACAAGACTTTTAGATGAAAGTAAAGCAAACAACTGCCCGTAAAAGCCCGATTGGTGAAGACTAACAATCAGTGGGATGGATCTCCACTGATTGAAGTTTCACTTTATCAGTTTATGAATGATAAAGCCGATAGATGCCCCAACAATTGCAGGTATAAGCCATCCAAGATTTTGCTCATATAATGGCAAGGCTTTTAAAATACTTTCATAGGGTGCAATGTTAATTTCCATTTGCTTTAAACCACCATATAGACTAACAAAGAATGTTGGAATTAATGCTAAAATGTAAACAATTTGTCCACCTTTATAGAAGTTGTCGGCTAGCGACAGAACCATTAACACCATCGCTAGCGGATAGATGATTAATAAGACTGGTAGTGACGCATTGACGATTGTAGAAAGACCAACATTTGTAATGGCAGCACTAAAAATAGTGAACACAATTAAAAATGTTTTATAAGAGATTTTCGGAAATAACTTATTGAAAAATTGCGCATTGGCAGTTAATAAACCTACAGCCGTCGATATACAAGCTAGTAAAATTGTAATAGATAAAATAATACTCCCTAGATCACCAAATAGAACCTTTGCTGATTTTGCAATAATATCTCCGCCATTAATAGAAGTACCTATTGCATCAATACTTGTATTACCGATATGGCTAAGTGAGATATAGACAAATGATAAACCAAGAGCTGCAACAACGCCCGCAAATATCGTCGTATTGACTTGCTTCTTTGTATCCTTCATCCCCATATCACGTAATGCCTGCAAAATGACAATCCCGAACACAAGTGCACTTAGGACATCCATTGTTAAGTAACCTTGCACAAAGCCCTCAGCAAAAGGTGTTACCTTATAGTTTCCTATAGCTGTTCCTGGTTCACCCATTGGAGAGATAAAGCTTTTAACAGCTAATAATAAAATAACGACTAAAAGTGCAGGGGTTAAAATTTTTCCTACTCGATCGACTAATTTTGTTGGATTAAGAGATAAGTAGAGTATAAACGCAAAGAACAAGATAGACGTTATGAAAAGTGGTGCCCAATGATCGGCTGCAGCTTCTGGTAGGAACGGTGCAATCCCGATTTCGTAGGATACAGAGCCAGTTCGTGGTACTGCAAAGAAAGGACCAATTGCTAAATAAACGATGGACGTAAATATCACACCAAAAGCTGGACTTACACGATTAGCAAGTAGTTGTAAGTCGCCTCCTGCTTTCGCAACTGCAACGATTGCTAGTAGTGGTAAACCGACACCTGTTATCAAGAAACCTATCATTGCGACAGTAATATGTTCACCAGCTTGTTGACCTAATAAAGGTGGAAAGATAATATTTCCCGCACCTAAGAACAAGGCAAATAGAAGTAAACCTACTGCTAAATTACCTTTTATAAAAGACAAGATGTTATTCATAAACAATAAACTCCTTTAAGATTGAAAAGATAAAACTTTCTAAAAATTTTAAATACAGAAGTGTATGTTATCATATGGATAGTAATCTGGCAATTCAAATATTATCGTAAGATAGTCGGATTCCGTCGTATTTTATAGGATTGATGAAATGTTTGAAAAATAGTCGGTTTTTCCGATTTTTGAATAGTTAATTTTCTAGTATGATAGACACACAAGGAAATATTTTAACATGAACGGAGGCAATTGGGTATGCAAAAGACAAAAAAATGGAGATTTCTCGCTTTAAGTACTATTGCAACTTCATTTTTCGCAATACAAACCGCAGAAGCAGCAGCCTATACAGTACAAAAAGGAGATACCTTATCTAAAATCGCCCAAAACCATCAAGTAACAGTAGAAGACATAAAAAAGTGGAATAATCTATCACAAGACACGATTTATGTAGCCCAAAAGCTTGAGATTTCAAAGCAATCTACTAATGAAGTAACAAAACCTTCGAACCCATCAACAACTGTAAAACCAACAAATAGTGCCTATACAGTGGCGAAGGGTGACACATTATCAAAAATTGCAAAGCAATATAATGTGACACTAAATGAAATTAAGGATTGGAATGGACTAAAGACAGACACTATTTATATTGGACAAGTGTTAAAAGTATCTCCAGTAGCTACAATACCCGAGGGTGAAAAAATACATAATAACGGGACTTCAGATGCGGGAACATCATCAAAAGTAACGACAAATGATCCTACAGCTAATGGACAAGCTGTATACAAAAATACAGTAGACCTAGCGAATTCATTGGTAGGAACACCTTATCTTTATGGAGGCAACACACCTGAAGGACTTGATTGTAGTGGCTTAATTTTCTATACCTTTAATCAGAGTGGTTTAAAAATTGGAAGAGACAGTAGTGAAGGATATTTTAATGGAAATACAACACAAGTTAAAAATCCGGTAGCGGGGGATTTAGTATTTTTCGAGAATACGTATAAAGATGGAATATCCCATATGGGTATTTATCTTGGTAACAATAAATTTGTCCATGCTGGAACAGATGGTGTTGAAATTTCTGACGTTACTTACTCTTACTGGTCCACAAGAATAGTAGCTTATAAACGTTTTGATAATGTGAAATAACAAGAAGCGATTTTTGCTAATGCAGAAATCGCTTCTTTCATTTAAAAAATCCCTTCTTTCTAAAAAGAAGGGATTTCCATATTATTGTGTAACGCGTGCTGTCCAACGAGAAAGATCTGCGTCTTTTGCATCAACAAGCTCTGCTGGGAAAATAAATGTCCAAGGCTTTGTTGAGTTTGGTTGCACAGTTAGTACAGGATCCATTTTAAATGAACCTTTAGCAATTTGTTTACCCGTTGCATCAATAATTTCTAGTGGTAATTGTTCTAGATTGATAGCTTTATTATGTCCATTACGGATAAAGATCGATACACTTAGGTTGCCATTATCAGCCATTTTTGCTTGTAAGCCAGTGAAGTTTACTTCAGTTTCACCTAATTTTGGTAAAGTATTGACGATTTTGGCTAGCTCTTCTTTTTGAGCTGCTGGTAATTGTTTTTCCCATGATGGATCTAATTCTAATTGATGACCACGAAGGGAAACAAGATTGAAGGCAATTTTCCATCCATCTTCAGGAACTTTATCTACTTTGAGTGTAGTTTTTTCGAACTCAAACACCCATGGGCGAGCGCTTTCTGCTGGGATTGTGCCAAGTGCTTTAAAATCGAATTTTTTAGATGCAACAAGCTCATCGTTTTTATCCATGATGAAAAGTTCGATTTCACCTAACTCAATCGCTTGTGATAAGGATGAGCGGAAGAATGCACGAACAAGCCATTTACCAGAGCGCTCGTCTTCTTCAATACTAATAGAAGAAAGAGATAATTGATTTGGTTTCAATGGCTCTAGCTCATTCGCAAGGAAGTTGAAAATGTATTTTTGCTCCTGTGGTACATCCCAATTTGGATGGAATGAAAGCTTCGTCTCAACATCACGATTATCGCCTGTATTCGTTGTAGCATTTCCTAGTAAATCTTTTGAGTCAATTGTGTTTTCTTGAACGATTTTGTCCGATTTTTTAAAGAATGAAAATAAGCTCATAAATGTTCCTCCTGTTATGCCTAAATTGTTTTCAAGTAGCCTGTAATGTCAATAATAATAGAACGACGTAATTCCTGGAAATTTCTACCGAATAATTCAAGTCCCTCACGTTGGTAAATTCGCATTGGATCTTCTTGCTGGTAATGGCGTAAACCAATACCTTCTTTTAAATGTGCCATTGCCTCCAAATTTTTTATCCAGCCACTATCAATGTAACTAAGCATGATTTGTGGAAGAACCGCTAATACTTGTTCATTTTCAGCAAATTTCTCTAAATGATCAAGTAGCTCTTGCTCAGAAGGCTGAACGTCAGCTAAAATTTGTTTTACTTTGCCCACTTCTCGATCAATTGTGACGGGCGTAATGAAAAGCGAGTTAAGTGAACTTTCCATGTGATCGTAATTCCACTCTATGGAAGAAACATCTTCTGGTGCAGCATCAAGAATAGCAAACTCAACTGTTTCACGAAGCATTTTCTTTAACTCGCCCATTAAGTCTTCACGAGCTAAAATTTTATCACGTAGACCGTAAATAACTGTACGTTGGTCATTGATGACATCGTCTAATTTTAAGTTGTATTCACGCATGCCGTATTGGGAACCTTCAACAATACGCTGTGTACGGTTAATCAGCTCTTGTACATCTTTATTTTGAATAATTCCATTTTCGTCAACCATCATTTTTGATGAGAATTTCTCAACTTCTTCTTTTGCGTAACGGCGGAACATATCATCTTCAATAGAGAGTATGAAACGGCTTTCGCCTACGTCACCTTGACGTCCTGAACGACCACGAAGCTGATTATCTACACGTCTGCTTTCATGCTTTTCTGTACCAAGAACATATAAACCACCAAGTTCGTGAACATCTTCGCCTAACATGATATCTGTTCCACGCCCAGCCATATTTGTTGCTACAGTAATACGACCTTTTTGACCAGCTTGCGAAATAAGTTCAACCTCTTGCTCAACTGTCTTAGCATTTAGTAATTGGAATGTTAAGCCTTCTTTTTTTAAGTATTCGGCAACTGTTTCTGATTGCAATATAGACGTTGTACCGATTAAGACGGGTTGTCCCTTTTCGTGACGTCGTTTTGCTTCTGCTGCCACATACTTGTATTTAGCTTCTTGCTTTTCAAAAATAATATCAGGCTGATCGATACGTTGACGTGGTCGGTTTGTTGGAATTTGAATTACTTCCATGCCGTACACTTCGCGAATTTCTTTTTCCTGTGTTTTCGCGGTACCTGTCATTCCAGAAAGCTTCGGATACATACGGAAATAGTTTTGTATCGTAATTTGTGCCTGTGATTTATTTTCGTCAGTGATCGTTATGCCTTCTTTTGCTTCAATTGCTTGGTGTAAGCCATCAGATAGCGAACGACCTTCTAAAATACGACCAGTAAACATATCGACAAGCTCAATTTTGTCATCTTTAACAATGTAATCAACATCACGTTTAAACATGACATGTGCACGAACTGCTTGGATAACATAATGGAAAAGTGATTGGTGTTCTAAGTCATACAGATTATCTACATTGAAGGCCGCCTCAACTTTTTCAATACCTTTATCTGTTAGGGAAGTAGCTTTCGTTTCATCATCGAAATCATAATCTTCATCTACTTTGAAACGTTTTGCTAACATAGATGCAATGCGATGTAATTCAGCGTTAGATGGCATTTTACCAGCGATAATAAGTGGTGTTTTTGCCTCATCGATAAGTACACTATCTACTTCATCAATAATAGCGAAGTGATAAGGACGCTGTACTTTATCAGCTAAGCTATATGCCATATTATCACGCAAGTAATCGAAACCAAATTCAGTACCAACACCATATGTAATATCCGCATTATAGGCTTCCTTTTTTTCATCGGCCTCCATCATTGGTAAATTTAAACCAACTGTTAGGCCAAGGAAGCGGTGAATCTGGCCAACGAGCTCAAAGTCACGCTTTGCTAGGTAATCATTGACAGTAATGACATGAACACCTTTGCCTTCTAATGCACGTACATAGGAGGGAAGGGAAGCGACAAGTGTTTTACCTTCACCTGTAGGCATTTCAGCAATGTTGCCTTCAGTTAATACAAGACCACCTATAAGCTGTACATCAAAATGTCGCATTCCTAATACACGTTTTGAGGCTTCGCGTACAACAGCAAATGCGTCTGGAATAATGGATGTAATAGGTTCACCTTGTTGTAAACGATCTTTGAAAATAAAAGTCATTTCTTGTAATTCTGCATCTGACTTGTTGACATATTTTTCTTCAAGATTATTAATTTGTTCTACTATTTTATAGTAGCGCTTCAATTGACGAGCACTTGTTTGCTCTTTATTACTTTTGAAAATTGAGAACATGAAATATACGCTCCTTTAAAGTTGTCTAAATGCTAGACACTACATTATTCTATCAAATTTTACGAATGGTGACTACATTTGACCATATAGCATTCGATAGATATGAAAAGGTGCGAAATATTTGTGAAATGGTGGGAATTGTTTAGAAAAAGTATATTTAAATGCTTGTTCGTGCTATAATCAATTTGGATTCCAATGTAGATTATTTTTTGAGGAGGATAGACATGCTTCTTTACGTGTCTTTAATAGCAGCATTTGTTGCTTCCATATTGTTAACTCCATTAGTGAAACGATTAGCGTTTAGAATAGGTGCAGTTGACGCACCAAACTATCGAAAAGTTCATGCACGAATTATGCCAAGACTTGGCGGATTAGCAATTTTCCTTGCTTTTATAATAGGTGTAGCGATTTTATATCCATATTTGATACATGCTAAAAATGGTAGCAGCGATTATTTATTGGCAATAATCATCGGAGCTTGTATCATCGTTGTAACAGGTGTTGTCGATGATATGCGTGAAATTTCTGCGAAGGCAAAAATGCTAGGACAACTAATAGCAGCACTTATCGTTGTTTTTGTAGGCGGTATTCAAATTGATACAGTTAATTTACCGTTTTTTGGTGCACTAGATTTTGGGTTACTTAGTATCCCGTTAACGATTCTTTGGATTGTTGGCATTACCAATGCCATTAATTTAATTGATGGCCTAGATGGTCTAGCTGCTGGTGTCTCAACGATTGCACTAATTACCCTAAGTGTCATGGCATTTATTATGGGGAATGTTTTTGTATTAGCAGTTTCGGCTATTTTGGCAGTAGCATCAATTGGCTTCCTATTTTATAATTTCCACCCTGCGAAAATTTTCATGGGGGATACAGGAGCATTATTCCTTGGATTTATGATATCGGTGCTCGCGTTACTTGGTTTTAAAAATGTTACATTCGTATCATTAATTATCCCTGTTATTATGTTGGGTGTCCCAATATCAGACACATTCTTTGCGATTGTACGTCGTTTGCGCATGAAGCAAAAATGGTCCGATCCCGATAAATCACACTTACATCACCGTCTATTGGATATGGGCTTTACACATCGTCAAACAGTGCTCCTTATTTATGGGATTGCAATGATGTTTGGTTTAGCCGCAATTATCTTCTCTATGGCAAAACTATGGGGCGCAATTTTACTCGTTGCAGTTATTTTAACAGCCATTGAGATTTGTGTTGAAATCATCGGACTCGCTGGTAAAAACTATAAGCCATTATTGAATTTTGTACGGATATTCAGTAAATAAAATATAAAGGCAATCATACATTTTGTGTGATTGCTTTTTTTATGTTTTTTTTAGAATTGTTGAATTGATGGGTAGAAGAGAAAGACGGACGGTACAGGAAAAGTGAAGGAAAGAGCAGGCAAAGCGACGGATAGAGCGGATAAAGTGAAGGATATAAGGGGAGAAGTGATGGATAGAGCAGGAAGCGACGGATAGAAGAGAAAGCGGCGGATAGAACAGGAAAAGAGAAGGATGGAACAGGCAAAGTGAAGGATAAAAGGGGAGAAGAGACGGATAGAGTAGGTAAAGTGAAGGATAAAAGGGGAAAAGCGACAGATAGAAGAGAGATCGGCGGATAGAAGAGGCAAAGAGAAGGATAGAGCAGGCAAAGTAAAGGATAAAAGGGGAGAAGCGACGGATAGAGGAGAAAGCGACAGATAGAACAGGCAAAGTGAAGGATAGAGCAGGTAAAGTGAAGGATAAAAGGAGAGCAGCGAAGGATAGAGCAGGTAAAGCGACGGATAGAAGAGGAAGCGGTGGATAGAACAGGCGAAGCGAAGGATAGAGCAGGTAAAGTGAAGGATAAAAGGAGAAAAGAGACGGATAGAAGAGACAAAGCGATGGAAAGAAGAGAAAGCGCCGGATAAGAACCATAATAATGATGAATTAAGCGTTCCTAAGGGTGATAGTCGTCGAAACGTTGGAGTAGCCTTCAATAGAATCTCAAATAAAAAGCCTTTCCACGAATTGAAAGTGGAAAGGCTTTTAGATTTATTGGGATGATTCATTCGCCGAAGTTTCTTCGCTTGCAGCGCTGTTTGTGTCAGTATTGTTATTTGTGAGGCTTGTTGAAGCCTTATTTAAGCCAAGATGATTTTTCATTGTTTCTTTCACTTCGTTAACAGAATCTTGATTTAATTGGTAATAATATACGCCAGTAGACGTATCATCAACGCCATCTAAATTTAAAGTGTCAATACGTGGTGCACCCTTTGATAAATAGGACAAGAAGGATTTCATTTCAGTAAATGTCATATTAGTCTTCATGTTATCACCAATTGCCTTAATAACATCATCGTATTTTGTTATTGAGTCAACAGAAGCAACTTTTTTGATAATAGCAGAAAGAATTTCTTGTTGACGCTTACCACGCTCAATATCACTATCTTGTTTACGTGTTCTTGCGAGTGCAAGTGCTTGGCTACCGTTTAACTGCTGTAGACCTGGCTGTAGGTTGATTGTATACTTGTCGAATTCGTCTAATTCATGTAACGCATAAGGTACTTCAGCTTCAATGCCACCTAATGCATCAACCACGTCAATAAAAGCATTGAAATTCATACGTACATAATAGTCGATTGGGATATCTAATAACTCTTCAACAGTATCGATTGTTGCCAGTGTGCCACCGTAAGCATGGGCATGGGTAATTTTATCTTTATATCCTACTTTAGGAATATAAACGTATGAATCACGAGGAATGCTTAACATTTTAATTGTATGCGTTTTATTATTTAATGTAGCTAAAACAAGCGCATCGGAACGAGAATGATCCGCACCTTGCCCACGCTTATCACCATCATCAATACCGACAAATAAAATTGATACATTATCGTGTACTGGCTCTACTTTTTCTTCGCGAAGCGTAGAAATTTCTCGTCCTTCTAAGTCTTCATGTGCTGAGTTTACTGCATGTTCCGCTTGTTTAGATAGATAAACAGCATAAGCAGTTACACAAATTGCTAAACTAGCAACGAGAAGTAGAGAAACTTTTATTATTAAGGAAGCTTTAGAAGACCTCTTTTTGTTCTTTTTAATAGCTCTATTTTTCATTTAAATTCTCCTCTAAGTTATGGGGATACTAATTCAATTACTATATTTTATTCAAATGTAAGTATCTTACTAGGCAATTTGATAAACTAGGTTAACATTAAAATTATACTATGCTTCTTAAGTTTCGACAATTAAAACTATTTATTTTACAATAAATTCAATAAATTGCGCTTCCTCAAAAGTAATGTTTGTTTGCCCATTTGTCATTTCTGTAACCCAGTTGCGAAACTGTTGTTCTTCTTCTTTCGGCACAGATACTATGATGTCTACGCCTTCTAAGTAATGAATTTCTTCTAATGTATACGAAGAACTACGAATTTCATTTTCTACTTTACCAAGCCATGTATAATCAATGGCAATTTTCATGAAATGGTGTAGCTTGCGTTCAACTACTTGTGCAGCGAGTAAGCCT
Source organism: Lysinibacillus sp. NPDC097231 (assembly GCF_044761885.1). Classification (NCBI taxonomy): domain Bacteria; kingdom Bacillati; phylum Bacillota; class Bacilli; order Caryophanales; family Bacillaceae; genus Lysinibacillus; species Lysinibacillus sp. NPDC097231. The sequence goes on along the minus strand of NZ_JBIWDH010000014.1, from coordinate 85,023 downwards.
TCTGTTGTCGCTTTACCATAAGCACGAATAAGACCGCCACCGCCAAGCTTAATGCCACCGAAGTAACGTGTGACAACCACGACCGTATCCTTTAAGCCTTGCTTTTTTAAGACCTCTAACATAGGGACGCCAGCTGTGCCACTAGGTTCCCCGTCATCATTTGCTTTTTGAATATGGTCATGTTCGCCAATAATATAGGCTGAACAATTATGTGTAGCACTATGATGCATTTTTTTTATGCGTTCTATAAAAGAAATTGCATCCTCTTCCGTTTCTGCACGTTCTATATAAGTAAGGAAGCGAGATTTTGAAATAACAATTTCGCTTTCTCCATATCCTTTTACTGTTAAATAGTTTTCTCTCATGTGTGACATTCTCCTTTAATGTAGGGTTCTATTCTGTAATTTTCATAAAGAAAAAGCATTAAATTTTATCATTGTGATGCTATAATAGGTGTAGACTGTAGAATATATGAAATTGGTCTTCTAAAATAGTAAGTAATCATAAGACATTAGACTGGGGAGTACACTATGTTTTCAAATGATACCTTCGATTTAAAGTCGCTTGATGACGTATTTAATCGAATGTTAGAAACAATCATGAGCTCAAAAGATGATATCTTTATTATAAGTGAACAAAGCCGAAGAAGCTTTGAAGATATGCAAAAAGAGCTAGAAATTGTTAGAAAACAAATTTCAATTGTCATTGATGAAGGCGATGCTTTAGAAAAAAGTACACAACTTGCAAAGCAAAGACTTGTGTTAGTGAGTAAAGCTTTTGATAATTATACCGAAGAACAAGTTAGAGATGCATATGAAACTGCGCATGATTTTCAAGTGAAGCTCTCCGTTATTAAAACACAAGAAAAGCAGCTACGCGATAAAAGAGATGATCTAGAGAGAAGATTAAGAGGCTTACTCGATACGATTGAACGTGCTGATCATATTGTCAATCAAGTTAATGTCGTTTTGAATTACTTAACATCAGATTTAAAAAATGTTGGACTAGCGCTTGAACAAGCCAAAATGAAGCAAGATTTTGGTATACGTATTATCGCGGCACAAGAAGAAGAGCGTAAACGTTTATCGAGGGAAATTCATGATGGACCTGCTCAAATGCTGGCAAATGTTTTGATGCGCACAGATTTGATCGAAAGAACGTACCGGGAAAAAGGTATTGAATATGCTTTGACAGAGATTGCTGATTTGAAGAAAACGGTACGAGATGCATTATCTGAGGTGCGGCGTATTATCTATGACTTAAGACCAATGGCATTAGACGATTTGGGAATTGTTCCGACATTAAAAAAATATTTATCAACTGTGACTGAATATAATCCTGGTGTTGAAATTCATTTCCAATCGAGAAGCACCGAAAAACGTATACCTTCAAACTATGAAGTATCTATTTTCCGTTTAGTGCAGGAATGTGTAACGAATGCCATGAAACACGGGAAATGTAAGGATATTTGGGTAAAGCTTGAATGGCTGAACAATGCCGTAAATATTGTCGTAAAGGATGATGGCATAGGGTTCGATGTGCAAGTTGTTAAAGACCATTCATTTGGGATTTTAGGAATGCGAGAACGTATCGATATATTAGATGGTACTATCTCAATTAAAAGTGAAATAAATCGCGGCACGACGGTCCTATTTAAAATTCCGTTAGAGGTCGAGTAAAAGTAATTGGTGTAGAAATTTAGGGGGTAAAGACAAATGACGAAGATTATTATTGTAGACGATCACCAGCTATTCCGCGAAGGAGTAAAACGTATTTTAGATTTCGAAGATACGTTTGATGTAGTAGCAGAAGGTGATGATGGTACAGATGTGGTTTCCTTATATGCTGAAAACCAACCAGATGTTGTACTAATGGATATTAATATGCCGGGTAAAAATGGAGTAGAGGCTACGGCTGAGTTAATAAACGATTTCCCAGATGCAAAAGTTATTATGCTATCTATTCATGATGATGAAACATATGTAACACACGCACTTAAATCAGGTGCACTTGGTTATATGCTAAAAGAGATGGATGCTGACGAAATCGTCGAAGCCATTAAAGTAGTTGCAAATGGTGGATCTTATTTACATCCAAAAGTAACTAAAAATTTAGTTGCAGAATTCCGCCGTCTTTCTGAACATGAAAATAAAGGTAACTTCCATCAAACAGAAATTCGTCGCCCATTCCATTTACTAACAAAACGTGAATGTGAAGTATTACAATTATTAACAGATGGTCAATCTAACCGTACAATTGGTGAGACACTGTTTATCTCTGAGAAAACAGTTAAAAACCATGTTTCAAGCATTTTACAAAAAATGAATGTAAACGACCGTACACAAGCTGTTGTAACAGCCATCAAAAATGGCTGGGTGGAAGTACGATAATTCCATAGTAAGAAATGAAAAGCTGTCTTTAAAAGCTACTTCTATTTAGTAGTTTTTAAAGCAGTTTTTTTATCTTCATTTAGCAAATGCTTTTAATGTGGACGCAATTACGAAAATCTCTATACGAAGTGTCATAATTTAATCATAGTGATCGCAAAAATTGTGAAACATTTTAAAGTCATGGGCGTCATAAGGAAGATGTAGCGCCTAAATGTTGAAAATGCACAACAAAATTCCTACATCGGGATTTATATGCTACAATATGCGCGGGAGGTTTTTTGATGTTAAAGAAAAGTTTTCTAGCAGTTTTTACCTTATTAATATTGACTGCCTGTAGTAATAAAAATGAAGAGATGAGTGCAGAAGATAGTGCAAAAGTGATAGAGGATGGGACAGTAGGCTTTGAAATGATGGGTGGTAATATAGAAAAAGCTTCCAATGTTCCAAGTGAAGATGAAAAAGCAATATTAGCGGCTTTTGATGAGTATATTGCAGCTTTTAATGCAAAAGAAATTGATCGTTATATGGAAACAATCTCGAAGAATCCAAAAGGTTTCAATTATGAAGAAGAAAAAAAATACACGACAGAAGTATTTGATCAGTCAGACGTTAAACGAGATGCAAATGATACTACAATTATAAAATATAGCGCAAATGAAGCGCAGGTCCATTCAAATATGGCATTACATTTAGTGCAAACTAAAACAAATGTGAAGCATGAAAGTGCAGGACAACAAGTTACAGTATTCGTCAAAGAGGATGGGGGCTGGAAGGTAACTAGCGTCTATTACATTGGCGATGACTCCAAATCAAGTACTGGCAACTAAAAAGGAGGAATTATCTTCATTCAACTAAATGAAAAAGTGATCAGTAGTTAGGGAATATTTGGATGAAGATAAACCTCTGGCAAATTTAGTTTCGCATAGCGGGAATTTATTTCTTAACTATACATAGAAAAATGAATGTGAAATGGATGCTAGTTTCCTAGCAGAAGTCTAAATTACGAATTGGGCTTACTTTAATTCGAAATTTGGACTTGATTACGATTACCGTAATTCGTTTCACATTCATTTCTTTTTTTCTTTATCTTCATCTAATAGGTACCTACTTAAAATAGAGAGAAGCGACAGCAACGAGGTTTTGTATGTACGAAAGCGTAGTGCAACGTAGCGGCAGCAACAACAAATGTTTTTATCTGTGCGAAAGCGGAGCGACAGCAACAAATGTTTTTATCTGTGCGAAAGCGAAGCGACAGCAACAACAAATGTTTTTATCTGTGCGAAAGCGAAGCGACAGCAACAACAAATGTTTTTATCTGTGCGAAAGCGAAGCGACA